>JBMYWO010000007.1:0-35908 GCA_049607505.1 Polaribacter sp.
TTTTAGATATATTATTAAAGTGTTGAAAAATAAATAGTTATATAAAACGTCAATGTAATTTCTTTTTAAAATCTCAGTCTTCGACAGGCTCAGCCAGACATTCGTTTTCATAAATCTCATAGAGATTACTATTATAATTTAGACCAAAAAACCCATAATCAATTAATCTATGACACTACCTAAAATTCAACATTAAAAGATTGTTATTTTATGTATTTTTGTCATCATAATTTTATACAATGAAGGTACAAATCATCAACAAATCTAAACATCCGATTCCGCATTATGAAACTGCTGCTGCTGCTGGAATGGATTTACGGGCAAATATTGAGCAATCAATTACCTTAAAACCTTTGGAAAGAACTCTTGTAAAAACAGGTTTATTTATTGCCTTACCCATTGGTTTTGAGGCACAAGTGAGACCAAGAAGTGGTTTGGCAGCAAAAAAAGGAATTACCGTGTTAAATTCCCCAGGAACTATAGATGCAGATTATAGAGGCGAGATTGGTGTCATTCTTGTCAATGTATCTAATGAAGATTTTGTAATTCATGACGGTGAGCGAATTGCACAATTAGTCATTGCAAAACACGAACATATTTCTTGGCAAGAAGTTGCTGTTTTAGACAAAACTGAACGTGGTACTGGTGGTTTTGGAAGTACTGGAATATAGGCAAGGGAGCATGCTCTCTTATAATAACTCAACAAAATTTAGTAAATTCACACAATAATTAACTTTCATGTTTTTGCGTGTTTATTCTTTTTTAATCATCATCATTTTTTGTACTTCGTGTACTTATTTTTCGTCAACGCAAAACAATACCTCATCTACAAATAGTTTAGATACTAGTGTAGATTTCTCTTCTGTAGATGTATTTCCTTCATTTGCTATCTGTGATAGTTTATTAGAAAAAGCAAAAAAAACGAATTGTTTTAGAACCACAATTCATCAATTAATTACAAAAAAATTATCTGATAATCAGTTGACTAGCCAAGTTTCTATTGATGAAATGATTACGGTTCATTTATTCATCAATTCCAAAGGAAATATTATTTTTAAAGAGTTACACGCTTCAGAAAAAATTAAACATCACTTTCCTACATTGGATAGTTTGTTAAAAATAAGTGTAGAAAGTTTGCCTAAAATTTATCCTGCAACCAAAAGAGGAATTCCTGTTACAACCCAATATCAATTGCCTATTAGAATAAAACTAAAAGAATAATTTACCCCAAAATTTCTTGCATTTCCATTTGCAATTCTTTGGCCTTTTCAGCAGCTTTTTTTGCAAAATCAAAAGAGTTAGAAGCATAAATAATTCCACGAGAAGAGTTGACTAACAGTCCAATATTCTTAGACAATCCATATTTGCAAACCGTCTGTAAATTACCGCCTTGAACACCAACACCAGGAACTAGCAAAAAAGAATTTGGAACAATTTTTCTAATTTCTTTAAAATATTCAGCTTTTGTTGCACCCACAACATACATCATATTTTCAGCGTTTTTCCAAGATTTAGAGACCTGCAAAACTTCTTTATATACTTCTTTATTATCAATCATTTTTGTTTGAAAATCAAACGCCCCCAGATTAGAAGTCAATGCTAATAGTATGGTGTGCTTATCTTTAAATGCTAAAAAAGGTTCAACAGAATCTTTTCCCATATAGGGAGCAACAGTAACAGCATCAAACTCTAAATCTTCAAAAAACGCTTTTGCATACATGGTGGAGGTGTTGCCAATATCACCACGTTTTGCATCAGCAATGGTAAAAATTTCAGGATAATTTTTGTTAATATATTGAATTGTTTTTTTTAGAGCTTTCCAGCCTTTTATTCCGTAGGCTTCATAAAATGCAATATTAGGTTTGTATGCCACACAGAGATGATGCGTTGCATCAATAATGGCTTTGTTAAAAGCAAAAATTGGGTTCTTTTTTTTTAATAAATGAGGTGGAATTTTAGCGAGATCTACATCCAAACCAATACATAAAAACGATTTCTTTTTCTTAATTTGAACTACAAGTTGTTGTGTTGTCATCAGCTATATAAAAGTACAACAAAGGTACATTTTTTTGAAGTTTTCTTTTATACTTGTTTTAAAATAGGGTGTATAACAAATTGTGACAATTTGTTATACACCCTTTAAAAGAGGTTTAAATTTCTAATTTTCTTATTCTTCTAAAATAATTTTCTTATTCAATTTACCTATTTCTGTTTGTATTTCTACAATATACATACTAGCACTTAGTCTTGACAACGAAATATCTTTTATTCCATTTGTAGTAAATGAAGTATGCAGTACCTCTTTTCCTTCAACACTAAATAATTTTACAGTGGTATTTCCTTGTGGTAAACCAACAATTCTTAATGTTGAAATATCTGATTTATAGATATTCACCGTACTTAAAGTTGCATCACCAACCGTTAAAGCACTTGCAGAAGTATGGATATAAAATCTTCCTACTCCATCTAATGCTTCAGATAAAGTTACATTATATTCAGTGTTTGCTTCATCTAAACGTGTAAATATATTTGCTTCTTTATCTTCTAAAAATACTTTGACGTCTGTTGGTAAATTCATTGTTTTTACAGAAAACGTAATTTCTTTGCCTGCGTCTGCTTTTACACCCATAGGCACAATCATCGATTCGTAGTCTGCATTTGATAAGGATTGAATTTGATATTTACCTCCTTGATTGTCTGCAAGCAAATGTGAATAGATTTCAAAACTGTTTTGTACGCCTCCAAAGAGTTTACCATCATAACCATTATCAAAACCTGTGGTTGCATTTTCTACATAATAGATTTTGGCATATCTGCTAGTGGTTTCGTCTGTTATAGTTAGTTCTATTTCAGATCTAGTTTGTCTTTGAAATGTATCTGTAGCTTCATTACTTTGGGTAGATTCTTCAAAAGTAATAGTGCCTGCTGTTCCGCATTCAACAAAGAATCCTTGTCCTGGTGCTACTTTAAAAGCATCATCAGTAACTTTTGTGTCATACATACCAGTGGCTTGATTCCAAATCCAAATGGTTTGGCTTGTTAGGTTACTGGTATTGGTTGTTAAAAATGTTCCACTATTTATATACGAAGGATACGGATTACCAATTAAATTGAATGCATCTCCAGCACCTATTGCAATTGCTTGTGTTACATCATTGGTGTTGAAAGTTCCTGTAAATGAAATATCGCTCGGTGTAGCTAACCTTACGGAATATCCTTGTCCATTATTTATAGGACCCATAGAGCCTAATTCTTGATAATTCCATCGGTCATTAATATCAGTTTGTGTATTATCGTAAGGTGCTAATCCAATATTAGGAGATGTTCCTGTTGCAAAAGTATGGTTTGTTATTAGATTCTCAATGGTTTCACCTACTACGGGTGCAGCGACTAAATACCATTTGTCTGCTACTGATAAAGTTCTCTTATAAGTAATGTTTCCAACTACTGTAGATTGTGCAATCATTGAAGCTCCAGCTTCTAAAGTTATGTTGTTTACATTAACAGCAGAAGCAGCTGTTGGATAATTTGTTAAACCACTTGGTATAATTACATTGTCTGATGCTGTTGGAACCACACCCGTATCCCAATTTCCAGTTGTTGCCCAATCTATACCAGTTGTACCTGTCCAAGTTATAATGGGTATAATAGTGGTAGTATCTGAAGTAGATATATCTATGGTAAAGGGGCCTTCAGGGTTATCTGTAGTATTCGACCAATACCCTATATTAACCCAATATTGTGTATTAGCAGATACAGCTACTCCTGAAAGTGTTTCATTTACTCCTGAACCTCCAGAGTCAGCTGAATCTACACAAATAAAGGTACCACAAGAACCAGAATACAATGCTACTTCAGGATCCCACCCAGTAACCCCAGTAATAGCAATGTCAATGGTACCAGCGTTTACGGTTGTAAAAGTGTACCAAACTCCATCATTCATTCCTCCACATTCAGAAATAAATCCATTATTGTTTGTTGCAAATGTTGCATCTATTGTTTCATTAAATGGGAATAAACCAACACCTGTAGCATTGACACAATTATCATTGGAAGGTGGTGGTGGTGCAGCCTCTGTTGTAAAACTAAGTTCAGCACATCCTACAGCACTTGTTGGTCCATTTTTAGGAACTAACATCCAATAATATGTTGTTGAATAATTCACATTTGTTATATTTACAGTAGTGTTAGTTGTTGTACCCAAAGAAGATAAACTTCCTGATGTTGTACCCCAAAAAATTTCATAATCAGTGGGTGTAGCACCTGATGCTGGAGCGTCCCACGAAAGAGTAATACTTGAACCTGTTGCATCAACATCTGTAGCAGTATCTGTTGGCATTAAATTTGTTGCACATTCTGGCGCGGGTGGCAAAGTATATTCTTCTAAACAAAATGCTACATCAGACACAGAAGTTCCATAATCATAAATTTGGATGATTAAATCGTCCCCTATTGTCCATCCAGATAAAATTGTATCATCATCAGCAAAAGTCCCTGCACAAGTTATTTCAGTACCCGAAGTATCTCTAATAATTATTCCAGGATTTCCTGGTGCAGAATCATTCCATAATAAACCATCTGTAGTAGCTGTCCACGTAAAGAATTGGTCTAAACCTGTATCTGTAGTACTACATGTTCCGTCCATTCCACTATCTGTAGTTCGGTCAGTAGAAAAAGGCAATGTAAATGTTGCTGTTGTACAACCTGTTCCTGCTGCAGAAGGTGTAATAGGAATTGCTCCTGCTAATGTATCGTTTGGTGGTGGTGGTGGTGCAGCTTCTGTTGTAAAACTCCATTCTGCACAGCCTGTAGCACTTCCTCCTACGTTTTGAGGAACTGCCATCCAATAGTAGGTAGTAGAATAATTAACATTATTAATATTTACTGTGGTTGCCGATATTGTCCCTAAAGAAGTCAAACTTCCAGAAGTAGTTCCCCAAAATATTTCATATCCAGTAGCAGCATCTCCTGTAGTTGGAGCATCCCAAGCAATAGTAATATTCCCTGAAGTTACAGCAACATCTGTAGCCATATCTGCTGGAGTTGGGTTTGTAGCACAATTTGGTGGACTAGCATTTTCAATTACATCTACATCATCTATAAACCAATTATCTCCGTCATCATTCTCCATAACAAAAGCAACATAAATTGGCGTTCCATTATAAGCAGATAAATCTACGTTATGAGTACTATACACTGTTCCAAAATCTCCTTCAGCTTGCGTATCTACAATTGTAAAATCTGCATGTGTAGTCTGTGAAGCAGTAGAAACACGAATTGTATAGGAAGTTCCATAATCAGAACCAAAACCCTGTCTCTGTTTAAAAGTTAATATATTTGCTGAAGAAGACGGCGTAAACTGTGGTGTTACTAACCAGTCTTCTGCACTATTTGTTACATTTTCATATCTAACATACGCAGCTTTAGAACCACTAGCCGCTGTTGTAGATTCTTCCCAGTTTTGACTAGTTCCTTCACCATTAGTACCAATAAAAGAAGTCCAACCTGATGGTGGAACCGATGTCTCAAATCCTTCTGGAAATTGAGCTCTAACTGAAAAAGTAACAGTTAGTAATAAAAATAATAAAATAATTTTTCTCATAATAAAGTTTGTTTTTAATTAAAAATTCGCTACAAGATACATTAATTTTTGTAATTCACAATAAACAATAAACAATAAACAATAGAGAATCAGGACAATTGAGATTTATTTTTATGGATATTGTACTACTTTTTGAATGTCATTACAATAAAAGTAAATAATTAGTACATTTGTTTTTATCAAAATCCATTTATGATGAAATACCAAAAAATAGAGGCACAACTTTTTATTAAAAACAGAGCAAATTTTACTTCAAAAATGAAGTCAAATAGTATTGCTTTTTTTAATTCTAATGATATATATCCTATTAGTGCAGATAGCATACTGCCTTTTGAACAACATAGAGATATTTTTTATTTAAGTGGTGTGGACCAAGAAGAAAGTGTGTTGGTTTTATTTCCAGATTGCCCAAAAGATACCCATAAAGAAATTTTATTTCTGAAAGAAACCAACGAACATATTGCTATCTGGGAAGGTGAAAAATTAACCAAAGAAGCTGCTTTTTCTACAAGTGGCATTAAAACCGTGTATTGGCTACAAGACATGGAAAAAATCATTTTTGAATTGATGACTCAATCAGAAAATGTCTATATCAACACCAACGAGCATTATAGAGCAAATGTAGCAACAGAAACTAGAGAAGACCGTTTTACAAAATGGTTATTGGCAAAATATCCTGCACATTCAGTAGCCAAAAGTAACCCTATTTTACAACGATTGCGTTCTGTAAAAAATCAAATAGAAATTGATTTAATTCAACACGCCTGTAATATTACAGAAAAAGGATTTCGTAGAGTATTAGAATTTACAAAACCAGAGGTTTGGGAATATGAAATTGAGGCAGAATTTATACATGAATTTTTAAAAAATCGTTCTAAAAAATTTGCCTACACGCCTATTATTGCAAGCGGAAATAATACCAATGTGTTGCATTATATAGAAAACAATCAGCAATGTAAAGCAGGCGATTTACTATTGTTAGATGTAGGCGCAGAGTATGCAAATTATTCTTCGGATATGACACGTACCATCCCTATTTCTGGGCGTTTTTCTGATAGACAAAAAGCCGTTTACAATGCCGTAAATAGGGTAAAAAAGGAAGCCACAAAACTATTAGTTCCTGGTACAGATTGGGCCGAATATCATAAAGAAGTTGGAAAAATAATGACTTCAGCATTAATCGATTTAAAATTACTAGACAAAGCCGATGTTCAAAATGAAGACCCCGATTTGCCAGCATATAAAAAATATTTTATGCACGGTACAAGTCATCATTTAGGTTTAGACACACATGATTATGGTTTGTTGCACGAACCCATGCAAGCAAATATGATTTTTACAGTAGAACCTGGTATTTATATTCCTGAAGAAGGTTTTGGTATTCGTTTAGAAGATGATGTTGTTATTCAAGAACAAGGAGAACCTTTTAATTTGATGCGTAACATTCCTATTGAAATTGACGAAATTGAAGATTTGATGCAGGGATAATATTTTAATTCTATGTTGTTTGCAATGGGTAAACCCATCCAAAGTTTTTTGTTTTTCGATACTATTTTGCCTTTCCGTAAGAATCTCATGTACTGTATTCACTTTACGTGAGACCCTTTCAGGGAGACAAACAGGACGACTAGAGCAATATAGTGTCATAATTATTACACTGCTCCACAATTTTTATAGCTTCCATAGCTTCCTTAACGTCGTGAATTCGCAATATATTTGCACCATGCAAAAGGGCAATTGTATTTGCAGAAGTGGTTGCGTTTAGGGTTTCTTGTACAGAAATATCTAAAGTTTTATAGAGCATAGATTTACGAGAAATTCCTGCTAAAATTGGCGCATCCAAATTTTTAAAAAGCGATAGGTTTTTTAACAATTCAAAATTGTGTTCAGTTGTTTTTCCAAAGCCAAAACCAACATCTATAATAATATCATTGAGTTTTAATTGATGTAATGCAAAGATTTGTTCGGCAAAAAAAGAAATTATTTTTTTTGTAACATCTTTGTAAACAGGGTTTTGCTGCATGTTTTGTGGAGTTCCTAACATATGCATTAGAACATAAGGAACTTGTAATGCTGCAACGGTTGTAAACATATTTTTGTCTATATTTCCACCAGAAATATCGTTAATCATAGCCGCACCAGTTACAACAGTTTCTTTAGCTACTTGACTTCTAAAGGTATCAATAGAAATAATAATTTCAGGAAAGTTTTTTACCAATAATTCAATAACAGGAACAATCCGTTTTAATTCTTCATCTTCAGAAATATGTATTGCGTTAGGTCTAGAAGAATACCCCCCAACATCTATAAAAGTGGCACCTTCGGAAAGCATTTTTTCGGTTTGAAAAAGAATATCCGATTCATTCTTATACTTGCCACCGTCAAAAAAAGAATCGGGAGTGATATTTAAAATTCCCATCACTTTTGGCGATGATAAATCTATTAATGTTCCTTTACAATTTATGGTCATTTTAACTCACTTTTTTTCACAAGGGAGCATGCTCCCTTGCATAATAGTATTGCATTTTTTTTAGCTGAATTTACGGTTGATAATTTCAGCGTAAAAATAAACGAAATGCTTTTAAGATTTACTACATTTGGAAAAATAGTTTTTACAAAAAATGCAAAATACATCAAAACAATATGATGCTGTAATAGAAAATTGCAGAAGTTTATTTATAAAAAAAATGAGCGATTATGGTAGCGCATGGCGAATTTTGCGTTTACCATCTTTGACAGATCAAATTTTTATAAAAGCGCAAAGAATTCGTCAATTACAGGAAAACAAGGTTAGAAAGATTGAAGAAGGAGAAAAATCTGAATTTATTGGGATTATCAATTATTCAATTATAGCATTAATTCAGTTAGAAAAAGGCATTGTAGAAACCCCTGATGTATCTACAGAAGAAGCCACTAAATTGTATGATAAACATAGTAAAATTACCAAAGAATTGATGCTCAATAAAAATCACGATTATGGAGAAGCTTGGAGAGATATGCGTGTTTCTTCGTTAACAGATCTGATTTTACAAAAACTACTGCGTGTAAAACAAATAGAAGACAACAAGGGAAAAACGTTAGTTTCTGAAGGAATTGATGCGAATTATCAAGATATGATTAATTATGCTGTTTTTGCGATGATTCATTTGAAGGATGTATGTACTCAAAAGATGGATGCTTAATTTATAAAATACTAAAAATGAAATACACTTTAATATTAACTTTATGCCTTGTTTTTTGTCAGATTAATGCGCAAAATAAAGATGTCGGCATACGTGACCTTTTTAGTTCTGTGGTACACTTATCTGACTTAATTCCTGAAAAGAAAGTAATCAAAAATAAAGAATATGAAATTTTGATTAAAAATCAGAAAAATGGAAAAACACAAGCTCGTAAAACATTTAAAGCAGGAACAGGCTTTTTTATTTATAAAAACCTAGATATTTATTTAGTGACTGCTGCTCATGTTGCCAAAGACCTTTCCATAAATGCTAAACTTAAATACCAAAGTTCAAAAGGTATAAAAAGAGAAGTAACCATGGATAAACTTTTAGAACCCAATACTAAGCAAATACCATGGGTTTTACACCCAAAAGCAGATGTTGCTGTATTGCATATACCTTTAAAAATATTCGATACTGATTTTTATAAAAAATTAAATTTAGGAGCAATTGGGTATTCTGGAATTATAGAAAAATTAGAAGTACCTGATCGATTACAAGAAATTACAGTTTTTGGATTTCCGCTTGGACTAGGAATTTCTTACAAATCTATTGCGCCAATAACAAAAAATTTAAGACCTGCTAGTGATATTATTTATCTACGTAGATTCGACAACAAAGTAGTTAACCCTTTCTTTCTTCTTGATGACCCAAGTATTTCAGGTTTTAGTGGTGGACCTGTAATGCGAGTTATTTCGATTGATCGAACTATGGCATTTAGACCAGGTATTAGTATGCAACCGACAATAACTGGTTTGGTACATGGAACGATAAATGGTAAAGCGGGTGGTTTCGCTGCTATTGTTCCTGGAATACAAATATTAGAGACTATTAATTTAGCACCTTCTTACAATGGGAAATATATCTTTTATTATCCAAATGGTTCAATTTGGAGCGAAGTGATTTACAAAAACGGGATTCCGTGGAACGTTATTTCAAATTTTGGACCAGACGGAAAACCACAAGATAAAGGAACATTAAAAAATGGAAATGGTGAATTGTATATTTACAACGAGGATGGTAAACAAGAATGGACATTCATTTTCAAAAACGGACGTTATCTTGGAAATGTCGCAATTATGACAAAATCGGAAAAAGCGAAATTTAATAAACTAATTGCTAAATAAACTAAAAAACAGTTGCCAATAAATCAACCACCATGAAAAACCTACTTTTTTTAGCCTTGACAACACTAATTTTAATTGCTTGCCAAGAAAAACAACCTACCGTTATTTTTAAAAAATATGATGAAACTGCTGAATTAGAAGCACAACAAAAACACGAGAAGAAGAGAATGCAATTTAAACTTATTCAATCTAAATATTTAGATATGAATGTGGTTTTTAAACCTTTTGAAGATGATTTGGCATATTTTTCTGAAGAAAATTACAATACCCTAAAACCTCTTATTTTAGAACAAAACATTCTTTCACTTCAAAAAAACATCAAAGAAGGAAAACTTACTTATGAGCAATTAACACTGTTTTATTTGTACAGGATCAGAAAGTTTGAAAGTGATTCTACACTATCTTTAAACAGCATTATTGCGTTAAATCCGAATGTTGTGAAAGAAGCTAGAGAAAAAGACAAAAAGAAAGATACTATTTCTGAATATTCCATTTACGGAATGCCAATTTTGTTGAAAGACAATATTAATACCAAAGGTATGCCAACCACAGCAGGAGCTATTGCTTTGGCTGAAAATAAAAATACAGAAGATGCTTTTATTGTTCAGCAACTCAAAAAAAATGGTGCAATTATTTTAGGAAAAGTCAATTTAAGTGAGTGGGCTTATTTTTTCTGTTCTGGTTGCCCGTTAGGATATTCTGCAATTGGCGGACAAACTTTAAATCCGTATGGAAGAAACCTGTTTGAAACTGGCGGAAGTTCAGCAGGAAGTGGCGTAGCAATTGCAGCAAACTTTGCAGTGGCAGCAGTGGGTACAGAAACTTCAGGGTCTATTACATCACCATCAAGTCAGAATTCTGTGGTGGGTTTAAAACCCACAATTGGCGTTTTAAGTAGAACAGGAATTGTACCCATTTCTAGCACGTTAGACACGCCTGGACCTATGACAAAAAATACTATTGACAATGCAATTCTTTTAGATGCTATGTCTGGTTTTGATAAAAGTGATGTAACTTCTTTAGATACAAAAGAAAACTATTTTAGAAATGGATTTCGTCATGAACTTTTAGGAAAAAAATTAGGGGTTTTAAAACCATTATTATCAGATTCTATATACGCTTCAACTGTTGAAAAAATAAAACTTGCTGGCGCAGAAATTATAGAAATTACACCTCCAACAATTTCTTTTAACGGGTTTATAACGCTGTTGAATATTGATATGAAGCATGATTTACCCAAGTATTTATCAACCTATACAGATAAAAACGTACAGGTAACATCTGTAAAAGATATTACCGAATTTAATTTACAAGATTCAATTTTAAGGTCTCCTTATGGTCAAAAATTGTTTGACGGAATTGTAAAAGATTCAACTACATTAGCGCAATTAGAGATTGTAAAAACAAATTTGAATACCGAAGGAAAAACCTTTTTAAAAACGTTATATGATGATAATTTAGATGCAATTCTATCCATCAATAATTATCATGCTGGAGTTGCTGCTGTTGCAAAATATCCAACGTTAACAATTCCTATGGGATATAAAAAATCTGGAGAACCTATTAGTTTAACGTTTATTGGAACTCCTTTTTCTGAAAGAAAATTATTAGAAATTGGGTATGCTTTTGAGCAACTGACTAAGGTTAGAAAAATGCCTAAAGATTATCAATAGAAAAAATTAACTCATAACAAAAATAAGTATTATTGATTAAAAACTTTGTAAATATTTTATTATCAAGACCTTTCAGGTTTTAAAAACCTGAAAGGTCTTACAAAACACTTGTATTTAAAATACTGATTTTAAAGAAATTATGTGTTACTATTTTTTTGTTATGTACTTAAAACGGGAACTTATAATAACAACAAAATGTTTTATTATGCTGAAATATTTAACTGTAAATCAATATATTTGTTTGGATATGAAGAGTTAGTTGTACGATTGAAAAAGTTCTAAATTTGTAGAATCAATTAGAAAAATGAAATTTGAAAATAAAGTTGAAATAGGAAATGGAATTTACACTTTGCCAGACTTGGCAAAAATTCTTGATTTGGACTACTATAAAGTCCGCAGACTTCTAAACGAATATTGGGACAAAAGATTTGCTAGTGATTTTGGTAGTAAATATTCTTGGTCTATAGGAAATAGCAGAGCGGTTAGCTTCCATACTTTAATCGAATTTTATATTTTCTACCAGTTTAAAGATGCAGGCGTTTCAACACAAAAAATATTAAATGCTCATCAAGAATTAGCATCAATGTATCATACGCCATTTCCATTTGCCAATGCCAAAATACTTGACGGAATACATTATGTAGGAAAGAAAATAGTATTTGAAATCCAAGAAGACGAAATTATTGACCTTGACTCGACAAAACAACTGAATTTAAAATTCATTAAGAATTTTGTAAATAAACTTGATTTTGATAAAAATAATATTGCAAAAAGGCTTTATCCGCTCGGCAAAAACAATTCTGTTATCGTTGACCCAGAACACCAATTTGGACAACCCACAATTTTCGGAACAAATTTATTACCAGAAACAATTTATAATCTTTACAGAAATAAGGAAACAAAGAAATTTATTTCAACTTCTTACGAAATTTCCATAAAGCAAGTAACCGATGCAATTGAGTATTGTAAAAAACAAGCCGCTTAATGACAAAAATTTACATTGATGAAAATTTTGCACAACAATTAGCGGAAGGAATAAACGTTTTTCAACAACACCTGAATTTAAAAGAAAAGCATCAATTTGAAGTTTTATCTATTAAACAAATTTTTGGTCAAGGAGCAAAGGATGAAGATTGGATTCCGATTGCAGGTAAAGAGAAAGCTATTGTTATAACACAAGATGTAAGAATTCAAACAACAAAACATCAGTATGAACTGTACAAAAAATTTGGATTAGGAGTTTTTTTCTTTAAACCACCTTCAGATGGTTACAGCTTTTGGGAAATGGTAGAACAAGTAATCAAAAGATGGTCAGAAATGAAAAAGAAAAGTAAAAACAAAAGACCTTTTGCATTTAGATACAAAAACAGAGGAAAAATTGAAGAATTGAATTAAAAACTTATGTAACTACTCATAGCCGAGATCGATGTGGTGTAATGTGATTTGTGCTAAAAAATAGAAAGCAACTTTTTTTGTCGATTTAGCAAAATATAATTCTGTAACTTTACAGTATGGATATACAAACAAGAAAAATTCAATTTGTAGAAAAATTTTTAAAATTACAAAGCGAAGAAATAGTTACTCTTTTTGAGAACATACTTAAATCTGAAACCAAAAATCGTTTTAAGCCTATGAGTGTGGACGAAATGAATAAGCGCATCGACCAATCTGAAAGAGATTTTGAAACAGGCAACTTTAAAAGTCACGAAGACGTTTTTGCTAAATACAATTGATGAAATATAAAATTGTTTGGTCAAACTTTGCTGAATTTCAGCTTGACTTACTATTTAACTACTATGCAGAAGAAGTGAATATTAAACTTGCAAAGAAAATAATTTTTCAAATTAGAGATGGAGTAAAACAACTTAAAAAAAGTCCGTTTATTGGACAGAAGGAAGAATTATTGGCTATTAAACCTAAAAATATAAGTTCAATAAACCTTTATATTGATTGAATTTTTTATGATTAAAGTTATTTTTCATTAGTGTCTGATACGGAGTTCTTAAATTCCATTAGGAAATTATTACAATTGCCTTTCTTTTAAAAAAAAGTATTTTTGCAAGCTAATATTACATAAGAATTAAAGCGAATATTTTTTCTATTTAATCGCCTATTCTTTTCTTTTTTAAAACTATGCGTACAAAATCCATCAAAAAAAATAAAATCAACGTTGTTACTTTAGGCTGTTCTAAAAATATTTATGATTCTGAAGTCTTAATGGGGCAGTTAAAAGCGAATGGTAAAAATGTGGTGCATGAAGACGAAAATGACGACGGAAATATTGTAGTAATTAATACTTGCGGATTTATTGGCAAAGCCAAAGAAGAAAGTATAGACACTATCTTACATTATGCCCAAAAAAAAGAAGCGGGAGAAGTTGATAAGGTATTTGTTTCGGGCTGTTTAAGTGAACGTTACAAACCTGATTTAGAAAAAGAAATACCCAATGTAGATCAATATTTTGGCACACACGATTTACCCAATTTACTCAAAGTTTTAGAAGCTGATTACAAACACGAACTCATTGGCGAACGATTAACAACCACACCAAAACATTATGCCTATTTAAAAATTGCCGAAGGATGCGATAGACCTTGTTCGTTTTGTGCAATTCCGTTAATGAGAGGAAAACACAAGTCAACACCCATTGAAGATATTGTTACAGAAGCTACAAAATTAGCAGCAAAAGGCATTAAAGAAGTGATGCTCATTGCACAAGATTTAACCTATTATGGGTTAGATATTTATAAAAAACGTGCGTTGGCAAAATTGTTAAAAGCCCTAGTAAAAGTAGATGGAATTGAATGGATTCGTTTGCATTATGCGTTTCCAACAGGGTTTCCTATGGATGTTTTAGAAGTGATGAAACGAGAGCCAAAAGTCTGTAATTATTTAGATATTCCACTACAACATATTAATACCGAGATTTTAAAGTCGATGAAACGTGGTACAACACATGAAAAAACTACGGCATTAATTCATCAATTTAGAAAAACCATTCCAGAAATGGCAATTAGAACAACTCTAATTGTTGGGTATCCAGGTGAAACAGAAGCACAATTTAAAGAATTAAAAGATTGGGTTTCAACCATGCGTTTTGAACGTTTAGGTGTTTTTGAATATTCGCATGAAGAAAATACAGGTGCTTATGTTTTAGAGGATGATGTTCCTGCGGATGTAAAATTTAGGCGTGTCAACGAAATTATGGAAATTCAAAGTCAGATTTCTTGGGAATTGAACCAAAAAAAAGTGGGAAAAACTTTTCAATGTGTATTTGACAGAAAAGATGGTGAATATTTTTATGGTAGAACAGAATACGATTCGCCAGACGTAGATAATGACGTGTTAGTAGATGCTAAAAAACACTATCTAAAAATAGGCAAATTTATTGATGTAAAAATCTATGAAGCAGGAGATTTTGATTTGTATGGAGTTCCTGTTATGTAGATAATTGAGTTAATTTTTTTGGTTCTATGTTAAATATAATGGGTAATCAATTTTGATGTTTTTTTGGAAGCAAAAACTAATACAGTGAAAAAACCTAACAAGATAGAATTGGTAAACTTTAAATCTGATATTTTAGAATTAGGTTTTGAAATTGTGGATTTAGATTATTTCTATACGCTTTTTGAGGATGAAAGAAGAGAAAAAGCACACATCATCAATTTTTATATAATAATGTTTATTACAAATGGAAAAGGCAAACACCAAATAGATTTTAACATCTACAACTTTGAGAAAAACAATATTTTGTTTATTAACAAAGGGCAACTACACAAATGGATTGATTATAAAAATGCAAAAGGTTTTCTAATTTTATTTACCGAAACATTTTTACAAAAAAATCAAGTGAAGTTTAAAGACCTGTCTTATTCTTTTCCGTACAATTCCTATTTATACAAACCATTTTTAACCATTAATAAAGGAGAGGTAAATTCTATCAGAACACTAATTTCCTATTTATATGAAGAATACAATTCTCCTCAAAATGAACAAAAAAGCGAAATTTTACAATGCTTATTACGTACCTTTCTTTTAAAGATTAAACGTAATAAACCCTTAAATAAAACAAATGCTAATGCAGGACAGAAAGAACTGTTTATTCAATTTCAAAAAATGATTGATGATAAAATAAATCAATCAAGAAACATAAATGACTACTGTAAATGGTTATCTATTTCATATAAAAAACTAAATGAAACCTCGAAAACATTTACCCAAAGTACAGCTAAAAATTTTTTAGATCAAGTATTACTTTTAAAAGCAAAACAGTTTTTAGTTGATAATAAAAGAAGCATCAGCGAAATAGCTTATTTATTAAGTTTTGAAGAGCCTACTAATTTCACAAAATTTTTTAAAAAGCATACTACGTATTCTCCAAAAGAATTTCAAAAAACAGTTCTCTCTGTTTAAAAGGAAAAGATTTACCATTATTTACTAAAATTCACCTTTTCTAAATTATTACTTCCTTTCATCTTTGCACCATAATTAATCAAAGTAAAGAAAGATGAAATCAACTAGCATTTTAAGTATGGCAATAGTTCTATTAATTGCCATTTATTCGTGCAATTCACAAAAAAAACCAAGTAGTATTAATAATCAAAAAACAAATAAAATGGTAAACAAAACCGCAAAAGAAAAGGCTGTTGCCTTATTAGAGAGCTTGCCTACAAAAAACACGTTGGCAGTAGTAGAGTATGTAAGTGATGAAAAGTACATTCAACACAATCCTAATGTTCCAGATGGAAAAAAGGTATTTGAAGGATTTGTAAAACAAGGCCTTATTTCAAAAGCAAAAGTAGTAAGAGTTTTTCAAGACGAAAATTATGTTGTGGCTCATATGGACTACGATTTTATGGGCAATCAAATTGCTTTTGATGTAATTCGTTTTGAAAACGGAAAAGCCGTAGAGCATTGGGATAATTTAGTAAAAAAATCAGATAAACCTAGCCCTAGCGGACATACTCAAATTGACGGAACAACTGAAATTAAAGACTTTGATAAAACAGAAGAAAACAAAACACTTATTAAAGATTTTGTAAACACAATATTAATAGGTCAAAATTACGACCAATCATCTCGCTTCTTTGACGGGGATAACTATATACAGCATAATACACAAGTGCCTGATGGTGTTTCTGGGTTTGGACAAGCATTAAAAGCAATGGCAGACCAAGGTATTTATATGGTATATGAAAAAACACATAAAATATTAGGGCAAGGAAACTTTGTTTTGACAATGAGTGAAGGAACTTTTGGAGGAAAACCAACAGCTTTTTTCGACCTATTTAGAGTTGAAAACGGAAAAATTGCAGAGCATTGGGATGTTATAGAAACCATTCCTGCAAAAGATCTGTGGAAAAATAATAATGGAAAATTTTAATTAGAAAAAAATATTTTAAATCAAAACGGTCGATTATTATTTAATCAGCAGTTTTCTAAAAAACAATTTTATGAACAAATCAAAAAATACACTAAAAGCACTTTTACTTATATGCCTTTCAATATCAACACTATTATCTTGTGATAAAGATGATGACACCCCTACTATTACGCATCAAGAAAAAGCAATAGCAGTATTACAAGCCATACAAACTGGCAATGTAAAAGCAATGCAAGATTACATTAGTTCTAGTACATATATTCAGCATAACTTATCGTACCCAAATGGTGCATCGGCAGTAATTGGAGCAACACAATCGGGTGCATTTAACGGCACAATTATAAACACCGTTAGAGCATTTACTGATAATGATATTGTGGTACTACATTCTGAATATAGCGGAACTTGGAATACTAATACACCACAAGTTGTATTTGATATTTTTCGTTTTGAAAACGGAAAAATTGTTGAACATTGGGATAATTTAGCCAATATACAAGATGACGGAGACGGAACTACCCAACTTAATGGGGTAACAACACCAACAATCAATTTAAACGAAACAGAAACCAACAGAGCGATTGTAACAGAAACAAGTCAAAAAATATTTATAGAAGGTAAATACTCTACTATTGGCAATTATTTTAATGAAAACAATTACACACAGCATAGTGTTGGTTATGGTACAGATATTCAACCTTTTTTAGGCTTTCTATCAACCTTGTCCGAAGGCACGCCTTTTTATGAGGCTATAAAATTCATTCATGTTGAAGGTAATTTTGCATTAATGATGTCACAAGGTTTTCCTGATGCAAACACAGGTTTGTCATCGGCCTATTACGATTTATTTCGTTTAGAAAATGGTAAAATCGTAGAGCATTGGGATGTTGTACAAACCATACCTGCTGAAGCAGATTGGGCTAATACGAATGGTAAATGGTAATACACAATCAAAACTGTCGATTATTCATTTAATCGACAGTTTTACAAAAAGAGAAATAACAATATTAAAATATATCTTTTATCAATTTTTTTTAATTAAAATAATTATGGCATTTAAAGTAACAGAAATTCAAGCAAAATCTATTATCGGAAACACTTCTGTTCCGTCAGCAGATTATGTAATCAATCCATATACAGGATGTCAATTTGGTTGTATGTATTGCTTCGCTACTTTTATGGGAAGATTTGTTGGCGAAAGCAATAATAACTGGGGAAATTATGTATATGTAAAAACAAACGCAGTCGAATTAATGGAAAAAGATATTAAACGATTGATGAAAAAAACACCCCACCCAAAAGTGGTATTAAGTACTGTTACCGATCCTTATCAAGGAGTAGAGAATAAGTATAGATTAACAAGAGGAATTTTAAAAGTTTTTGCAGATAATAATTATAAAGGCAGAGTTGGAATTTTAACAAAATCGCCCATTGTACTGAAAGATATCGATATTTTACAACAGATTGAAAATGTAGAAGTAGGATTAAGTATTACTACTTCTGATGATAAATTAAGTCGATTTCTTGAAGTGCAAGCACCATTAGCAAGTACTCGTTTACGAACATTACAGAAATTAAATAGTGCTAAAATAAACACATACGCCTTTGTAGGTCCTTTTCTACCACATCTTGCTTTAAAACCTGAATTAATAGACAATTTATTTTCAAAAATTAAGAAAGTAGGAACAAATACTGTAAAAATTGAATATCTAAATTTACCAAAATATGTTCGACCAAGATTGAACAAACTACTTAAAAGTGAGAGTAAAGAAGTACAAGACATTTATAAAAGTTCGCAACTAAAAAAATATAGAACAGATTTAGAACCAATTATAAGACAATCATTAGAAACCCATGGGTTAAAATTGAAATTCGACAAAATTGTAACTCATATAGAAGAGCAAAATCTAAAAGAATAAAATGCCTATACAGAATACTATGTGGGAAAGTGTCCGAATTTTTAAAACCATCAAAACTGTCTTTGAAATTTAAAAACTACTCACTAATCTTCACTTCTTGTCCGTCTTTTACACTTCTAGCACCCGCTTCTATCAACAAATCGCCAACCACAACACCGTTTAAAACTTCTATCACATCATCTTGCGTTTTTCCTGTTGTTACAACTACTTGTTTTGCTGTTCCTACATCTTCTTTTACATCTTTAATCACATATACATATTGCTTTCCTTCTGCATTTTCAGAAATAATACTTTGTGGAATTAAAATAGCTTTTGAATTGGTATAATCATTAATTTTTAATTTTGCAGTCAAATTTGGTTTAATGTTTCCACCTCTGTTGGGAACGCCAATTTCTATTTTAAAAGTTCTATTGGCAGGATTGATAAAATTACCCGTCTGTCTCACTTTGGTTGTTATTGATTCTCCCAAAATAGGAAATTCAATAATGACATCTTTGCCTTGCTTGACATTGGTCAAATAACTTTCAGGAACATCTGCTTCTATATACATATTTCCAAGATTGACAATTCTAAAAATTTCAGATCCCATACCTGGAGCAACTACGGTGCCTTGATATTTAATCACATCATCTATAACACCAGAAAAAGGGGCTTTAACATTAGATTTGCCTAATTGTTTTTTTAGTTGAGCCAACGAGTTTTCGCTAGCTTCATAATTGGTTTCTGCTTGTAAAAACTGAATTTCAGATCCAATTTTTTGATCCCACAATCTTTTTTGACGCTCATACGTTGTTTTGGCTAAAGCTACTGTAGTTGCTACTTGAGCAACTTGCTGTGTCATACCACCATCATCAATTTTTGCCAAAACTTGTCCTTTAGAAACATATTGCCCCTCTTTTACAAAAACATTTTCTAAAGTACCTGCCATTTCTGGATAAATCAATACATTTTGTTTTGTTTTTACATTTCCTTGCAATTCTAAATAATGCTTAAATACTTCATTTTTTAAGTTAATAGCTGTAACTAATGGTCTTCTTTTTAAAGTATCTAATTTCTCAATTTCTACATTTAGTAGTTTAATTTTTGATGAAATTTCTTGTACTTTTTTGTCTAAATCAGATTTCTTATTTCTAATTTTTTTGATGTCTTTTGTAGCAATAACATCTTCTATGGTTTCCTCTTTTTTCTTATCACAAGAAATAAAAAAGAATGTGGCTAATACTAGTATATATAGTGTTCTCATTATAGATAAGGGGTCATTTATTTGATTCGTAAATTTAATGCGTTTTCTAAAGCTGCTTTTTTGGCAATAATATCTAACATGGCTTGTACATAATTGTTTTGTTGGGTATAGAGTTGTGTTTGAGCCTGTAACAATTCATAACTTGTGGTAACTCCTTCTTTGAATTTTATTTGTTGTTTCTTTTCAATTCGCTCTGCTAATGCTAAATTTTTTTGAGCGGTTTGGTAATTGTCTATACTTAATTGATAATTGCTTCTTGCATTTGTTGCAGCCAAAATAAGACGTTGTTTAGCTTCTTGCAAACGAATATCGGCAGTTTCTAATGTAATTTTTGCTTGTTGGGTTCTAGCTTCTCTTTTAAGACTACTAAAAATAGGAACATCCAAACTTAGACCAAATACAGAAGTTGGTATCCAACTTTGAGATGAATTAAAAAACGTAAAGGTATCTGAATTTCCGATATAAGAATAATTTACAAAAGCACTCAATCTTGGTAAGGCTTTGCTTTGCTCAAACAACATCAACAAACGTTTACTTTCTCTATCATTTTTAGCAATTTTATAATCTATATGATTGTTTAGATTAAAGGGTCTTGTTATTAAATTCAAATCCGTATTGGCAAGCACCAAACTATCTAAATCATCTTTTAAGGTAAGTTTTGTATGAATATCAATCCCCAAAGAAATATTTAACATTTTGTAGGCAATGTCTCGCAATCTTATTGCTGATCGAATATTGTTTTTTATAGTTCCGTCAGTAATTTCAAACTGCTCTACTTGCTCTTCTTCTATCAAACCATTTTGAAAACCTACCCTTGTTTCTTTTAAAATTTGATTATTTACAGTCTGATTTTTTAATAAAATTTCAATCGTTTTTTCTGCTACCAAAACATTTCCATACGCATTAATGACAGCTTCTCTAATTTGCAATTTGGTTTTTTCTTTTGCTTGTTCAGAAATTTTCAGATAGGTTCTTGCAGATTGTAAGCCTACCAAATAAGACCCGTCAAAAACCAATTGCCTTACCGTTGCAGTTCCCGTAACAGATTGTTTAGCACCAAAATCAATAACCCCATCTTGATTAAAATCTACTCCTGGAAATTGTTGTTTTAAATTGTGTATATAATCAATTTTACCATCTATTTGTGGTAATCCAATAGTGGTTGTTTCCCATTTTGTTTTTTTTGCTGCTAAAACATCGTTCTTTGCCGCTTTTATATCGTAGTTGTTAGTGAGTGCAAACTTTATGGCTTTATCTAAAGAAAGAGCTATTGGTTTTTTTTGTGCTTTTACATGCATTGTAAAAACAAAAAAACAGTAGAGGTATATATATTTCATTTATAATTTGGTTACTTTTTAGTATGATATGTTGGCTACCGTTGGTATAGTTTTGCCATCCAGTTTTGTCATTCCGCAAGAATTTTCATTTTGCTCGTTATCCTAAAAACCATCATTGACAGATTTTTAACCACTTAAAAATCTTTTTTTCAGACCTTATCAATTCGATTACAAATGTACAGCAGGAAACTATTAGAAACAAAAAAAGTTTCCAAAGTCTTATTAACTTTTTTAATCAACCCATAGAAAGAAGAATTTCTTTACAGTACTTTTACAAAAAATTTTCAATTTTGAATATATCAAAGTATCAAAAAGAGTTTTTAGACCATTTAGCATCACAAGACATTGTTAAAGAACCTAAAAATTTGTACAACCCAATAGATTATATTTTACAGTTAGGCGGTAAAAGAATTAGACCTGTTTTAACCTTAATGGCAACCGACATTTTTTCTGATGATTTTAAAAAAGCATTGCCTGCTGCTATGGCCGTAGAAGTTTTTCATAATTTTACTTTGATACACGATGATATTATGGACGATGCGCCTTTAAGAAGAGGAAAATCAACAGTTCATGAAAAATGGAATCTAAATACAGGTATTCTTTCTGGTGATGCTATGCTGATATTAGCCTATCAATATTTTGAAAATTACGAACCCAAAGTTTTTCAGAAATTGGCAAAACTATTTAGTAAAACAGCACTAGAGGTTTGTGGTGGGCAACAATGGGATATTGATTTTGAAACTAGAAATGATGTTACCATTCCAGCATATATACGTATGATTCAACTCAAAACATCCGTTCTGATAGCAGCAGCTCTAAAAATGGGTGCAATAGTAGCAGAAACGGATGAAAAAAACTCGAATCTAATATATGATTTTGGTTTAAATTTGGGAATTGCATTTCAACTTCAAGACGATTATTTAGACACTTTTGGAAATCCAGAAACTTTTGGCAAACAAATTGGCGGCGATATTATAGAAAATAAAAAAACATACCTGTACATAAAAGCTTTAGAAACTGCAAATGCTAAAGACAAAGAAAAATTAGAATTTTTGTACAGTCAAAAACTAGATGATAATTCAATGAAAATAAAAGAAGTAAAAAGTATTTTTGAGAAAACCAATATTCCTAATTTGATAAAAAAACAAATCCAATTTTATACTGAAAAAGCGTTTAAAATAATACCGCTATTAGACATCTCAACAACGAATAAAGAAAAATTGAAAATCTTTGGTGTAGGCTTAATGCAAAGAGAAGTTTAGCAAAATAATTTTTCAAACATTTTATTTAGGTATTTTAAAATTAATAGTACATTTGTTGCCTTATTATTTTGGTCCCATAGCTCAGCTGGTTAGAGCACTTGACTCATAATCAAGGGGTCCTTGGTTCGAGCCCAAGTGGGACCACATATTTAACTCTTAAAACCTTGATCATACAATAGATTTTCGAGGTTTTTTTGCATTTAAAATACTTCTTATTCCCATACTATTTGTCTTTCTAAAAAAGTTTTACACCCGTTAAAAAAACATAGATCTACTTTTTTGAAAATAATACTTATTTTTGTTATGCACTAAAACTTAATATTACTCTTTTAAAAGTAAAAAAAATGAAACGTATCTTAATTGCAATTATTAGTTTATTTATAGTGGTAAGCTGTGGAAAAGTTAAAAAAGAAAACACTTCTAAACAGGTAGAATTGACCTCTCCCAAAAAAGAAAAAACGAATGTAGTAGTGGATGCCAGTGGTGTTGCTAATATTTTAATTACCACCAATGATATTATGAAATTTAATATCAAAAAGATGACTGTAAAAGCAGGTCAAAAAGTAAAATTAACGTTGACACATACTGGAAAATTAGACAAAAAAGTGATGGGGCATAATGTGGTTATTCTAAAAAAAGATGTTAAACTAGCTACATTTGCTTCAAAAGCCGCTGCATCTAAAGACAATGATTATATACCAGAAGGAACAACTGATGTTTTAGCACATACAAAAATGATTGGTGGTGGTGAAACAACTACCATTGAATTTACTGCACCAAAAACTGGGGTTTACGATTTTATTTGTAGCTTTCCTGCACACTTTGCCATGATGAAAGGAAAATTTGTTGTTGAATAAATAGCTGTACTTTAGTTATTTAAAATCTATTTACTTATTTGAAATCAAATATTTGCTAAAACTTTTCCCGTTTATTTTAGTATGTTTAGAATCGATGTCATAAGCAACTTTCATATTTTTAATATCAAAACTGCCATTAATATTTGCATATTTTATATTTAAGTTTTCTTCAAAATTGGTATTATTAAAAGAAACTCCATTGAAGAATTTTGTGTATTTAAACGTTGCAGCATCTTTAAAGAGCGCATTTGCAAAACTTACATTTCTCTCAAATTTTGCATATTTAAATGTTGCTGCTTCTTTAAAAACAGTATTTGAAAAGTTACTGTTTTTATCAAATTTTGCATATTTAAACGTATTGTCATCTTCGAATATAGACTTTGAAAAATCGGAATCTTTTTCAAAACGAGAATATTTAAACATCGCTTTTCCCTGAAAAGTACATGCTTTAAAAATTGCTTCCTCTTCAAAACTAGCCGTAAAAGTATAGCCACTGTCTTCATGAGGAATATAAGCCAACACATCGTCTTTAAAAATACAGTTCTGAAAAGAAACTTTTGTTTCAATTAATTTTTTTATCACATTGTCATTATTCTTGCTATTTCCCCACCAACTTTTTTTGGTTCGTTTTGGCAATTTTTTTAAGGCTTCATCCATATAGGTTAAATCGAAAACACCTACAATAGTTGCATTTTTTATATTGATGGACTTTCCATTTTTTATATCTTTTAAAATATCTGAAGCATTTACCGTTTTTTGAGAAAAACTAACAACAGATGTAAGAAACAAACAGATACTTAAGAATGTAATTTTAGATTTCATTATTTTGTTTTTTAAGTGATTACATTCTAAAGACAAAATAGAAAATGAAATGTTACAGTTTTATAAGGAAATGAGTCTTTGTTCTCTTTTTTATTAGTTATCTCTTTTTTTAAAGATCAAATAAATATGTCTTTTTATTTTGTTTTAACGACATATAACGTTTATTGTTAGATTCTGTATTTAAGAACTAAAGTTAGCAAGTAAAACCGAATAGAAAATGCGTGATAATTTCCGTAGATATTTAATAAACAGGTAATTAATTATACAGAAGTAGCTTTAGTGTTTTTAATGATTGTAAACATCTCCAAATCTTTCTTCAATAAAAACGATATGGAAGATATTATCTTTTCTTATTCCTAAAAACGGTCTATTATCTCCGCTAGCTCTAAAAACCAATAAGTTTTTTACGTCAGGTGTAATAAAGTTAGGAAGGTCAGGTTTTATTTGTCCAACTGGTATTTTTTCAGTTCCAAATCCGTGTCTATGAGCTAGATTAATCTGTTTCCAAGAAAGATTACTTAACTTATTTAATCTTTCTATAAAATCAAAATAGAATTTATTATCTCCGTTAAAGTTTATTTGTAAGTGTTTGAAGCAAAAAATAGGATAGTCAATTTTTGTTTCTGTTAATGAAGACGTGTTTATTTTCTTTTTTTCTGACTTTCTAGGTTTAAGTCTCTTTTTACTCAATTATTTGAGTTTTAAAATACTCAATCATTAAATCGTTAGATATAACTCCTTGAGGGTTTTCGCTAAAAGTTTTAACCCAAGGCAACTCTTCGTGAGTCATATTCATAAGTTTAATTGCAGAATATTGTCCGTATTCGTTAAGAACTTCATTAAACAAAGCATCCTCTTCGTCATTTAATTCAGCAATTATAGCCCCTGATTCAATATTTATAGACGATGAACCATTTGATTTAAAGTGATTATACACGTCTCTAATTACAGGTCCATATTGCCAAGCTTCAATTTCATTCTCAAACAACTGTTTACCAAAAACAGCTATGAAATAACCTTGCATATAATAAAGAAGCTTTTGTAACTTCAGGTTTGAAATTAATTCTCCATGCTCTACGTCAGTGCTAGCGATTATTTTATTTGCTATATGTAAAACTGGATATGCCATTCTTTTGCAAAGGTAATATTTTTTGTTAATAAAATTGTATTAATTGTTAATAATATTTTGATCAAATACTGTATCCCACATTAAAGCTAACACCTGTATAACAACAATTTATTGTTGTTATATTAATCAAATTAAAATTTTCTAATAACATATCCAAAGGAATTAGTATCGTTTTTTTAATTCTACTAACATTGTAAAGTTACATCATTAAATTAGGCATCTTCCCAAAATTAAATGCAAATCATTAAAACGATGTATATTTGAAATTACATTAACTGTAATAAAAATACAAAATGAGTAAAAAAAACACTTTTTTTCTTTTTTTAATATTTGTTAGTTTTTCAACTTGCGCTCAAAAATTACCCAAAGGTTTTGTGTATTTGTATCAAGTTGATCCAAGCATTCAAACAGAATTAAGATATATAACCAACAATAATTTTATAGGAAAACCTATAGAGGGCTATCATAAAAACTGCTTAATTGTTACTACAAAAACAGCAAATGCCTTAAAAAAAGTGCAATCAATTTTAGTCAAAAAAAAATTAAGTCTTAAAATATTTGATGGCTATAGACCTCAAGAAGCAGTCAATCATTTTGTACGTTGGGCAAGAGTATTGAATGATACTTTAATGAAAAGTCAATACTATCCAAAAGTTCCAAAAAGAGAATTATTTAAACGAGGATATATTGCATCAAAATCTGGACATACAAGAGGAAGCACAGTTGATGTAACCATTGTAAATACCAATACAGGAAAAGAATTAGATATGGGAAGTCCCTATGATTTCTTTGGTGAAATATCACATCCATTTCATAAAAATTTAACTTCTATTCAAAAAGAAAATCGTTTATTATTACGTAAAATTATGTTAGAAAATGGTTTTAGACCTTACAGTAAAGAATGGTGGCATTTCACTTTAAGAAATGAACCATTTCCAAAAACCTACTTTAATTTTCCCATAGAATAAATAATTTTTAACAAATTTAAAATCATTTAAAATTAAATCGGCATTATATTTGTTACCATTGTTTCCGATGAATACTATGAAGACTTTTTTTACATATTTATTTTTTATTTTTTCTGCTATACAAAGTTATGCGCAATTAGACAATGCAAATAGCAACAAAGAGAAAGGGAAAATAAAAGCAGTTGCACCTATCAATGCAAAAGTGGTGGACAAACCAGAGTCTATTGATATAGATCCAACAAATGGATTTAGAAAAGCCTACGAAAAAGAAAACGAAAAGCTAAAAAAGAAACAACAAGAAGACAATTTAAAAAACAAAGGAATTATTAGTCAAGCTAAATTAAGTGAAGAACGTTTTTTAAAAGCTTTCAAAAAAATAAATGGTCAATATCAATACCCAAGAATAGATCAAGATTTAGGAAGTTTTAGAACAAATTCTGCCAGTGTCAATATTATTTGTAGAGATTTTCAATATCCAGATGGAGACAGAGTTACTATTTTGGTAAATGATATTCCAGTCATTGTCAATATTGTTTTAAAACAGCGATACCAAACGTTTAATATTCCGCTTCAAGTGGGTATGAACAAAATAGCCTTTAAAGCACTAAACCAAGGAACTTCAGGACCAAATACTGCTGCTTTTAAAGTATATAATGATGCGGGTATGTTACTTTCGTCCAACGAATGGAATTTAGCAACGGGTGCAAAAGCCACATTGGTCATTGCAAAAGACAAATAAAAAAGTTTCCCAAATCCTTCCTATCAAATTCTTCAAATTCCCTTTTTTTATTCTACATAAACCATTATTTTTGTTTTTCAGTTTATTTATAAATCAGCATAAATAATCTATAAACAAACAAGAATAATTAGAATGAAAAAAGTAACCAAACAAACCTATTTAGATTGGTATAAAGACATGTTGTTTTGGCGTAAGTTTGAGGACAAGCTAGCCTCTGTGTATATACAGCAAAAAGTAAGAGGTTTTTTACATTTATACAATGGCCAAGAAGCTGTTTTGGCGGGTGCATTGCATGCAATGGATCTCTCAAAAGATAAAATGATTACTGCATATAGAAATCATGTTCAACCCATTGGTATGGGAGAAGATCCTAAACGTGTGATGGCAGAACTGTATGGAAAAGTTACTGGAACTTCTCAAGGAATGGGCGGTTCTATGCATATTTTTTCAAAAGAATTTGGTTTTTATGGTGGTCATGGAATTGTTGGCGGGCAAATTCCGTTAGGAGCAGGATTAGCTTTTGCAGATAAATACAAAGGAAGTGATGGTGTAACCTTAACTTGTTTTGGTGATGGAGCTGCAAGACAAGGTTCTTTGCATGAAACATTTAATATGGCAATGAATTGGAAATTGCCTGTTGTTTTCATTGTTGAAAACAATGGATATGCTATGGGAACTTCCGTAGAAAGAACTGCAAATCATACAGATATTTGGAAACTTGGTTTAGGATATGAAATGCCTTGTGGCCCTGTAGATGGTATGAATCCTATTAAAGTAGCAGAAGCTGTAGATGAAGCCATACAAAGAGCAAGGCGTGGTGATGGTCCTACTTTTTTAGAAATGAAAACCTACAGATATAGAGGACATTCTATGTCTGATGCGCAGCATTATAGAACAAAAGACGAAGTAGAAGAATACAAAAAAATAGATCCTATTACACAGGTTTTAGACATCATCAAAGAAAAAGAATACGCTTCGCAAGAAGAAATTGAAGCAATAAATAAAGAAGTAAAAGATTTGGTAAAAGAATGTGAGAAATTTGCAGAAGAATCTCCATATCCAGAAACAAATCAATTATATGATATGGTTTATGAACAAGAAGATTATCCTTTTATAAGTTAATTATATGGCTACAATTGTAAATATGCCTCGATTAAGCGACACTATGGAAGAAGGTGTTGTGGCAAAATGGTTGAAACAAGTTGGAGATAAAATTGAAGAAGGCGATATTTTGGCTGAAATTGAAACCGATAAAGCCACTATGGAATTCGAATCTTTTCATGAAGGAACGCTATTACATATTGGTGTGCAAGAAGGCGAAACTTCTCCTGTTGATGTTCTTTTAGCTGTTATTGGTGATGAAGGCGAAGATATTTCTGGTATTTTAAATAGTAGTTCTGAAGTTCCAACAACAGAAACAATAGAAATAACAGAAACTATAAAAACAACAGAAACCACAGAAACAAAAGAAACCATAGAAACCATAGAAACAACACAAATACCAGATGGAGTTCAAGTAATTTCTATGCCTCGATTAAGCGATACTATGACCGATGGAACTGTGGCAACATGGTTAAAAAAACAAGGTGATAACGTTGAAGAAGGCGATATTTTAGCTGAAATTGAAACTGACAAAGCTACTATGGAATTTGAATCTTTCTATGAAGGAACGTTATTACACGTTGGTGTTCAAGAAGGAGGAACTTCACCTGTTGATAGTTTATTGGCTATCATTGGTCCAAAAGGAACAGATGTTTCTGCTATTGTAGTAAATGGTGGTTTGCCCGCAAGTTCGTCAAATGAAGAAGTTGCCCAAGAAAAGAAAGAAGAAAAAGTTGTAGAAGAGTCAAAATCAACTTCTAATACTATTACAACTCATGTTGGCGAACGTATTTTTGCTTCGCCTTTGGCAAAAAAAATTGCTTCTGATAAAGGCATCAATTTAGCAGCTATTAATGGTTCTGGAAATAATGGACGCATCATCAAAAAAGATATAGAAAACTATACTCCGTCAGCAAAACCTATTAAAGTCGAAGCTATTAAAGCTGAAACTACAACTGCACCTATAACGAGTTTTGCTATTGCCGGTGAAGAAAAATCAGCGGAAGTTAAAAATTCTCAAATGCGTAAAGCAATTGCAAAATCTTTAGGAAATTCTAAATTTTCTGCACCACATTTCTACTTAAATATTGAAGTAGATATGAGCAATGCGATGGCTTCTAGAAAAACCATCAATGCCATTCCTGATACAAAAATATCTTTTAATGACATGATTGTAAAAGCCTGTGCAATGGCTTTGCAAAAACATCCGCAAGTAAATACTTCTTGGACAGATAATAATACCATTTTCCACAGTCATATTCATATAGGTGTTGCTGTTGCTGTAGATGAAGGTTTGGTTGTACCTGTTGTAAAACATACTAATCAGTTGAGTTTAACACAAATTGGTGTTTCTGTTAGAGATTTAGCAGGAAAAGCGAGAAATAAAAAGATAAAAGTAGATGAAATGCAAGGAAGTACTTTTACGGTTTCTAATTTAGGAATGTTTGGTATAGAGAGTTTTACGTCTATTATCAATCAACCAAATTCTTCTATTTTATCAGTTGGTGCCATTGTTGAAAAACCAGTTGTTAAAAACGGACAAATAGTTGTTGGAAATACTATGAAACTAACGTTAGCCTGCGATCACAGAACGGTTGATGGTGTTGTTGGTGCACAATTTTTACAAACATTAAAAACATTTATAGAAAATCCTGTAACTATGTTGGCGTAAGCAATTTTGATACCCCGTACCTTTGTCGAGGTAGTTTATTTTCTTAAACTTAAGTTGTTTTTACAGTTAAGGTGTATGTTCGTATTAAAGAGAAACTTCCTTCTAAAACGCTATTTAATACATTGCTAAAAAACTTACATTTGCATTTATGCGAATAGATATTATTTCGGTAGCACCCAATTTACTAGAAAGTCCGTTTAACCATTCCATCATTAAAAGAGCGCAAGACAAAGGTTTGGCAGAAATTATTGTACACGATTTACGCAAATTTGGTTTGGGTACATACAAGCAAATAGACGATACTCAATTTGGTGGTGGAGCAGGAATGGTGCTAATGATAGCACCTATTTCTAATTGTATTAAAAAATTGCAATCTGAACGCAAATACGATGAAATTATCTATATGACTCCAGATGCAAAAACGCTCAACCAATCTACCGCAAATACACTTTCACTCAAAAAAAATATTCTTATTTTAACAGGTCATTACAAAGGTGTAGATCAGCGAATTAGAGATACATTGATTACTAAAGAAATCTCTATTGGCGATTATGTATTAACGGGCGGGGAGCTGGCTGCTGCTGTTTTAGTAGATGCTATTGTACGTTTAATTCCTGGTGTAATAGGCGACGAACAATCTGCACTTACCGATTCGTTTCAAGACAATTTATTGTCGCCACCCGTCTATACAAGACCTGCAGATTTTGAAGGAATAAAAGTCCCTGATGTTTTATTGTCTGGAAACTTCCCAAAAATTGACGATTGGCGAAGTGAAAAAGCATATGAAAGAACGCAACAAATACGACCTGATTTGCTAAAAGATGAATAAAATTTTATCTTTTATAAAAAACAACAAGGCGATTTCTTGGGTATTGGGTTTTCAACTCTTTCGCTTTCTGTTATTGCCTTTTATGGGCTTAATGCCACAAGATGCCTACTATTATTTATACGGTCAAAATTTATCCTTGTCTTATTTTGATCATCCTGGAATGATTGGCTATATTTTAAGAATTTTTACAGCTATTTTTGGGCAATCCATTTTTACCATAAAATTTGCTGATTTTGTAATTACATCTTTAACCATTGTAAGTTTTTATAAATTAGCATCCTACTTTTTATCAAAAAAGAAATTAGACAGTGCTATTGTTTTGATAGCTTCTACTTTATTTATTTCTATATTATCTTTTAATTCAACACCAGATGTTCCGTTATTATTATTCTGGTCTTTAACTTTAATTTGCTTGTACAAAGCAATTTTTGAAGAAAAAAAAGGGTATTGGATTTTAGGAGGAATTGCCATGGGGTTAGCCTTCAATAGTAAATACACCGCTTTATTGCTTCAATTTGGGTTGATTGCTTTTATCTTATTTTCAAACAGATATAGAAAACTTTTGCGTTCGCCTTGGCTATGGATTTCTTTATTGATTTCAGTAGCGGTAACGTTTCCTGTTTGGTGGTGGAATTATCAAAACGACTTTGCTTCTTTTGCATTTCAATCTTCAGAAAGAACCAGTTCTATCTCAAAATTTAAGATTTCTCCAAAACATTTTTTTGGTGCCATTGGGCATCAATTACTTTTGTTGCTACCTGTTTTATTCTTCCTTTTTATCAGTTTTACATTCAAATATATTAAGAGGTTTTTTTTAAAATTTAAAATACCGCAAGCAAAAACATTGTTTTTATTGGCTTTTTTCATTCCTACATTTGTCGGTTTTTTTGCCATTACTCCCATTTATTGGGTAAAACTCAACTGGATGATGCCTTCTTATATTACAGGAATTATTTTAGCTAGTATATTTATTAGTAAGAAGTTATTAAAAATTCAACTTCTTTTTTCAATTGTTTTTCATCTGCTATTTAGCCTACAAATTCTGTTTTATATAGTTCCTATTAAAAGCGATGATACTTGGGTGGGTTGGAAAGAATTATCAGAAGAAATTAAACATCTAAAAGAAAAACAAGCAAATACATTTGTGTTTTCTGAAGATAATTATAAAACTTCTGCCTGTTTAAATTTTTTTATGGATGAGAAAGTATATGCGCAAAACATCATAGGTTTGTCTGCGTTACATTTTGATTATTTGGGTGATAACCTATCTACTTTAAATAACCAAAATGCCATATTTATTGATTCGGATAAGCGATTTAAAAATGCTAATAAGAAAGGGAATCATCATCCATTATTAAACCAATATTTTGAAAACGTTACAGAATTAGACCCTATCATCATTAAAATAAAGGGTAAAGAAGTTCGTAAATTTTGGGTTTTCTATTGCACTAATTATCAAGCAAAAAAATAAATTCAAATTCGTTTTATCAACAAGAAATAATTATTAAATTTGCACTCGCTAAAATAACCTCTGACGAGAATCGTGTATGTTGTTTTTCAAAAAAACCATAAATAATAAAATATGGAATCTTTAGTAAAATTTGTTCAAGACGAATTTGTAACCAAAAAAGAATTTGCAGAATTTTCTGCAGGTGATACAATTACAGTGTATTACGAAATTAAGGAAGGAGAAAAAGTACGTACGCAGTTTTTTAGAGGCGTTGTCATTCAACGTAGAGGAAGTGGATCTTCCGAAACGTTTACCATTAGAAAAATGTCTGGTACAGTGGGTGTAGAGCGTATCTTCCCAATCAACTTACCTTCTATTCAAAAAATTGAAGTAAATAAAAGAGGTAAAGTACGTAGAGCGCGTATTTTCTATTTTAGAGGTCTTACGGGTAAAAAAGCTAGAATTGCTGAAAAGAGAAGGTAATATTGACGTAGGACTATAGGACGTAAGACTTTAAGACGTAGGACTTTAAGATTACTAAATAGTTCTAATAGAAGTCAACAAAGAACTGTGGTAAAAAACACTAAAAACGTTGTGAGAAATCACAACGTTTTTTATTAACAAATGTTGATAAGTATGGTTAATATCTTGTTTATTTCCAGTTAATTTCTGTAGGAGAAATGCCTATAAGAAATAAGTTATTTTTCTTCTTTCGCTTTAATGTCTTCTACATATTTCTGAAATTGTTTTCCATAAACAGAATTTTTTATGTTGTCTGTCATTGCCTTATTTACAGTGTCTAACATTTGTAAACTAGCATCGTACATTTCTGTTAATCCAATATAAGGGGCTACTTCAAAATCTGAATTTGAAATGGCAAAATTGGTGGTAAATAAAACGCTCTTTTTTTGCATTTTTTTATACTCTGATTCCAATTGTTTGATGAGTGTATCGTTCTTATTTTTTCTAGCTTCAAAATCTTTTTTAATAAATTCTAAACGTTGGTTTTGAAAACCTTTACGAATGGTATGAAACCTGTCTAAAATTTCTTGGTTTTTAGAACCAGAAATTTTAGGATTAAATCCAAATTGATCTATATTATCATTAATGGTTATAATGCCTTTTTCGCCAAAAAATAGAATTCTTTTGTTGGTTGTATCATTACCAAAGGTCAAATAATACATAATAGGCGAGTCGATATTGTCTGTCAATTTGAATGTATTATCGCCTAATACGGTAACGGAATCTACGGAAATTAACAGCGTATCTTTTATTTTTTGTAAATACAAGGTTCCTTTTTTTAACCCTTTTATAGTTCCTTGTACAATCATATTGCCTTCTTTTTTAGAAGAACAAGCAACTATAAAAATGGCGAATGCTAAAACAAGAATAGTTTTCTTCATTACATCTAAATTTTTTCGAGTACAAATATGGGTATTTTAAAAGAGATTTTTGTTGAAATTTTTTAAAAAAATCAACTCACCCATTTCATCATTAAAGCACAAAAAAACGCCCCATAAGTTCCTAGAGCATATCCTAAAACGGCCAACAATACTCCGACAGGAGCTAAAGAAGGATGGAAAGCACCCGCTACCACTGGCGCAGAAGCGGCACCACCAATATTGGCTTTAGAGCCAACTGCTAAAAAGAAATAAGGAGCTTTGATAATTTTGGCAACTAAAATTAATAAACCAACGTGAATGATCATCCAGACAAATCCAATAGCAAAAAGACTGATATTTTCTACAATGGCGTTTAAATTCATTTTCATTCCAATGGAAGCAACCAAAATGTAAATAAATACAGTTCCTATTTTACTTGCTCCTGCCCCTTCGTAGTTTTTTGCTTTTGTAAATGATAAAAAGATACCCACTGTTGTAGCCATTATAATCAACCAAAAGAAGGAACTACCCAAACCAAAATCGACTAGAAAAGAGACGTTGTTTGTGATGTAACTTCCCAAGTTATCTCCAACTAAATGACCTATTGAAGTAACTCCAAAGGCAATACCCAAAAGAATCATTAAATCGTTAAAGGAAGGAATTCTTGCTGTTTCTAAAGTAAATTTTTCCATTTTATTTTTTAGTGCTGTGATAGAAGAATTATCGGCTTTAAACCATCTGTCAATCGCGTCAGATTTTGCAACACCTAGTAATAAAAAAGCCATCCAAACTTCGGCTACTAAAACATCTACCACCACCATAATGCTAAATAAACTATCGCCAACTTCCCATTGTTCTTTCATTGCCAGTTGGTTAGCTCCACCGCCAATCCAACTTCCTGCTACGGTAGATAGTCCTTTCCAAAGTTCTGTGTTTTCTACTTGCACTAATATATCTGGGTTTACATAATTAAAAAATAAAATAGCTAATGGCCCTCCAATCATAACCCCAATAGTGGCGGTTACAAACATAATTAACGCTTTTGGTCCTAATTTAAAAACGCCTTTTAAATCGATACTTAAGGTTAGTAAAACTAATGAAGCGGGTAATAAAAATCGAGAAGAAACATAGTATAAATTACTTTTTCCTGTAAATTGAGAATAAACACTGCTATCAATACTATGGCTTGCTATATACGATTTTAAAGATGCCAAATCTATCACATTTTCAAGGTTTCCATATAGCGAGTTTAAATGATTGATAGTTGCTTGTACATCTATCCATTTATCGGCAATAATACCTAATGAACTAAAAATTGAAGGGATAAAATAGCATAGTAAAAGTGCTGGAACTATTTTATAAAATTTTGAAAATGAGTTTAGTTTTGAAGTATAAAAAATTCCTGCTAAAATTACACATAGAATTCCAAATATCATGGTGTCATTTGGAAATAAAGGAATATCGTTGTTGATTTCTGTAATGCTCATAAATGGTAGTATTGATGTTTGCTAAAGTATTAAAATTAAATTCAGAAAAAATAAAAAGTTTTTATCAACTTCTAAAATTTCTAAACCCTCAATTTGTTTTGAGTATAAAATCACTACTGTCCCGTTATAAGTCAAACATAATCAACTGGTTAGAGTTATAAACATTATCTTTTTTGGGTGCTGGGTTAAATATGTTGATAGTTGTCCGTCCCTGATATAGGTTGACCACTTAAATCAAGTATCAACTTATGAGAGCAAATTTAAAACAATTAAAGAAGAGTAGAGTTTATTCGAAAGAATTTAAGCTTGAAATGGTAAAAGATTTTGAATCAGGACGTTTTAGTGTTCTTCAACTAGAGAAACTTCACGGAGTAAATAATGTTAGTATTTACAGGTGGATTCATAAATTTTCTACCTTTAACGAAAAAGGGACACGAATAGTTGAGATGAAACAAAGTAGCGACACAAAACTAAAAGAGTTTGCTCAAAAAGTAAAAGACTTGGAGCAAATTGTAGGGAAAAAACAAATACAGATTGATTATTTAGAGAAAATGATTGCTATAGCAAAAGAGGACTTTAATATTGATCTAAAAAAAAACTCAAACACCCCACAATCAACTGGTTTAGGAAAAACAGAAAACAAATGAACTACTCTTTAAATAGTTTATATACTGAAATTGGCATTAGCAAACAAGCTGTTTTTCA
>JBMYWO010000008.1:0-35772 GCA_049607505.1 Polaribacter sp.
TGATGACGGCTCTTGCTGTTCCTCTAAAATCAATTCCTGAATGGTTATAAAAACGTTCGTCTTCTGTGGCAACTAAAGCATTTACCAAGTTTTGAGGCAACTCTTCATATTTAATTGGCGTTCTATTTTCTTTGGCATATTTCCCAATGGTTTTTCCGTCAATAGAAATCACCTCTGTTGCCAAATTGGTTTGTGGATTTTCTAATTCTTCAAAAGTGGGCAATGCGCCTAACCATCCCCAAGAAGTAATTAAAAAAAATAGTAATATAGTTGCAAATCCGCCAAGAACTATTGTCCAAAATCGTTTGACATATTTTTTGAAATCTGCTGTTTGCTTCTCTTGTTCCATGTATTTAATTTGTTTTTTCTATGCTAAAACCAACATCTGTAACGCCTTCTAAAAATTCAATTCCGTTTATTTGTCCATTTTTTCTCATGGCTTGATAGACCTCAAAAGTATAATTTCCTGAAATGGGAAATGCTTTTTCTTCTTTATAAAAAAGTTTATTTTCTTTAATATCTGAAAATCCTGAACCTAAAAATTTGCCTGTGGCATCTGCCATTTCATATTGCAAAGTGTCTATTATTTTTGTGTTATTAGGAAAATGTAAGGTAGTTATTAGGTATATATTACTGAATTGATAATGCTTATTATTTCTAAGATTGATAAATAAATTTCTTTTAGAAATGGTATCTTTTATAGTAAAATTGAAGGTAACTTTTTGGTTAGCTTCCCAAGATCCATTAGGAATGGATGTGTATTGATTAAAAATGTTTTTTGAATCACATGAAGTGAGAAAAATCAATATCATTATAATAATTAAATAATTATTTTTTCTGATGATCATTTCCATTTTTAGGACGATTATTTTTGCGATTTCTATTCTTTTTTCTTGGGCTATTTGTTGCTTTTCCTTCTGTTTTAGAAGAATTTTGGTGTTGATTCCTCTTTGCCTTTTGGGTACTATTCAGTGTGTTTCTAGACCCATTTTTACCTACTAAAGCTGGTTTTTTCTTTTTTCGATTTCTATTCTTTCTTCTTCGTTTACTTACTTTTGGAGTATCAAAACGCGTTAAACTATCTTGTCCAACTACATCTTCAAAACTTACTTTTGGAGTTACTTCTATTTCAGATTCATATTCTTCTAACGATACTGATTTTTCATTATTTTTATTCAAATCAATGATTTCTAAAACTTGCTCTAATGTTAATCGAAACCACTTAAATCTTTCTTCCTTATAGGTGTACCATAAGTGTTTTTTAAAGATGTCCATTTTTACAAAAATAGCCTCTCCTTTTTCTGTTTTTAAGACGGTTTCTTGTTTTGGAAATTCTTTTAAAGCATCTAAATAACTGTCTAATTCAAAATTTAAACAGCATTTTAATTTTCCACATTGACCTGCTAATTTTATCGGATTTAAGGATAATTGTTGGTAGCGTGCTGCAGATGTTGTTACTTTTCTAAAATCGGTTAACCAAGTAGAACAGCATAATTCTCTACCGCAAGATCCTATACCGCCCAAACGTGCTGCTTCTTGTCTTGCACCTACTTGTTTCATTTCTACACGAATAGAAAACGCAGTAGCTAAATCTCTAATTAATTGTCTAAAATCTACTCTAGATTCTGCTGTATAATAAAATGTTGCCTTGTTGCCATCTCCTTGATATTCAACATCAGAGAGTTTCATTTGCAAACCCAAACGCCCTAAAATTTCTCTTCCTCTGCGTTGTGTTTCTATTTCTTTTCCTCTAGCTATTTGCCAAATATCTATGTCTTTCTGTGTTGCTTTTCTGTAAATTTTATTAATTTCTTCATTATCTTCAGAAATATTTCGTTTTTTCATTTGCACTTTTACCAATTCTCCACCAAGCGAAACCACACCAATATCATGCCCTCGAGAACTTTCTACGGCAATAATATCTCCCATAGAAATAGATAAGTTTTCTGTGTTTTTATAAAAATGCTTTCGCCCGTTTTTAAAACGAACTTCAAAAATATTGAATTTTTCTTCGCCGCTTGGTAAGGTCATATTAGAAAGCCAATCAAAGACCGCTAATTTACTTCCGCTACCACAAGTACCTGTTCCACAATTTCCATTGCTTTTACATCCTTTTGGAACACCATTTTCTGATGTACCACAACTTCCGCATGCCATGTAAGTTATTTATTTAGAAAAGCATATTGCTTTTTCTGTTCGTAATTTAATTATCAGATAGATACAAAATATCAATCTTTATGTATAGGAGTGAGTAAATATACGCAATCTAACGGAATGGGTAAAATAGCTTTTAACGTATTAATCTAAAAAGAAATATTTAGACACTATTTTAAAAAAGTAAATTCTAACTTGTAAATATTTTAGAATTTTATAGCACAATTCTAAATTTTCACTAACTTGCGGTCATAAAAATTGTGAAGGTTATATATCCTATAATAACTTTATCTTATTCTAATCTAAAATAGTGAAAACAACCAATATCAATACATTTAATATGTTAATATTCAATCATTTTTCAAATTCTTTTTTAGTATATGATAAATCCCTAATTAACATCATTAATGAAAAAAAGTTTAATTTTAATTCTACTATTTAGTTATTCAATAACTACAAAATCACAAAACGATTCCATAAAAAAAGGAAGCATTTTTAAAACTTCTGGCAAAGTAATTAAAAATACTGTTTTAACCATCCCTAGCGATTTTGCTTTTATGGGTAAAGAAATTTCCAGTGATTGGAAAAAAACAGGATTTTATTTAGGTGGAATTGTAGGTTTAATTCTTACCGATAAAATTTCTACCAAATTTGTTCAAGAGCATATTGAACCTATTTTGGATTATCCATTACCTAATATTTCTCTAGTTGGTGAGCCTTCAGATAATAATCGGTGGCTAGTAGATGACAATGCTTATATGACCTATCCAATCATTGGAAACTATTTACTTTCATTTATATTAAACAAAGAAAGAGGTCAGTATGCATCAATGAATGCCCTTAAAGCAATTACCCATTCAACAATTGTTACACAGCTTGGGTTAAAAACTATTTTTGGAAGAAATAGACCCCATAGACCACTTTCTGAATCTGAACCCGAAGAACCTTTGACAAATAATCATTTAGATTTTTTTAACAAAAGAAAAGGGTATTTATTAGGTGGTGCTAAAGCATCTGCTTTTCCATCTTTACACACTACAGTTTATTTTGCCATTGCAAAAGTATTTCAAATGGAATATGACAATTACTGGATTCCTTATACTTTTATGAGTGTTGTTTATTTGTCTAATTTTGACAAACACAACCATTGGTTTGGTGATTTAGTTGTTGGTGGTATTGTAGGTACTATCATTGGTAAATCTATTGTTTTAAGTAGTTGGAAAAAAAGAGGGATTAATGGCTATATAAAAAAGGAAAAGAATTTTTCAGTAAACATCGTTCCTCAATATTCTAAAGAATTTACAGGAATACATTTAGTCGGAACTTTTTAGCCTTTTGTAATTTGGACTCTATTGAAATTTTAAAAGAACTTAAATTTAAAGCCATTAGAAGTTCTGGTGCTGGCGGACAACATGTAAACAAAGTTTCTTCTAAAATTGAATTAACATTTGATTTAGAAAACTCAACTTCTTTATCTGATGAAGAAACAGCACTCTTATCAAAAAAATTAGCATCAAAACTTACCAAAGAAAATATATTGGTGTTGTTTTGTGACGAAAGCCGTTCTCAACATAGAAATAAAGAAATCATCATAAAACGATTTTTAGAACTGCTTTCTAAAAACCTTGTTGTACAAAAAAAAAGAAAAGCCACCAAACCAAGCAAGGCCTCTATTAAAAAACGTATTGAAAACAAACAACGAATTTCTGTTAAAAAAGCATTGCGTAAAAAACCAAATTTCGATTAAAAAAATTCCTTTTTTTAATTCCTAATTCAGATTTGATAATTATTTTTGCAAGGTTCTCATAAAGGGGTGCTTTGTGTCGAGTTATGAGTTATGAATGTTGAGTTAAGAGTTACTCATCATTCATAACTAAAAACTCATAACTTGTAAAAAAAGGCTGAGATCACACCCATTGAACCTAGAACAGGTAATGCTGTTTAGGAATTATAACAAAGTTCATTGCGACGAGACTCAAAAAATTTACCACATAGGAACATAGAAAACATAGTCTATGTGAACTATGTTCCTATGTGGTAAAAAAAGATAAGCACATTGAAAATATAAAACTGTGTTTCCCTGCTTGCCAGCAGGCAAGTTTGTGGTAAAATTTTTATAAAAAATAAATTGCTTGCCTGTGGCTAACAAGTCTCGTTTATCAAATTATTCAAAATAACACAAGAATAATTGCCTCTTTTTATTCGTTTTAATTTTTTTAAAATGAAAAAAAACGTCATTTTTTTGTTCTTATTGGCAAGTATTTTTGCAAATGCCCAAACATTTATTTTTTTTGGAAAAGTTGTAGATGAACATCAAAAACCATTGGTTGGTGCAACAATTTTGGTTAACAATGTAAAGAAAGGAACTTCAACAAATTTTAAAGGAAATTTTACCTTAAACCTTGCAAAAGGAATACATACAATTCAAGTTTCTTATGTTGGTTATAAAGCTAAATTAGAGGAAGTTAACATTAATGGAAATCAAAACATTATCATTCAATTAGTTTCAAATGAAAATGTGTTAGACGAAGTTTTAGTTTCTGCCGTTCGTGTTCAAGCAGATGCTCCTGTAACACATTCTAATCTCACAAAAAAAGAAATTGCAAAACGCAATTTAGGGCAAGATATTCCTATTTTACTCAATTATTTACCATCTGTTACCACTTCTTCAGATGCAGGTGCTGGTATTGGCTATACGTATATTCGTGTTCGTGGTTCTGACGCTTCTCGTGTAAACGTTACCGTAAACGGAATTCCCTATAACGATGCCGAAAGTCAAGGAACTTTTTGGGTAAATATGGGCGATTTTGCTTCTTCAACACAAAGTTTGCAATTGCAACGTGGCGTTGGAACATCTACCAATGGTTCAGGTGCTTTTGGCGCAAGTCTCAATATTTTAACAGATGCTATTTCTGAAGAAGCAAATGGTGAGATTTCGAACTCTTTTGGTTCGTATGGAACAAGAAAACATACTGTAAAATTTTCAACAGGGAAAATTAATAACGGATTTGAATTTGCTGGAAGATTGTCTAAAATTTATTCAGACGGATATGTTGACAGAGCTTTTACAGATTTAAAATCGTACTTTTTACAAGGAAGTTATACTGACGAAAACACGCTTATAAAAGGACTGGTTTTTGGCGGAAAAGAACACACTTATCAAGCTTGGGCTGGTTTAACTGCCCAACAATTAGCAGAAAATAGAAGACAAAACCCTTATACCTACCATAATGAAACGGACAATTATCAGCAAGATCATTATCAATTGCATTGGAATGAAAAATTGAATAATAATTGGTCAACAAATTTAGGTCTAAACTATACAAGAGGAAAAGGCTATTTTGAACAATTTAAAGGTGGAGAAAATGCTACAGATTACAATAATTTAATTGTAGACGGAAGTGATGTTATTGTGCAACGTTGGTTAGACAATCACTTTTATGTAGCTAATTTTAATGTTGATTATAAAAGCGACGAACTAAATGTTATTTCAGGAATTTCTTATAGTAATTATACAAATAATCATTATGGAGAAATTATTTGGGGAAGTAATGTAGCACCCAATACAAATATTCGTGATCGCTATTATGAAAGCAATTCTAAAAAAACTGAGGTTAGTGTTTTTTCTAAAACTACCTTTAATCTTTCTACTAATTTAAAAGCTTTTGTAGATATACAAGGAAGATTTGTGGGTTATAAAACTGAAGGATTGACTTCTGATAGAATCCCCATTTCTGTAAATACAAATTATAATTTCTTCAATCCAAAATTAGGATTGACATACAAAGTAGATGAAGAAAATAGTTTCTATACATCGTATGCAAGAGCAAATAGAGAACCTAATAGAAGTGATTTTGAAGGAGGAAATTCTCAACATGAACGTTTAGACGATTTTGAATTGGGTTGGCGTTTCAAAAATGAAACCATCAAACTAAATACAAATGTGTATTATATGAATTATCAAAATCAGTTGATTTTAACAGGAGCCATCGACTCAAATACTGGAGAACCTTTAAGGGCTTCAAGCGGAAAAAGTTACAGACTGGGGTTAGAAATTGATGCCGCTATTACGGTGTCTGAACAAGTTTCTATACAACCCAATATTGCATTTAGTAAAAATATAAATCAAGATTTTTATGCCAAAATAGATGGTGTTTTACAAAATTTAGGAAATACGCCAATTACATTTTCGCCTAATGTTGTTTTTGGAAATAATCTAGTTTATAATCCAACAGAAAATGTACAAATTTCATTTTTATCCAAATATGTTGGAAAGCAGTTTATGAGTAATTTGAACAGCAAAGTTTCTACTTTAGATGTTTTGAATGGATTTTTTACAAGCGATTTGAATGTTGTTTATGAAATAAAACCCAACAAGATTTTTAAATCGATTGTATGTACAGCATTGATAAATAATCTCTTTAACAAAGAATATGTAGATAGAGGCTATTATTATACATACAATAATACGTGGTCTAATCCCGGAATTACTACTACATTAGATGGTGCTGGCTACTATCCGCAAGCAACTAGAAATTTTTTAGTGGGAGTTACTTTTAAATTTTAATTTAATTTTTTGTTAAAATCTGTTCTGTATTGGTTTTAATACTAACGGAATCTATTTTAGAACTACTCACTTTTAAGATTTGTATCTGAAAATTTTCGATTTCTAACAACTCATCTTGTTTGGGTATTTTTTCTGTATGATGAATAATAAAACCTCCTAACGTTTCATAACTTTCGTCTTTAGGAATTTCTAAATGGTAGGTTTCATTCAAATAATCTACTTCTAATCTTGCAGAAAAATGATATTCATGTTCATCTATTTTTTCTTCTAAAAACTCTTGACTGTCATGCTCATCTTCAATCTCTCCAAACAATTCTTCAACAATATCTTCTACAGTAATCATGCCTGAAGTGCCGCCATATTCATCTACCACAACGGCAACACTTTTACGTTTTTTCATCAACAGATTTAAAACATCATTAATCATCATAGATTCTGGAACAATTTCTATGGGAAGCAAAATAGATTTTATGGTTTTTGGTTTTTTAAATAATTCAAAAGCATTTACATAGCCCAAAACATCATCCATAGAAGTTTTAAAAACGATGATTTTAGACAAGCCTGTTTCTATAAAAACCTTCTTTAAATTGGAGACACTTTCGTGAATTTCTACCGCTTTAATTTCGGTTCTAGGCACCATTACTTCCCTTGCTTTTAGCGTTTGAAATTCTAATGCGTTTTGAAAAATTTGAATTTCTGAGTCCATTTCATCATCATCCTTACCTGTTTCTAGTTGTTCTGTAATATAGTTTCCTAGTTCTTCTTTGCTAAACTCGGTTTGTTGTTCGTCTGCATTTGTTTTAAAAAAAACACGCAAGAAAAAATCTGAAATCACAGTAATAAATTCAGAGAAAAAGTGAAATATAATGTAAAAAATATAGGCGGGCAATGCAAATATTTTTAACACTTCGTTTGCATAAATTCTAAAAATGGCTTTGGGTAAAAACTCGGCGGTTATTAAAATAACAATTGTAGAAATAATTGTTTGAATCAACAAAACAGAAAACTCGTTAAAGGCTTCTAAAGGAAGAATTTTTACTAAAAATTTTCCCATAAAATAACTATATATCACCAAAGAAATATTATTTCCCACTAGCATAGTGGTTATAAATTTTGATGATTTTTGAGTTATTTTGTTGAGGATGTTTGCTATAAAACCTTTTCTCTTTTTCTCAAGTTCTATGTGCATTTTATTTGCAGAAATAAAGGCAATTTCCATTCCCGAAAAAAAAGCAGAAAGTACAATTGAAATGCTAATAACGATAAGTTCAATTTCCATTTCAATTGTTATATTTTAATTTTTAGTCAGTTTTTTTTATCCAATTGTAAACTGAAAACTGCAACTGAGTACTGAATACTGCAACTGAGTACTGATTAATTTCTTTTTTCAACTTTTTTTCTAAAATGCCTTTTAAAGAAAAACACTAAAGTAATAAAAATGGAAAAACCAAAAAACAAATAGGCTTTTTCCCTATCGGAATTCCAACGTAAAAAACCTTCTATAAAACATATAATTGCGATTATTAAATATCCGTATTGAAAAAATTTCCAAAGTTTGTTCATCGTTTAGTTATCTTCTGTTTCTAATCTTCCTGTGGTTTTCTTTGCCAAATAGTTGCTTAAATCTTCTTTGCATTCAAAACCAATACCATATATAGTATCTTTTTGGGTGGTCAATGTAAATGTTTTTTCTGAAAAAAAATATTGTGTTTTTTGATCCCAAAACAATTGCTCTGTTTTTAAGGTTGATTTTTCTGTATGGTTGACGACGACGACATTTCCTTTGATTTCAGAAACTTTTGTTTTGGAATACGACAAGGCATAATCGCCAATAATAGTTACCGAATCTTTGCCTTTATTATTAAAATTGATAATTTTTATTCCTTCTGGAAACTCGTTGTAAGGATGTTCTTTTCTATTGCTAAAATCGTGCAATAAGGGTGTTATCAATTTTGATGTAATTCTCCCTGAATCTTTATATGTATGTTTTGCGTTTTTGGCAATTCCGATAGGTAAATTTTTTTCAGCTAAAAAATCTCTAACTTTTTGTGTATTATTAGTACAAGAAAAAAACATTGCTATTGTATAAACAACAGCAATGTTTTTAATTATTATTTTGATTTGTTTTTTCACAAGTTAGTTCGGTACTCTTACGGTTTCTCCTATCCAACATTTAATTGTATGTGAACTTCCTGGAGTAATACCCGCAGTAAATATCACTTTTTTTGAAGGGACATTTGCTCTGTACCTGCTTGAATATTTTCTGGCTAAAGAAGAAATACTTGGGTCAACAGCTGCTGCTCTGTTTGCTTTGTTTAAAGCGGCAACATACACCATTCTTTTTTCAAATTCACTCTTACCACAAGAGTTTGCGCTAGATTGGTACAAGCCTGCAATAAATAAATATGCTTTCCCGAAATTAGGATTAAAACCAAGGGCTTCTTTTGCTAATTTTCTTGCTCTTCCTTTTTGACCTCTGTCTTTAGCGGCTTGTGCAAACTTTAGTTTATATTTTGCTTTCTTTAATGGGTCTGTTTCTAAATTAAATGCTTTTTCTCTCATTTGTGCAGCTCCGCTTGAGTCGCCATTTTTCTCTAAAATACCTGCTAAAAATGTATATGAATCTGCAGATGGTACTGCTTCTGCATATCCTCTAGCTAGGGTTTCAAAAAGAGGATCTGTTTGACATCCTTTGTTAAACATTCTAGAAACAGCTCTTCGCAACCAAATTGCATTTGTTTTGTTTGTTTCATAATCTCTTTTGTATATAGGAATCAATCGCTCACAAGTTGCTATTTCAGAGATGATGGCATCCAATCCACCTTCTACTTGCCCCAATGCTTTAGAGTTAACTGTATAGGCTCTTAAGTTTCTTTTTTGTTTTTTATCTAACCCGTTTATAGAATCTTTAGCTAATTTTGCAATCTTTTTTGCATAGTCATCTAACTTTTCTCCTACAGATTCTACCACATCATCATAAGTATCAAACACTTTTTGTGGGTTTGTATCTTTATTTCTTTCTGTAATTCCTTTAAAATATTTAAAAATATTCTTCACTCCCATATCTCTAGGGGAAATATTATATCCTTTTTCAAGTAAGGCAAATACTTCTTGTTCTGAAGCTAGCTTATTATTTGATAAAAAAGTGGCATAATCACTATGTACTTTTGCAGGATTCTTTTTTGGAAAATGTTGTAATCTTTGATTGTAAATTCTCTTAATTAAGGCTAATGCAGTTGCTTTATCTGCACCCTCTTTGTATTTCTTTTTAGCAATAACATCCCCTCTTTGGTACATACTCACATACTTGTCTGCACAATTGTCTAGCAACCAATTTAAGTTAACCAAAGCATCATCATATTTTTTAGAGCTATAATCTCCATTAAACAAATTTGCTTTAATTGCACATTCTCTGTTTGCGTCTTGAGCATTTGCTTGTGTTGTTGCTAAAAATACTACTGTAGCTAATAAAAATGTAATTTTCTTCATTGTTATCGTTTTTTGTTAATCAATCTTTCTTTTAATAAACCAGTTAATGTCGGTTAAAGATAAACTCAATCTAAAGTTAAAATAATTTTCTTCGATTAAATTATTATCTGTTGTTCCTTTTTTACCAAGTTCAAATCCTAGGTTTACATTAGAATATCTATTTCCTAGTGGTAACCCTAATCCAAAAGATATGCCAAAGTCGTCAATTGACGTAAAATTTGTTGCACTTCCACTTCCGTCAACTAATAAACCTGTCTTTTGAAGACGAACCCCAGCTCTATAAGTTATTCTATCCCAATAACTTGAAATTGAATTAATTTTTGGAATATAAAAACCTCCAAAAGAAATTCTATTTGACGCTCCATAATTATATGCGGCATTGGTATTGCTTAAAAACCCCGTAGTTTTAATTGCTTCTTGAGTTTCATATTCTATTCCCGCATACCATTTGTCAAATTTCCCTAATCCCGCTCCAACAGTAGTTTTAGCAGGTAATATATAATTTCCTGATATGGTTCCAGAAGCTATTGTATCTCTAGGCACTTCTACCCCACCTCCACCATAAGAGAAAGAATATAAATAATCGTTTCCTTCTACTTTCAAATTATTTTCTAGTTTTATAGCCATGCCTAAATTTAAAAGCAATCCTTCTTCTAGTTCTTCTTTATATTGAGCACCTACGGTTATTGAACCTCCTACAATTGTAGAAGTTTCATTATATTTTGTTGCTAAACTAACATTAGCTCTTTGATTGATAACGCTATTATCTACTTTTCCAAAACTAAAATTGGCTTCTATTCCTAAAGAAAGTCCTTCAAATATTTTTGCTCCAAAGCCTCCGTGAAATTTATTAACACCTCCGTCTCCAGAGAATAAGGTAATTTCTGTAACAGCATCAGGATCATCTACATCGTAAACTCTATTTATTAGAGAATACCCTATTGAAGATATGGGCTGCGCCCCAACAAAAACGCCTGCTTTTTTACCAAGAGGAAATGCCAATGCAAAATAACTTAAACTTGTAGAGGTCGCATTTTGTTTTTCTGTAGCGTCTTTTACTGTTAAATCGTTATGCAACAATCCAAATGCGTAGGTTGTGTATTTTAAATCTGCATACGCTGCCGGATTTGTAAAGTTTAAATATTTATAATGGCTAAAAGCTACGCCTACACCTCCCATACTATTCTGTTCTACAGTTCTTGAACCAAACTCTTCACCAATTCCAAAAAAAGAATATGGAGACGAATTTGTTCTCTGTGCAAAAGAACTAAAAGATGTTATCAGCAAAAAAACTAGTATGGTTTTTCTAATCATTTTTCTTTATTAAAAATCAATATTTCATTCAACCCTTCCAGAAGAAAATTTTGATTGGCAAATATGCTACTTTTTAATTGTTTTGCCAAGAAATTTGCATCTCCGCCTGTTAAAACAACTGTTAAATCTATATATTTTTCTTTATAATCTGCTATTATACCCTCTACTTCTTTAAGTATTCCGTTTACCACACCAGAATTAATGCTCTCTTTTGTACTCTTTCCAATAAAATCTTCTACCGTGTTTTTATCTAACAAAGGAAGTTTAGAAGTATATGCGTGCAAGGCTTTAAACCTCATTGCAATACCTAAAGATATGGCTCCTCCCAAATATTCAGATTCTTTATTTACAAAATCATAAGTAATGCAGGTCCCTGCGTCAATCACCAAAGTGTTTTTCTTCGGATATTTTTTTACTGCCGATGCTATTAAAGCAATTCTATCTACTCCTAAAGTTTTTGGGGTTTTATATAAATTTTTAAAAGGGATTTTTGTTGACGAAGAAAGCACCAAAATTTGTAGTATAGATTGAATTTTTGATAGTTTTTTTTCTGATATAGAGGCTACATTCGATATAATTCCCGAAGCTATTTTATGTTTTTTAATTATGCTTTTGATTTCAGAAACCATTCTTTTTTTATCAAAAACTAGCAATTCAACAATCTTATATTGTTCAAAAACAGCAGCTTTGACTCTAGTATTTCCAACATCTATAATTAGATTCATTTTCAGAATTTGAGGAGGTTCAAAAATACATAATTTTAGCAATTTTATTTGGTAGATGTAAAAAATGCGTTTTATATTTGCACCTGCTTATAAATAAGCAAATATGCTAAAGCAATGGTACCTTAGCTCAGTTGGTAGAGCAAAGGACTGAAAATCCTTGTGTCCCTGGTTCGATTCCTGGAGGTACCACTAAAATAAATTGCAAAAGCCTGATTATCAAATGATTTTCAGGCTTTTTATTCAATACTCTTGAAAATGCTCTCAAACTAGGCTCAATACAAAAAGTTGTGGAATAGTATAAAAAGAGCAACCTTGAAAATGAGTAATAAAGAACTTCCTAAATTAATTTTTAAAGAAGATTTAGAATTGGTAGGATTTGAAATCCTTACAATGAAGGACTTTTATAACAAGTATGACGCTTCTTTATTAATTCCTCCAAAAATTCTAAAATTTTATGAGATCCTTTTCATCGAAGATGGTGATGGTGAGCATTACATAGATTTTGAAACGTATAATTTTAAAAAGGGAAGTATTTTATTTGTTGGTAAAAACCAAGTACACTCTTGGCAAAAACATAGAAGTAGTAATGGTTATATTATACTATTTACTGAAAATTTTCTATATAAAAACCAATTGCAATTTAACGAACTAACCTATAGCTATCCATACAATACCGCATTATATAGTCCTATAACAAACATCAATAATAAAAACTACTACAATACTTTTCTTTCTTTAATAAAACTAATTTATGAGGAGTATGCTAATGTAGCATATCAAGTAAGACAAGAAGTATTGCAATCCTTATTAAGAACGTTAGTCTTAAAAGTAAAATCTCAACTACTTCCTAAAGAAGTTATTAATGATGATAAAAAAACGCTATTCATAGAATTCCAAAAAAACCTTGACAAAAATATTTTTCATACAAGGAATGCAATTGATTATATAAATATGTTAGGATGCTCTCGTCATCAACTCAATATGGCAGTTAAAACATTTACCAATAAATCAATAAAAGCTTTTATTGATGATATGTTAATATTACATGCCAAAAGATTATTAGCCGACAACAGAAACAATGTTAGTGAAGTATCATATTTACTTGGCTTTGATGAAACTACCAACTTTGCAAAGTATTTCAAGAAGCATACAAATCAAACACCAACTCAATTTAAAGAGATTATTCTACAGTAAGCTTACTTTTTTAAGATTTACCCTTATTTGCGTTTTTTTTAAACAATTCACCTTTTACAATATACTATTTGACTTTAATTTTGCGATATAAATAAATCTTAATATTTATGTCACTTAAAATTAAAGAAATAGAAGCAAAATCTATTATAGGAACTACTCAAGTTCCTAGTGCAGATTATGTAATTAATCCATATACAGGCTGTCAATTTGCTTGTATGTATTGCTTTGCAAGTTTTATGGGACGTTTTGTAGGTGAAACCAATAATAATTGGGGAAACTATGTATATGTAAAAACAAATGCCATTGAATTGATGGAAAAAGACATTAAGCGATTAATGAAAAAAAATCCACATCCAAGAGTTGTATTAAGTACAGTTACAGATCCTTATCAAGGTGTTGAAAAAAAATACAGATTAACAAGAGGCATTTTAGAAGTATTTGTAAAAAACAACTATCAAGGTCGTGTTGGTATTTTAACCAAATCACCTATGGTATTGGATGATTTAGAACTCTTGAAAAAGATTCCAAATTTAGAAGTAGGATTATCTATTACAACTACTGATGATAAATTAAGTCGGTTTTTAGAGGTTCAAGCACCTTTGGCAAGTGCAAGATTACGAACATTAAAAAAGTTAAATGATGCTGGAATTAAAACCTATGTATTTGTTGGCCCTTTTTTGCCTCACATGAAATTAAAGCCTGAATTGATTGATAAGCTATTTTCAGAAATAAAAGTGGCAGGAACATATGATGTGAAAATAGAATACTTAAATCTTCCGAAGTATGTAAGACCAAAAATGAATAAGATGTTAAAAGAAGAAAGTGAAGACATTCAAGAGGTTTATTCTACTTCTCAATTAAAAAAATATAGAGAAGAGATAGAACCTATTTTAAGAGATGCTCTTGAAAAATACGGTTTAAAATTAAAGTTTGATGAGATTGTTCATCATGTAGGAAAACAAAAATTAGTAGAAAATTAATTAACCATAAACAAAAGAAATTATGAGTCAAAAATTAGAAAACGCAAAAAACCTTTATTTAAAAGGAATTAAAGATGGAAACATGGATGTTGTAGATCAATATTCAGGTGATAGATATACACAACATAGTACAGGAGTTGCAGATGGAGCGCAAGGTTTTAAAGACTTTTTTAAAGGATTTTTAGAACGCACAAAAGATAGAGATATTCGTGTTATTAGAACCATTGAAGACGGTAGCTTTGTTTTTGTACACGTGTATCAAGATATTGATAATGGTAGCGCAAAATGGGTTACTACAGATATGTTTGATACAGATGATAATGACAAAATGATTGAACATTGGGATGTCATTTCAGCCTATACTGAAGTTAAAGATACTGCTTCAGGAAATGATGTTATACTTGGTGATTTTGAATTGAAAGATTTGGACAAAACTGAGGAAAATAAAGAATTGGTGAAAAATTTTATCAATGATGTATTTCAAAACGGTAAGTACGAAATGATTGATAAATATCTTCACAAAGATTATATTCAACACGCTCACGCATTACCAAATGGTAGCGAACCTGTAAAGCAACTGTTAGCAAAAGTAGATGCTTACTATGATTTTATCTTTAAAATTATAGGTCAAGGTAATTATGTAGTAAGTTATTCTAAAATAGTAATTAATGGTAATGAGTTTGCTGGATTCGACATTTTTAGAATTGAAAACGGAATGATTGTAGAACATTGGGATAACAAAGAACCTATTCCTCCACGTTCTGAATTAACAAATAGTGGAAAATTTTAAATCTTTTGATTAATAGCATAAAAGATTCCATAAATTTAATATCTTTGGCATCTTTTTAAAACCCCAATAATTTAATGACTACTCTTGAACTGTTCAATACTGTTAGAACCAAAACAGAATCCCTATGCAAACCCTTAAAAATTGAAGATTATGTTGTACAACCTTCTGCGTTTGCAAGTCCTGCCAAATGGCATTTAGCACATACAACTTGGTTTTTTGAAACTTTTATTCTTGAAAAATTTATTGAAGATTACTCGGTTTATCATAAAGATTTTAGCTTTCTATTTAACAGCTATTACAACAATGCTGGAGATAGAGTTTTTCGTGCAGACAGAGGTAATATTACGCGTCCTGATGTAAATGAAGTCTATCTATATCGCTCGCACGTAGATGAACAAATTAATACACTTTTAAAGGAAAATTCTTCTCAAGAATTAAAAGATTTGATAGTTCTTGGTATGAATCACGAGCAACAGCATCAAGAATTATTAACTACTGACATTAAATACTTATTAGGCAACAATCCAACTTTTCCTGTATATAAAGAAGAAGCAAGTTTAGTCGATGATACAAATACAGAAAACGGATTTATAAAAATCGATGAAGGCATTTATGAAATTGGTTATAAAGATGATGGTTTTTGTTATGATAATGAATTAGGAATACATAAAGTATATCTCAACGATTTTGAAATAAGCAATGCTTTAATTACTAATGAAGAGTTTATAGCCTTTATTGAAAATGATGGTTATTCAGATTTTAATCTTTGGTTAGATGCGGGTTGGTCTTGGGTTCAAGAAAATAACATTCAAGCACCTATGTATTGGCACAAAATTAATAATCAATGGCATTACTATACGTTATCAGGTTTGCAAAAAGTAAACCCAAAAGCCATAGTAAGTCATATTAGTTTTTATGAAGCCAATGCGTTTGCCGAATGGAAACAAATGCGATTACCAACAGAATTTGAGTGGGAAATTGCTTCAAAAAAATTAAATTGGGGAAAACGCTGGGAATGGACCTATAGTGCATACTTACCGTATCCAAATTTTAAAAAAGCTGAAGGCGCTATTGGTGAATACAATGGCAAATTTATGATGAACCAAATGGTACTTCGTGGAGCATCAGTAGCAACATCAAAAAACCATAGTAGAAATACCTACCGAAACTTTTTTCACGCTAGTGAAAGATGGCAGTTTACAGGAATTAGACTTGTTAAATAATTATGATAGAACAATTTAAAAAAGACGTAGATGCTGGATTATCAGCTTCTCCGAAACATTTATCGTCAAAATATTTTTATGATGATATTGGTAGTCAAATTTTTCAGAAAATAATGGCAATGCCAGAATATTATTTAACCGATTCTGAATTTGAAATACTATCGCTTCAAGCAAAACAAATAGCTGAAAAATTAAATTTCAATGGCTCTTTTAATATCATTGAACTTGGTGCTGGTGATGGTTATAAAACTATAAAGTTGTTAAAAAAATTCATAGAACTTGGTTTAGAGTTTACTTATATTCCAGTAGATATTTCAAAAAAAGCAATTGATATTTTATTAGAAAAAGTGGCACAGGAAATTCCTAAATTAAAAGTAAAACCTTTTGTTGGCGATTATTTTAAACTGTTAAGTACGATGCCAAATGATATATCAAGTTTGGTATTATTTTTAGGAAGTAATATTGGAAACTTCAAGAGCCAAGATGCGCAACTCTTTTTAAAAAGTATTCAAAATCACTTAAAACCTAATGATAAATTATTAATTGGTTTTGATTTACAGAAAAATCCAGTTACTATAAAAAATGCCTATGATGATCCTCACGGAATTACAAAAGCGTTTAACATGAATTTATTACATCGTATTAATCATGAATTAGATGCAGATTTTAGGTTAGATAAATTCGATTTTTATTGTCACTACAATCCAACTAACGGGGAAGTTAGTAGTTATTTAGTGAGTTTAAAACAACAAGATGTTTATATTAAAGCATTAGATAAAACCTATTCATTTGATTATAACGAACTTATTTGGACAGAATTATCAAAGAAGTATTCTTTTACTGAAATTGAGAATCTTTGTACAACTTCAAAATTCGAATTGACTCATAATTTTTTAGATTGTAAGCATTATTTTGTTGATAGTTTATGGAACTGCATCCAATAACCAAAACAAATTAAATGAAAATAATAAAACAATTAATAGTCAATGTTTTATATCGGCATTCGCAAACTATATTTTTCTAAAACACTGTTGCTAAAATTCAATTAAAAAATAAGTCGGAAAACCTTTTTTCTTGAGTTTAGAATAGTAAAGTTTAAAATTATTTCATCATCAAAAGCGTATTAATTTCTAAAGACGTAAGTGCTCTCCATCTTCCTCTTGGTAAGTTTTTTTTGGTTAATTCTGCAAAAATAACTCTATCTAATTTTATAACTTTATAGCCTACGTGTTCAAAAATTTTACGAACAATTCTGTTTCTTCCAGAATGAATTTCTATCCCTATTTCTGTTTTTGGCTGACCTTCTACATAAGAAATAGCATCAATAAAAACTTTTCTACCTTCTATAATAACATCACCTCTTAACTTCTCTAAATCCTTTAAAGCAAGTTTTTTATCTAACGAAGCGTGGTATAATTTTCGCACATTGTGTTTTGGATGCGTTAGTTTTTTAGCCAAATCGCCATCATTGGTAAACAACAATAAACCTGTTGTATTTCTATCTAATCTGCCCACTGGATAAATACGCTCTTTAGTGGCAGTATCCACCAAATCCATAACCGTTTTTCTATTTCTATCATCCTCCATTGTGGTGATATAATTTTTGGGCTTGTTTAGTAGGATATACTTTTTTTGCTCTGGCGAAATAGAGGTTCCGTCAAAACGGACAACATCTGTAGGCTGTACTTTATACCCCATTTCTGTAACCAATTTTCCATTTACTTGAACACTTCCGTGTGCTATATACGTATCTGCTTCTCTACGAGAACAGATGCCCGAATTGGCTATGTATTTATTTAAACGAATTCCTAATGATTCATCAGCTTTTGGCGTAGGCTTTATTTTTTTGAACTCCTTTTTTGTGTTTTTTCTACGTAGCGGAGTATTTTTCTTACCTTCTTGTCGTCCTCTCGACGAGTTTCTATTTGAGTTCATCTCTTAAAATTTCGGCAAAGATACCTAGAAATAGCTGAATTTTAATTCAATTTATTGATCACTACTTGCCAGACAAATAGGATTTTATCTAATTCTAAGAAACAAGGAGCTATTCTTTCAATATTTTTAACCCTTTTAATGACCCACTATTGAAAGTTATATCTATGTAATAAACTCCTGAATTCCATGATCTTGTACTTAAAACAACGTTATTTGAATTTGCATCCATTTTTAATAATACTTGACCTAAATTGTTTGTAACAGTTACACGCTGTATTTTTCTTTCACTATTAAATCTTAATTCGTTTTGTATCGGATTTACATATTGCAAAGAAATTGCTGCATTAAAATCATTAATGGAAAGTGTTGAATCTGTAAAGTTTTGAGCATAAATAGTATCACCAGCACCTTTATTCTCAATAAAGACAGTAACTACTTGACCATTAACAGGCATGCAAAAACTGATTCTACTCTTATTAGCAGAATATGTTGCTACTGGTTTTGTTTCTTCTGCCCATACAAAATCTCCATTAGCATCTAAATAACAAACGTTTAAAGTTGTAGGAGTTGCACCATTATCTGCTCCACTTTTAATTAAAAATAATGGTTGGTCATTTACAAGCTGTAAAGCTCCAGCATGCACATTATCGCTTCCTATTGCATAAACTTGTTTAGCATTATCAGTGAATTGTCTAGTCCCTGTAGCTTTATCAAACTTTTGAACATATTCACCCGAATCATTTTGTGTTTGATTTCTGTAAGTACAAACAGACCAAATATAATCTGACCCAGAACTAAATGCAATTTCAGTTTCCATCTCATAGTTAGTCGTATTAGTATCAAAATCAACACCATTAATTCCCCAAGGCAAAGTACCATCAGCATTAATGCGTTGAAGATACGAATCAAATCTAGTAGCCGACTTACCAGTATACCCATAATATATTACATCACCATCTTGCGTCCCGTCATAATTGGTATTATATGCTGTAGTCTTATTAGATAATTGAATTCTACTTCCCCAAACGGCATTGCCATCAACGTCAAAACGTTGTGCATATAGAGTTGAATTAATACCACTTGCTAATTGGTGAAATACCATAATATAACCTCCTGTTGAAAGTTCATATAGGTTTGCTGGAGCAGTCCCTGCATCTGCTGTAGTTTGATTTGAAGACCAAACAGAATTTCCGTCACTATCATATTTTTGCATAGTTGCCTTATAAGTACTTGTACTTAACCAAGCTACAACAGCATCACCAGATGACATTGGCAATACTTTAACTAATTGTGCACTTGGATTAGTAACTGTCCATAGAACCGTGCCATTTGTATCAATCTTATATGCCAAACCTGTCTCGTTATCTGTGCCTATAACACCAACATAAAGATTGTCATTACTATCAATACTTACTGACCAAAAAGCGGTATACGTACTCATAGGTATCGTGTTACTGATAAGTGCACCGTCTGCACCAAATTGTTGGTTACCAGAAGCATCAAGAAGCTGAACTCTTAATTCATAATTTGTTGGAGCCGCAACAGATTTCCAGAACACTACATAAGTTTGTCCGTCAGATGTTCCAATGGACTTACTATCATTTGAATTAGACGTTGAGACTAACGTATTTACAGCAGTATCTGTATTCCATTGTGCATTTACGCCTAGAATTGTAAAAAACGTAATTAAAAGAGTAATTTTTTTCATCATTATTGAGTTTTTTGATTCGTATTGGTTTTAACTTTATTTATAATTTTTATTAGTGCTTGCTTTTTCATTTGAGATTCTTCTATAAGTTTCTCTAATGATTTAGGTTGTTTTTTAATTTGTAATGACATCACGCATTTGGAATTTTAACACAGTATCTGTGAGGTCTCTTAAAACATTTAGTTATAAGACATTGATTTTTAAGTTAATTAATAATAAGCAATTTTTGTCATGTACTTAAAATATATTTATAAAAACAAAACCCGATTGCCCTGTCTATCACTTTAACCAATAAAGACGTATCAATAAAAATGATGCTAAAAACACCGATCAAAAGTAATAGTTTTAAAATATTATGTAATATTCTATATTGATTTTTCTTTGTGGATTTCCACAGATAAAAACCAATAAAAACCAACACAATCATAGCAAAATAAAAGTAATATTTCATATCACGTATTCCTGAATAATTTAACAAAATAATGATGGGGAATAAGGTAAAAACCAATAGTAGAACTGATACTTTTTTTGTCTTTTTTTCCCCATAAACAACAGGAAAAGTAGCATAATTATTTGCAATAGCACCTTGCATGTTTTCCAAATCTTTAATCAATTCCCTTACCATCAAAACTAAAAACAAAAAAAGTGCGTGAATGAAAATGATATTAGAAAAATTTCTGAAATATACAAAAACAGCAAAAAACGGAAGAATGGTTAGCGTTGTTGCAGAAATAATACCTATAAATGGATATTTTTTAAGTTTGTGTGAATAGAACCAAATTCCAAAAATATATACCGAAAAAAAGAGAGCTGCCCTCCAAGAAACCAAGAAACCAAAAATAAAACCTAGTAGATTCAAAAAAAAATAAAGCGATAGTTTTGTTTCTTCTTTTACATAATTATCTATCCCTGCTTTTAGCGGTCTATTAATTTTATCAACCTTTGAATCGTAAAAATTATTGATAATATAACCTCCGGCAATTACACAAACTGAAGCCAAAATGATATACAATAAATGAATATCGAAAATAACATATTCAAGAGATTTTTCTGGGGAAAAAATAAAAATGGCAGCCAAATATTGGGCAATGACTAATATTAAAATATTATAGCCTCTAATGACAGAAAATAAGCTTAAAAACTTTCTAAAAACAGGAATTTTTTGAGGCTTACTCATAAGAAACATTATTATCTGATAAAAGGCTTGTGCTGAATCTGTCGAAGAACGTAAGACCGTTACGTTAAAAGATACAAAAACCAAGACTTGACAAAAAGTCTTGACGCTTTTTCGTAAATAAATTTTTACCTAAAAATTAATTTTATACTGATTATTAAGCAACGTTTTTATTTCCGCAATGTTTTATTTCATTCAGTTCAGATTCTTTAGATTCCTTTTCTTCTTCAATATCATAATCATTTTGAAGACCGAGCCAGAATTTTGCAGAATTTCCAAAATATTTACTCAATCGTAAAGCTGTGTCAGCTGTAACTCTTCTGTTCCCTTTAAGAATTTCAGAAATTCGAGTTTGAGGAATTTTCAAGTCTTTAGAAAGTCGATATGCTGTGATTTCTAGAGGCTTAAGAAATTCGTAATTCAAAATTTCTCCTGGGTGTATATTTGCTAATTTTTCCATTTTATACTTTTTTTCGTTTCATCAAATGTCACTTAACATACAATTTTTTATTTATAATTTTTCCATAGTACTTATACTCAAGTATAAATGGATGTTTCAAGAGTTTGAAAAAACTTTATGAAACTATTGAAAAGAAGATTAAAATCTATAGACCAACTCTAATTTGTAGTTTTTTAAACTTTTTTGAGCTTTTTCATAATCTTTAGCAAAACCTAAAATATAGCCTCCACCACCAGAACCGCAGAGTTTTAAGTAATAGTCATTGGTTTGTATTCCCTTTTTCCAAACTTTATGAAAAGCATTGGGAATCATAGGTTTAAAGTTTTTAAGAACTACTTTAGACAAACTTTTCACATTCCCAAAAAGTGATTTTACATTGCCGTGTAAAAAATCTTCAATACAAGCATCTGTATAAGTAGCAAATTCTTCGCTAATCATTTTTCTAAAACCTTCGTTTTTCATCTTGTTCATAAAGATTTTTACCATAGGTTCAGTTTCTCCAACTTGTTCAGAATCTAATAAGAAAACAGCTCCTTTTCCTTGCTTTTGAGATGGAATTCCCGCAGGTTCTATATGCTCTTTGGAGTTGATTAAAATAGGCAAACTTAAATAGGAATTTAACGGATCTAAACCCGAACTTTTTCCGTGAAAAAAAGATTCCATTAAAGAAAAAATATGTTTCAGTTTTAGTAATTTATCACGTGTCAAATTTTCTAAAACAGTAATTTTATCCGTTGCATATTTATCATAAATAGATGCCACCAAAGCCCCTGAACTACCCACACCATACCCTTGTGGAATGGAGGAATCAAAATACATTCCGTTGTCAATATCTGTTTTAAAAGTGGCAAGATTAAAAGTAACCAATTCTGTGTCTAACCCAGACAAATAGGTATAAAACGCAATCAAATTAGCATTTGATTTTTTTGCTTCTCCAACTAATTTCTCGTCAGATTTTAATGCACCTCTATACCCATTAAAAGGTATTGCCAAACCTTTGGAATCTTTGATGATTCCATACTCTCCAAAGAGAAGAATTTTAGCGTAAAATAATGGTCCCCTCATCATTATTTAAAGATTTATGTTCATACAAAAATACACATTTTAAATTATAGTGGTATCAATACACATTTTTATAAAATGTTTTCCAAATTCCAACCTTTTCTCCGTTTCTATATTTACCTCTAGTTTTTATCTTTCCATTTTTATAATAGGTTTTCCAAATACCTTCGCGCAAGCCATTTTCATGTTTTCCAATAATTTTTAACTCACCTGTATTGTAAAATTCAGAAAACTTTCCTTCTAGTTTTCCTTCGGAATAATTTTGTTTTCTAAAGAAATTTCCATTTTTATAATAATAAGAAACCTCTTTACCTTTTAAGGTAACTATTTTATAATAAGATGCATTCGATGAATGAGTTCTTTGCAGGTCTTTATCTAACCAAACTTTTTTTTGAGCAGAAATAGGTAATGATAAAAACCAAACAATTATTATAATTAAAGTTTTCATTTTCATACAATTGGTATTATATTCTTTTTGCACCAAAACCAACATTATCACAAATATATTGATTTTTTTGACAGTATTTAGATAGTTGATTTTCAATAAATTGATTCACTTTCTCTTTTTCTTCAAACGGATATAAAAGATGAACATTTGCACCCGCATCCAATGTAAAGCAAATAGCACTATTATTTTCTTGGCGATATTCCCAAATCTTATTGATGATTTCTAAGGTATTGGGTTTCATTAAAATAAAATACGGATTGCTTGTTAGCATCATAGCGTGCAAGGTCAAGGCTTCACTTTCTACTAAATTCACAAACTCTTTTAAGTTTCCCTTTTGAAGAATTTCAGAAAGTTTTGTCAAGTTTTCATTGGCTTGTTTAAAACGTTTTTCTGCATACGGATGATTGTGCATCAGGTTATGACCCACTGTACTAGAAACCTGTTTTTCCTCTTTATCAACCAATAAAATAGCATCTTGGTAGTTTTCAAATATTGGATGAATTGTGTATGGAAATTTCACTCCAAACACGTCTGAACTTCCTTCAATTTTTGGATGTCTTCCCCAAACCACCAAAGGGCCTTCTATACTTCTACTTGCACTTCCAGAACCTAGGCGTGCTAAAAAAGAGGCTTTTTTGTTGATAAATTCTTGCGATAAATAAGGGTTTAATTCTTTTTCTAAATTCATAATACACATCGCAATCGCAGACATTCCGCTTGCGGAAGAAGCAATACCACTACTATGAGGAAATGAATTTTCTGAACGAATTATCATTTGATACTCAAAAATATACGGGCAATACATTTCTATTCTTTTAAAAAACGCTGCAATTTTTGGTTTAAAATCATCTTTTTGTTTTCCTTCAAAATACATTTCAAACCGAACATATCCTGTATTTGTTACTTTTTCAAACTCAACCGTTGTACTTGTACAGCATTTACTTAATGTAAAACTAATAGAAGCGTTTTTAGGAATTTGCGGGTTGCTTTTCCCCCAGTATTTTACCAAAGCAATATTGCTTGGTGTTTGCCAGGTATAACTTGCTTTTTCTATAGGTTTAGAAATTGACTTTGAAATAAACTGTTCTGTATTCAAAATTGGAAAAATTTTCAACAAATATAAAACTATTACTTTTGAGCAGAAATAATTACGAATTTTGAGTAAAAAAATAAAATTGATTTGGGATTTTAATGGTGAAGACAGCCTAGAAATTGCCAAACATCATTGTATTCATTTAAAAGAATTTGCTGAAAAAGAAAAATTGAATTATCATTCAATTGAAGCTACTCAAGTCTATGAATACAAAGCCATTGCTTTTATTGTTGTTGATGAAATAGAGATGAAAATCTATAGAGATGCTTTAAAACCACATCGTGGTGAAATGAATTAATTATATTCTTTGCCTAAATACATGAAAAAAACAAACATTGTTGTGTAAGTCTTTCGTTATCAAGACCCTTCAGGTTTTTAAAACCTGAAGGGTCTCACAAAACATTTATTTTTAAAATACTGGTTTTAAAGAAACTATGTACTTAGATTCTTTGCACCGCATTAAAAGTAGTGTCATTTACAAAATCTAAATACTGAATTACCATTGAATCTTTTTCTTTTTTAAAAGAAGTAATACTCACAGTTTCTAAAAACTCACGTTTCATTTTAGGCGAAATTTCAGAATTTCCTAATGTCTCATCTTGATGAAATCTAAATATTTTTTCTTGATGAAATTCTTCGTTTTCAGCTAACCAATGAGCAAACCATTCTTTTCTAAACCGTTTCATTTCTTCAGTATATAAAGTAGAAGAAGACCAAATATGTGGTTTCTGTTTTAATTTAATAAAATGTTTTTTGCTTCCGTCCCAAACCAATTCATACGTTTCTAAAGAAGCAGCATTCCAATCGACCAAAATTAAGGTAAACGGCTCAATATCAATAAAATCAAAATGATTCACAAAACCTACCGCATCATCAGAAGTTAAAATATTTTTTACAACCAACCCACGGCTCATTTTATAATAAGTATTTCTTTGATGTTTTTCAAAACCACCATTCAGCAGACACACCAACCTGTTTTTTTCACTCAAACCAATCCAAGTTCCGCCTGCCAATTCATCTTTAGGATAAGTTAATGCTACACCATTTTCAGTATATGTTTTAGGCGGAATTGTTTTTCGCATCGGAGTTTCATCACGATTAGAAGTCAAGATAAAATCATTATTTCCTAAAGGAAGATAGGTTACTGTACACATTATGTTTTAGTTGGTTCTATTTTGTTTTTCACTTCCAACTTCCGAAAAAATTGTAACTTTGCGCTTCAAAATTAGTCGATTAAAACTTAAAAACATACAAAATGGCAAGAGGATTTTTTAATGTTCCAAAAGCAGTAAACGAGCCTGTAAAAGGATATGCTCCTGGCTCGCCAGAAAGAGAAGAATTATTAGCTACTTATAAAACGATGTATGCTAGCAATATTGATGTGCCAATGCACATTAATGGACAAGAAATTAGAACAGGAAACACTAAAAATATTACACCTCCACACGATCATAAACATCTTGTTGGTCAATATCATACAGCAGAAAAAAAGCATATAGAAGAAGCCATTTCTACAGCTTTAGCAGCAAGAGAAGCTTGGTCTAACGTGGCTTGGACAGAAAGAGCTTCTATTTTCTTAAAAGCTGCGGAATTGTTAGCAGGCCCGTATAGAGCAAAAATGAATGCAGCCACTATGATTGCACAATCTAAAAATGTGCATCAAGCAGAAATTGATGCTGCTTGCGAAATGATAGATTTTTTCCGCTTTAATGTGGAATATATGACGGATATTTTTAAAGACCAACCTTCTTCTGCACCTGGAATTTGGAACAGAGTTGAGTATAGACCTTTAGAAGGATTTGTCTATGCAATTACACCATTTAACTTTACTTCTATTGCTGCAAACCTTCCAGCAGCAGCAGCTTTGATGGGCAATGTTGTTGTGTGGAAACCATCTGACCATCAAGCATATTCTGCACAAGTAATTGTAGATTTATTTAAAGAAGCGGGCTTGCCAGACGGTGTTATCAATGTGGTGTACGGAGATCCTGTAATGATTTCTGATACTGTTTTGGCTTCGCCTGATTTTTCTGGATTGCATTTTACAGGTTCTACTTATGTGTTTAAAAATCTTTGGAAACAAATAGGAAACAACATCCATACCTATAAAACCTACCCAAGAATTGTTGGGGAAACTGGCGGAAAAGATTTTATTTGGGCGCACAATTCAGCAAATCCTTTGCAAGTAGCAACAGCTATTACAAGAGGTGCTTTTGAATATCAAGGGCAAAAATGTTCTGCTGCTTCAAGAGCTTATATTCCTGCTTCTATTTGGAGCGATGTTAAAAAACATTTAGAGTCGCAAACCAACGAATTGAAAATGGGTTCTCCAGAAGACCCATCAAACTTTATAAATGCAGTAATTCATGAAGGTTCTTTTGATAAAATTGCCAGTTATATAGATGCTGCTAAAAAGGATGCAAATGCTAAAGTCATTATTGGAGGAAGTTATGATAAATCTGAAGGATACTTTATTGAACCTACCGTTATTTTAGCAAAATCGCCAACATACGCAACCATGTGTACAGAATTATTTGGTCCTGTAATTACCATTTATGTCTATGAAGATGCAGATTGGGAAAGTTCTCTAAAATTGGTAGATGAATCTACAGAATATGCCTTAACAGGAGCTATTTTTTCTACAGATAGATATATTGTTGAAAAAGCATCTAAAGCATTAGAAAATGCCGCTGGAAATTTTTATATTAATGATAAACCAACAGGAGCAGTTGTAGGACAACAACCTTTTGGTGGCGCAAGAGCCTCAGGAACCAATGACAAAGCGGGTTCTGCACAAAACTTATTACGTTGGACATCCGTACGATTAATTAAAGAAACTTTTGTAACTCCGCAAGATTATAAATACCCGTTTTTGGGGTAAATAAAAAATTTCTTGAAATGAGTTATTCTTAAAATTTTTCTCTTAAAAAATTTTATGCTTATCCGTTGGTAAATAGTTATAAAAGAAATGCCAATGGTAGTCTGTCCAAGTGAGTTTCTTCTTAAAACTTTAGTCTTCGACAGGTTCAGCCAGACATTCGTTTTCATAAATGTCATAGAAATTAATATCATCATTTACTCATAATCAATTAATCTATGAACTACCAAAATAAAGGAGGCATGTTTTTTGCTATAAAGCTATAAAACAATCAATTAGAATAAACTTCTAGGATGATAGGTTTCTACAACTTCTTTTAAAAAACGTTTGTCTAAATGAACATACACTTCTGTGGTTGTAATACTTTCATGACCTAACATTTGCTGAATGGCACGTAAATCAGCTCCGTTTTTTAATAAATGTGTGGCAAAAGAATGACGTAATGTATGCGGACTAATCTTTTTATTCAAATTAATTTTTATGGACAACTCTTTTAAAATTATAAAGATCATTTGTCTAGTCAATCCCTTTCCTCTTCTGTTTAAAAAAAGCGTGTCTTCAAACCCTTTTTGAGGTTGGAGATGAACTCTAATAGTATTTATATAAAATAGAATGTGTTTTTGTGTACTATAATGAATAGGTACAAAACGTTGTTTATTCCCTTTTCCAATAATATGAATAAACCCTTCGTCAAAAAATAAATGAGATATTTTTAGAGTAATTAATTCGCTAACACGCAAACCACAACTATATATAGTTTCTATAATTGTTCTATTTCTTTCCCCTTGCGGATGACTTAAATCGATGGCAGCAATCAATTCGTTAATATCATCTTCTGACAAAGTATCGGGCAATTTTCTTCCAATTTTTGGAGTTTCAATCAAATCCGTAGGATTGGTAACTCTATAATCTTCAAAAACTAAATAATCAAAAAAACTTCGTAAGCCAGAAATTGTTCTAGCTTGACTTCTAGGATTCACCTTTTTAGCAATATCATATACAAATTGTTGAATCATTTCTTCGTCAATGGAAATGGGGGAAAGGTCAATTTCATTTTCAGAAATAAAAAAAGCAAGTTTTTTTAAATCTCTAGAATACCCATCTATGGTGTTTTTAGAAAGCCCTCTCTCTATTTGTAAAAACAATGTATAATCTTTAATTGCACTTTGCCAATTCATTTGCTAAAAATAAAAAGAATTGTTATTAAAATCTGCTTTTTATGTATTTTTGAAACTGATGAAAAAAGTCAAAATCATAGAATGCCCACGAGATGCTATGCAAGGTATAAAATCGCATTTTATTCCTACGGAAAAAAAAGCATTGTATATGAACGCTCTTTTAAAAGTGGGTTTTGATACCATTGATTTTGGCAGTTTTGTATCACCAAAAGCAATTCCGCAAATGCGAGATACAGCAGCCGTTTTAGCACAATTAGATTTGTCTAAAACCAATAGCAAATTACTCGCCATTATTGCCAATGTACGGGGTGCAAATGATGCTTCAGTATTTGAAGAAATTGATTATTTGGGATACCCGTTTTCAATTTCAGAGAATTTCCAGATGCGAAATACACACAAAACCATTGCAGAGTCCACAGAAACGTTAGATGAAATTTTAAATATTGCTGATAAATCGAAGAAAGAAGTAGTTGCCTATTTGTCTATGGGATTTGGAAATCCGTACGGTGATCCTTGGAATGTGGAAATAGTAAGCGAGTGGACAGAAAAATTATGGAATATGGGCGTGAAAATTTTATCGCTTTCAGATACTATTGGAAGTTCCACTCCAAAAGTGATAGATTATTTATTTTCGAATTTAATTCCGAAATATCCAAGTATAGAATTTGGTGCGCATTTGCACACAACTCCAGATAAATGGCACGAAAAAGTAGATGCCGCTTTTAAGGCAGGTTGCCACCGTTTTGACGGTGCCATAAAAGGTTATGGGGGTTGCCCAATGGCAAAAGATGAATTGACAGGCAATATGCCAACTGAAAAATTACTATCCTATTTTACAAAAGAGAAAGTAGAAACAGGAATTAAACCAATGAGTTTTGAAAGTGCTTATAATAAGGCTTTAGAGGTGTTTTAGTTAATAACGTTTGAAAGTCTAAAGTTTCAGGTTTAAAAAGTTTCAAGTTGAGGGTTAGAAGAATAATAAACGAACAAAAATGAAAATTACAAAATCATTCCTATTTTTTTTAACAATAACTATTTTACTTTCTTGTCAAAAAGATCATGGGAAAATAGACTTCACTTTTTTACAATTAAATGATGTCTATGAAATTGCACCCGTTCAGGGAGGCGAATTTGGTGGAATGGCAAGAGTGGAAACTATACATCAAGAATTGTTAACAGAAAATAAAAATACCATGCTTTTTATGGCAGGCGATTTTTTAAATCCATCGCTATTAGGAACTCTAAAAGTAGATGAAGAACGTGTTCGTGGAAAGCAAATGGTAGAAGTAATGAATGCTATGAATTTTGACTTGGTAGCGTTTGGAAATCATGAATTTGATATACCTAAAAAAGACCTACAAAAACGTTTAAACGAAAGTAATTTTCCTTGGATTTCCGCCAATGTAAAACTAAAAACAAAAGACAAATCAATTCCGTTTTATAAAGAAATAAACGGGGTGCAAGAGCCTGTAAAAGAAACATATATCAAAGAATTTACAGATGCAGATGGCACTAAAATAAAAGTAGGTTTTATAAGCGTTTGTATTCCGTCTAATCCCAAAGAATATGTAGAATATGGCAATATGTTTGTAAAAGCAAGAACTTCCTATAATGATATAAAAGACAAAGTTGATGTTGTTTTTGGGTTAACTCACGTGAAAATTGCAAATGACAAAAGAATAGCTAAACTACTACCAAATATTCCATTAATTATGGGTGGTCATGAACATACCAATAGCAATAATTTTGTTGGAAAAGTTCAGATTTCAAAAGCAGATGCCAATGCAAAAACAGTTTATATTCATAGAGTTTCTTTTGATAAAAAGACAAAGAAAACGATTGTAAAATCAGAATTAAAAGAAATAAACTCATCTATTAAAACCAATGCAAAAGTTGGAAAAGTGGTAGAGAAATGGCAGCATATTTTAAAAACGAAGATTAAGGATATTATTCCAAATCCAGATACTATTATTTATAAAACTGAAATTCCTTTAGACGGAAGAGATACTCCAATTAGAAGCACTCAAACTAATTTAGGTCAAATCATTACAAAATCGATGTCTTTTGGGTATGATGATCAAGTAGATTGTGCCATTGTAAATGGGGGTTCTATTAGAATTGATGATCAATTAGAAGGAAATATTACTGTGGTAGATATTTTTAGAGTATTGCCTTATGGAGGGAGCGTTTTAAAAGTTGAAATTAAAGGAAGGTTGTTGAAAAGAGTGTTGGATTATGGAGTAAAAGCTGCGGGTACTGGAGCTTATTTACAACGCTATAATGCAACAAAAGATACTGTTTGGAAGATAAAAAACAAGCCTATCCATCTAAATAAAATCTATACAGTTGCGTTTTCAGAATATCTTTTAAAAGGTTTTGACATTCCTTTTCTTTCTGACAAAAACCCTGAAGTTTTATCTATTTACAAACCTAAAAACGAACAACTATCTTCTGATATTAGAAAGGCTGTAATTGCGTATTTAAAAAAGTTGTAATAATTATTTTAAAAAAATTCACTATACAGGGATTACCTATAACTTAAATATAATGTAAAATAAAATTATTTTTAAAGTAAAAACAATTAATAAAACTATTTATTTTACATTTTATTGAAAAATAACTCATATTTTTGTAGTCTGTTAATTAAAGAAATATGATTCTACAATTTTCAATAAAAAACTATAAAACTTTTAAGGATAAGGCAATTTTAAGTCTTATCGCTTCTAATTATGATAAAGATACTCGTGAAAATGAAAATATATATTATCACGAAGAATTCGGTTTAAGGCTATTAAAAAGTGCTGTTATTTATGGAGCGAATGCAAGTGGTAAAAGCAAGCTACTTGAGGCGTTTACATTTATGAAAAATTATGTCATCAATAGTTCTAAAGAAGGTCAAAAGGGTGACAAAATTGATGTAGATCCTTTTAGACTTCATAGTGAAACTGAAAAGCAATCATCAGAATTTGAGATAATTTTTGTGTACAAAAAGGTTCTATATCGATATGGGTTTGAAGTAACAAAAAAGAGTGTTATTTCTGAATGGCTATTTTATAAACCAAAGACAAAAGAAATAGAATTATTTTATAGAGACAACAATAATTTTGATACTCATTCAAGAAATTTTTCTAAAGGTAAAACTGTAATCAAAGAAGGACTCGTTAGAGATAATGCGCTTCTACTTTCGGTTGCTGCACAATTCAACGATAAAATTTCTATTAACGTTATTGATTGGTTCAAAAGATTAAAAACGCTATCAGGTCTTAATGAATCAGGTTATCAAGGTTATACAATGAATAAAACAGAAGACCCAACTCACAAAGCTAAAATTCTTAATTTACTCAAAGTAGCTGATTTAGGTATAAAAGATATTCATTTACAAAAATTAGATATTGATAAACTACCAAATGATTTACCTAAACATATAAAAGAAAAAATACTTAAAGAAATTAAGGAAGAAAATGTTCAATATGCTTCTGATGTTTTAACAATTCACAAAAAATATAATTCTAATGGAAATTCAATTAATAATGTGAGTTTCTCTCTTAACAACGATGAATCTTCTGGAACTAGAAAGTTTTTTGCTTTAACTGGACCTATTTTGGATGTAATTGAAAATGGATATACTTTGGTAATTGATGAATTAGACTCAAAACTTCATTCTAATTTAGTATGTAAAATTGTGTCACTGTTTAATTCAAAAGAACTTAATACTAAAAATGCACAATTGATTTTTAATACTCACGACACTAACCTCTTGAGTACAGGGTTGTTTAGACGTGATCAAATATGGTTTACCGATAAAAACAAATATGGCGAAGCTAAACTATATTCATTGGCTGATTTTAAATCGGATGAAGTAAAAAAGAATGAACCATTTGAAGAAAATTATATTAGAGGTAAATATGGTGCCGTTCCTTTTTTAGGTTTTTTTGAAAACTTAAACAATGTCTTTTCGCAATATGAAAATGAAAAATAAAAAGGAAGAGCAAATTGCTGCTAAAAAAAGGCATAAAGAACAGTTAAGAAAAAAGAGAAGAACTGAACCAGACTTTGAAAGGTCTAGTCCTGTTTTAGTGGAAAAACCAACTATTTTAATAGTTTGCGAAGGAAAGAATACAGAACCTTCATATTTTAATCAGTTTAAACTTTCTTCTGCAACGGTAAAACCTATAGGGGAAGGATATAACACTATTTCTTTAGTGAACCGAGCTATTCAACTTGCTAATGAAAAAAGTTACGACCAAGTCTGGTGTGTATTTGACAAGGACGATTTTAGTGAAAGTGCCTTTAACAATGCAATTATAATTGCCAAGGCGAATAATTTCGGATTGGCTTATTCAAACCAAGCCTTTGAATACTGGCTAATATTACATTTTAACGACCACCAAGGTGGAGGAATACATCGAGATGATTATAACGATAAAATAAACAAACTAATCAAGCGATTCAAGGTATCTTATGATGGCAAAAAGAGTAAAATGATTGATGAAGACTTTTTTGAATTGTTAGATGGTTTTGATAAAAAAATTGGAGAAAAAAGAGTCGATTTAGCTATACGAAGAGCAGAAAGAAATTACAATCATCACGACCATTCCAATCCGTCAATGGAAGAATCAACAACAACTGTGTACGAATTGGTAAAAGAATTGCTCAAATATGTTTAAAAAAAGGGGGTTTAGTGCTTAAACAAGAAATAAAATAACACATTAAATGTCAGTTTAAATTGAAAAAGTAGTGAGTAAAAATCCGCTACTTTTCATAAAGCCGATATACAAAAAAAACTAAAAAACATGGATTTTTTATATATAAAAGCATTACACATTATTTTTGTAATCACTTGGTTTGCAGGTTTATTTTATATCGTTCGTTTATTTATTTACCATACAGAAGCAGAGAAAAAAGAAGACCCTGCAAAAGAGATTTTACAAACCCAATATAAATTAATGCAAAAACGCTTGTGGTATATCATTACATGGCCATCAGCAATTTTAGCAAGTTTCTTTGCTCTTTGGATGTTGTACAAAAACCCTACATATTTAGAAATGCCTTGGATGCATGTAAAATTAGCTTTTGTCCTTGCTTTATATTTTTATCATTTTTTTTGTCAACGAATGTACAATCAATTGCGAAAAGATATCATAAAACATTCCGCTTTTAAATTGCGGATTTTTAATGAAGTTGCAACCATTATTTTGTTTGCGGTTATTTTTTTAGTAACGCTAAAAAGTGCCATTAATTGGATTTGGGGAGTTGTTGGCATTATCCTTTTTGGGATGATTCTTATGATGAGTATTCGACTCTATAAAAAAGTAAGAGAAAAAAAATCTTGGGAAAAGATAGAACAACAAATTATTGAAGAAGATAAAAATTGAGTAAATCAAGAGAATATTGAATAAAAATCACCTAACTACATGACAAAAATAATATTAGCTCATAGTTTCTCTAAAACCAGTATTTTAAGAACAAATGTTTGTGAGATTTTTCAGGTTTTCAAAATCTGAAAGATCTTGATAACGAAAAACTTATAAGGTCTTCAATCAGTGATGCTTATTTTTTGTGGTGTACTTAGAAAAATCACAATCTTAACTGTGGATCGTCTTATCTTTTAGTTCTGAAAGTCTTATATCAATAATTCCAATGACAAATATTAAAGAGGTAAATCCAATTTTTAGATTTGTCTAAAAATTTAATTTTATACATCAAAAATTCTATATATTTGTACCTTAAATTAGTTATAATGTTTACATTATCTGAAGAAAATTATTTAAAAACTATCTATCATTTAGATGCTATTTCCGAAAAAGGGATTAGTACAAATGCAATTGCTAAAAAGTTAAATACAAAAGCTTCTTCAGTAACAGATATGGTTCAAAAACTGTCTGATAAAAAACTTGTTATTTATAAAAAATATAAAGGAGTAACATTAACTAATTCAGGAAAAAAAATTGCGGTAGATATTATTAGAAAGCATCGTTTATGGGAAGTTTTTTTAGTAGAAAAATTGAATTTTTCTTGGGATGAAGTGCATGACGTAGCGGAGCAATTAGAACATATAAAATCTTCAAAATTAATTGATGAACTAGATGCCTTTTTAGGATTCCCGAAACAAGATCCCCACGGAGATCCGATTCCAGATAAAAAAGGAAATTTACAAATTGTCAAAAAAAGTTTATTATCAACCTTACAAGAAAACGAATCAGGAATTTGTGTTGGTGTATATGATTCTTCATCAGAATTTTTACAATTTTTAGACAAACAAGGTATTGCTTTAGGGCAAAAAATAAAAGTACTAGATAAGGAGCCTTTTGATGGTTCTTTATCTATTGAACTCAATAACAAGAAATTGTCAATTTCAAATAAAATATCCAATAATTTATATATCCAAAAATTATGAGCACATTCGATCAATTAGTGGCATTTGGGAAAGAGCACCCTATTCAGGCCGCATTATATGCTTCCCTTTTTACTTGGGGGTTAACGGCACTAGGAGCTTCTTTAGTCTTCTTTTTCAAAAAAATGAACAGAGCCGTTTTAGACGGAATGCTTGGTTTTACTGGCGGTGTTATGGTGGCTGCAAGTTTTTGGAGTTTACTTTCGCCAGCCATAGAAAATAGTCCTGGCGAAGGATTTGTAAAAGTTTTACCCGCTGCAATTGGATTTGGAATTGGAGCATTAGCTTTATTTGGAATGGACAAATGGCTGCCACATTTGCATATCAATTTTAAAGAAAATGAGGCAGAAGGCGTTAAAACCAACTGGCACAAAACGACTCTTTTAGTTTTAGCAATTACCTTACATAATATTCCAGAAGGTTTAGCTGTTGGCGTACTTTTTGGAGCAGCATCTACCCTAGTTGGTGTAGAACAAACGGAAATGATTATTGCTGCTATTTCTCTAGCCATTGGTATTGGAATTCAAAATTTTCCCGAAGGATTTGCAGTGGCAATGCCCTTAAGAAGACAAGGTGTTAGTAGATTAAAAAGTTTTTGGTATGGACAATTATCTGCAATTGTAGAACCTATTGCTGCAGTTTTAGGAGCATTAGCGGTTTCGTTTTTCACACCCATTTTACCGTATGCATTAGCATTTGCAGCTGGGGCAATGATTTTTGTGGTTGTTGAAGAAGTAATTCCTGAAACACAAAGAGATAAATATACAGATATTGCCACGCTTGGTTTTATTGCAGGCTTTATTGTAATGATGTCTTTGGATGTGGGGTTGGGGTAGAAGCCCCTTTTAATTTCCCCAAAAGGGAAAACACTCTTGTGTTAATATCTTTGATTTATCATTCTTACGAAGATAAAATTCTTTTTTTTCTACCTATAATTTTACCCTCAAACTTGCTAGTTCCTTCCCTTTGGGAAGGTTAGGATGGGCTTTTGCTATGCTTATTTATA
>JBMYWO010000009.1:0-33613 GCA_049607505.1 Polaribacter sp.
TACTGAAAACTGTTTTGAATATTTAGATGCACCCGTAAAAAGAGTAGCTAGTTTAGAAACACCAATTCCTTTTGAGGCGAATTTAGAAAATCAATACCTAGCCAAAAGTAGATTTGAAAAAGTACTCAAAGAATTGTTGAAATATTAGTTAGAGAAATATATCTTATTTCCATTTAATATTACAACCTATACTTGGTTTTTGTAAGTCTGTATAAATTTTATTTTCTAACAGCGAATCTAAAGCATTTCTAAAATCTTTACCCGTTACAGGAATGCCATTATTGGGTCTAGAATCATCTAACTGTCCGTGATAAAAAATATTTAACTGATTGTCAAATAAATACAAATCTGGTGTACAAGCAGCATCATACATTTTTGCGACCTTTTGAGTTTCATCATATAAATACGGAAAAGGATATTTTAAATCTAGCGCATTTTTCTTCATTTCTATAGGCCCATCTTGCGGATACTTATCTACATCATTGCTACTGATGGCTATAAAACGGATTCCTTTTGACATATACTCATTCGCCATTTTTATCAATTCTTCATTCACGTGAATTACAAACGGACAATGATTGCATATAAAGAAAATTGCAGTACCATTTTTTCCTGTATGTTGATTTAATTCCACATAAGTATCATCAATCGTATTGATTAATTTAAAATTTGGTGCTTTTTTTTCTGATAAAAAGTTGTTAGACTCTGTTAATGCCATAAATATTTTAGATAGAAGAATGATTGTGCAAAAATAATGATAAAAATTATGGGTAGTATCTTTATGAAGCTTTTTGTAACAAAAAAGGTTTTTTGCTACTTATTATTTAAAGAAATTTTGTACTTCAATTAAAAAAAATTTGACGAAATTGCTTCACTAAAATTATTCAACTTTAAAAAACACTAAAAATATGTCTGATGATTTTGATTTATTAGAAACAAGCACTAACGAAAAAACAGAAAAAGTAGATGTCAATTGGGGAAAAGCCATTGACACTATGAAATCTAAATTGGCACAAGAGGATGACCCACAAACCCGTCAAAAAATACTAAATGCAACATTAGATGATGTTGTACAAATGGCGGAAAAAGATAGAAGTACGCTACTAGATGCCATTAAAGATTTAACCGATTATCAAGATGAAGTTGGTATTATGTTTGAGAAGTTTTCGGCGTTAAACGCAACAGAACAAAAAGTAATTGATGACGCTCAAAAAGATTTAGAAAGAGCTAAAATAGCATTAGAAGACACAGAGAACAAACCAGATACTTGGTGGAATAATCTTTGGGGAAGAAAAAGTAAAATTAAAAAAGCACAAACAACGTTTAAAGAGGCAGAAAAAATACGTGCAGGAGCAGATAATAAAGCGAAAGCAATGTTTCAAGAACGTATAGAGAGTGCAGATATTCAAACATTATTAAGCGAATTATCCTACAAATCTCAAGCAGCAGTTACACGTTTAAAAAATAGAGAAGTTGAAATAAAAGAAGTTGAAGAGAAACTAAAAGATGCCATTGTAGAAGCCTCTAAAAATCATACCAAAGCGTTAGAGAAAAAGAAAGAAGTGGAAGGCAAATTAGAAGAACAATATACATTGCTAAAACAAGCACGTCAAGAATTAGAAGAAATTGCCGACAAACAATCTACAGCCTATTCTGAAGCTATCGGTAAAGTTACCGCACTTGAACAAAAAATTGAAGAATTGGAAGGTCTAAAAAATGCCTATACAACCCTAGCAGCAAGTAAAGATAGTTTTGTACACAAACACAATTTGACCATAAAAGTGTTGACTTCTTTACGTAGCAATTTGCAAACGCATCGTGCAAAATTAAAATCGGATACAGAAGAAAGATTGAAGTATTATGATGGGTATGTAGTGGCTTTAAAAGCAAGAACAGATCAAGAATTTGCAGCAATTTTAGAGCATTTAGGCGTAAAAACGGACGAACATATTGGCGAAACTTTAGCGTCTATGCATACTGCAAGTGCAAAAGCGCGTCAAGAAATGATGGATAATATTCCTGTTCACGAAAAAGTAATGAGTGGTGTGTATAGTTCGTATGCAGAGGCATTGCAAGAAATTAGAGAAAAAGATATCGACATTCAAAAGAATTTTACAGATCGTTACGGAATAGATATGAAAGAGATTTTTGAAGATTATTATAAGGCAGATTCAAATGTGCCAAAAGATAATGATGATGTTCTTTTAGAAAAACCAAATACTTCAAATGATGATTTATTAGGATAAGTGTTTAGTGTTCAGTTTACAGTATTCAGTTTACAGTGGCAGTCGCAGTATTCAGTAACTGACTGCCACTGAACACTGAACACTGAAAATATTTGTTAAATTTAAATATAAACCAAAAATAATCAATATATTTGTAGAATATAAATATAATATGACAACATTTACATCCTCTCTTCCAGACCATCTCTTGCAAAAACTTTCAAATTTTGCAAAAGAATTACAATTACCAAAAAATAAGCTTATAGAAAAAGCTTTAGAACTCTATTTAGAACAAATAGAAAGGTCTAGTTACATTAAATCCTATAAACAAGCTTCAGATGATCAAGATATTTTGATGGTTGCAGAAGAAGGTATGCAAGAATATTTGAGGATAATTGATGATGAAGAAACCAACTAATGAAGCAAGGAGAAATTTGGGAACTGTACTTAAATCCAACAAAAGGTAGTGAGCAAAATGGTAGAAGACCCGCCGTAATCATAAGCGGAAATATGCTTAATAAATACCTGCAAGTTGTTATTGTTTGTCCAATGACTACGAGTATAAAAAATTATAAAGGAAATCTTATCATTGAACCCAACGAAATTAATGGATTACCTAAAGTTTCTGAAGTATTAACATTTCATGTTCGTTCTGTTTCTAAAACAAGGTTGGATAAAAAAATAGGGAAAATTCCTATAAGTGATGTTGAAATCATTAAGAAAACTTTGAATGATATTCTTAAGTATTGACTATGATCACAACTCCTTTAGATTCTGCAACTTTAAACTCTAAAGAGCAATATGTTTTTTACCATAAAATGGTAGATTTTGCACTCAAAGAACTCATTGTAAGAATTCAACAAGAAAAACTTTGTAATCATCAAGAACTTATTTTCTTCAAGCAATATTCAGATTTGTTATTGTATTCTATTGAAGCAATGCGAATTAAATATATGTATGATGATGAAGATAATATGAAGGTAGATTTAACAGATTCAGGATTTCCAAATTATTTAGAATTCAGGTATCTGTACAACGATTTAGCATTGCGCAATGAATATATAGATAAATTGGTAGATACAGATTCTTTAAAAGCTGAATTTTTAGATACACTTTTAAGAAAAAAAGAACTCGTTAAAAGAACTCGGTTATTTCAAGCGGCTTCTGTTGTCTATTATAAGTCTGTAAATCAGAAATTTATATTCAATAGATTTGTGCAAGCCAAAATTATAGAAGCTCCAAAAGGAAGTCATGCAACTTTAATCAGTTGGAGTTTTTATGATGTAAGTACTAACAGGCCTTATATCTGTTTTATGTATTTTGATTATGTTGGCAAACAAATTATGGATAAAAAAGAAGCATTGTATCAAGTATTAAAAGAAAGTGCCGATAGAGATATGGCTTTAGATACAATGGCGTATAATATTGACAGAAAGTTGCCAGATATTCATCCAAAGCATATCAAAAAAATAGATTTAGGACCCTTTCATAATGTATTTGCGAAAGATGAAAATGAAATTACACATACCGTTTTAGAAGGAATTTCAAAAAAAGAAGTTTCTTTAGAGTCGTACGCATTATCTTTAAAAATAGATGAAGTTTTTTCTGGAAACACCTTTAAAGAAGGAAATTTTTTTTCAAAACAAACGATGCAAAAATGGAGCGATATCATAAAACAAAAATATATTTTTGCGCCTCATAGAATGATACAGTTATTGTATAACAAAGCTCCAGAAGTATTAAATAAATTGGCAAAACCACCTGTTCAAATGGCAGATTTTTGAGGAAGAGAGCTTGGGAGTTGGAAGTTTTGAAACTTGATTTTTTTTGTCACAAACTAAAATTAGATTTGCTTTAAATATATTTTTCAATTTCAAATAAAACTTTAAAATGTTTTAAAATTTTATTTTTTACTTCTTCTAAATTAACTTTTTTACCTAGTTCAACTTCCATAGAAGTAACTGATTTTCCTCTAATTCCGCAAGGAATAATGTGGTCAAAATATCCTAAATTGGTGTTGGCATTTAAGGCAAAACCATGCATGGTTACCCAACGTGATGAACGAATTCCCAAGGCACAAATTTTTCGTGCAAATGGAGTTCCAACATCTAACCAAACACCTGTTTCTCCATCACTTCTAGTACTTTTTAAACCATATTCTGCAAGAGTCAAAATAATAATTTCTTCTAGTAAGCGTAAGTATTTATGAATATCTGTAAAAAAATTTTCTAAATCTAATATCGGGTAGCCTACAATTTGCCCAGGACCGTGATAGGTAATATCTCCACCACGATTTATTTTATAAAACGAAGCCCCTTTTTCTTCTAATTGTTTTTCAGTTAATAAAAGATTGTTTACATCGCCACTTTTACCAAGCGTATATACATGAGGATGTTCCACAAATAATATATAATTTGGAGTAGGTTTTTGACCATTATTTCTACGATTATCAATTTTTACATCTACAATTTCTTGCAATAATTTAGATTGATAATCCCAAGTTTCTTTATAATCTTTTTTCGATAAGTCTTTTAACAGTATATTTTTATTCATAATGAGCCTACAAAGATAAAAATTTGATTATATTTGGGAACTTATTTTATAAATATAAAACAATATTTAATCTTTTTGAAATGAAACAAAAATTACAACATTTATTAACTTTTTTTACCCTTTTATTTTTTGTTGGAGTAAGCGCTCAAACAAAAATTTGGAAAACGAGTAGTAAGGCAAATGGGCAGTTCCAAGGACACTCCATTGAAATGCTAGATAAGAATACTTCTGAAATCGTTGAATTAGATTTTGAAGCATTCAAAAATCAACTACAAAATGCACCTTTAAGAGGTGTAAGTAATACATCTTCTAATACAATCATACATCTTCCAGATGATCAAGGAAAATTACAATCATTCAGAATTTTAGAAGCCCCTGTTTTTTCTCTTAGTTTGTCTGCAAAATATCCAGAAATAAAATCGTATGTAGGTTTTAGTACAGACCATTCTGGAGCAACAGTAAGGATGAGTATTTCCCCAAAAGGAGTACAAACGATGATTTCTTACAAAGACAAACCAACTGTTTTTATGCAACCTTTAGAAGATGATGAAAACTATGTAGTTTACAGTAGGCTTTCTAAAACAAACTTACCAAAAGAAGAATTTATATGTTCTACAATTGATGAAATTGTAAATACTGACTCTAATAATTCGATTAATCAAAGAGATGCAGACGACCAAACTTTGCGAAAGTTTCGTTTGGCAATCTCTGTAAATGGTGAATATACACAATATCATGGAGGAACAGTAGCAGGTGCTTTAGCGGCAATTAATGCTACTATGGCAAGAGTAAATGCCATTTTTGAAACTGATATGGCTATTACTTTTGAAGTTCAAGATTTTCCTGCATTAATTTATACAGATCCAGCAACAGACCCTTATTCCGGTTCCCTTAGTGCTTGGAATGTAGAATTACAGAACACATTAACCAACACTATTGGTAATGCTGCTTATGATATTGGACACATGTTTGGTGCATCTGGAGGAGGTGGTAATGCTGGATGTATAGGCTGTGTTTGTGTAGATGATACAGATTCAACCACAGACCGAAATAAAGGAGCAGGTATTACTTCACCTGCTGATGGTATTCCTGAAGGAGATAATTTTGACGTTGATTATGTAGCTCATGAAATAGGGCATCAAATGGGTGCAAATCATACGTTTTCTCATTCTACAGAAGGAACGGGCGTGAATTCTGAACCAGGGTCAGGAACCACAATAATGGGATATGCAGGTATTACGGGAGCAAATAATGTACAACAACATAGTGATCCGTATTTCCATTATCATAGCATACGACAAGTAACAGACAATGTAACTAATACCAGACTTTGTTGGCAAGCAAACTCGCCAGTTACTTTAACCAACAATCCTCCCAATGCAGATGCAGGAAGTAATGTTACCATACCACAAGGAACTGCCTATGTGTTAAGAGGTTCAGCTACAGATGCAGACGGAGCAGACAACTTAACATACTGTTGGGAAGGGTCAGATAGTGGTCAAGTAACAAACACCCAATTTGGACCTACTAGAACTATAGGTTCTATGGCTAGATCTTTGTCGCCAACAACTTCTGCAAATAGATATATTCCTAAATTAAGTAGAGTGGTAAGCGGTAATTTAACTCAAACGAATCCAACAATAAATTCTGCTTGGGAAACCGTATCAACAGTATCAAGAAATTTAAACTGGGCATTAACCGTAAGAGATAGAGAGCCTACTGCCACTGGATTAAACGGACAATCTAGTTTTGATACGATGACAGTAACTGTAGATGCTACAGCCGGACCCTTTACAGTAATTTCACAAACAACTAATGAAACGTGGAATGTAGGTACATCACAAACCATTACATGGGATGTAGCAGGTACAGACGCAGGAAATGTAAATACACCAACGGTTAATATTTTGTTATCTACAGATGGAGGGGCAACTTTTCCACATACTTTAGCTTCAAATGTTTCTAATGACGGAAGTCATACAATTTCAGTTCCAGTAGTAGGAGGAGATACGACTACAGCTAGAATAATTGTAGAAGGAAATAATAATATTTTCTTTGCAATGAACTCATCGGATTTTTCAATTCAAGAATCAGAATTTGTTTTATCAGTTGCTACCCCAAACCTAAATGTTTGTTCTCCAGATAATGCGGTATATAATTTTACCTACAATACTTTTTTAGGTTTTTCTGGTACAACTACTTTTTCAGCTAATGGCTTACCCTCTGGTGCTACAGCAACATTTAGTCCAGCTACAGCCACTGCCGACGGAACCGCAGTAACCGCTACCATTTCTGGTATAGGAAGTGTTGCTTCGGGTTCTTATAATTTTTCATTGGTGGGAACTTCTGGAGCAGTTACAAAAAGTGCAAATGTTTCTTTAGGAGTATTTAATACTGTAGGGAATATGACTTTAACATCACCATCAAATGGAAATACAGGAGAATCTTTTGCTCCAACTTTAATGTGGAATGCTGACTCAAATGCAACTTCTTATGATGTAGAAGTAGCAACAAACAGTACTTTTACAAATATAATTGCCAGTGGAAACGTAACTACAAATTCATACGCCTTATCAGGATTAAGTCAGGTTACCACATACTATTGGCGTGTAAGAGGAAAGAATTTTTGTGGAACTGGAAACTATTCTTCTGCATATAGTTTTACGACCATGAGTTGTACAGCATGTGCTTCTAATGGTACTACTACTTTTGATACAGGAACCACTTTAGTGAAGTTTAATACAATTGATAACGCATCGGGGAAACCAAGTGGATATAGCGATTATAGGTCTATTAGCACAACAGTAAGACAAGGAGATTCACATGCTATAACTGTAAATGTAAATACGGCTGGTGACTATACAACTCATACGTTAGTTTGGATAGATTGGAATGGAGATTGTGATTTTGACGGCGCAAACGAAGAATATGATTTAGGAACTGCAACTAATTCTACAGATGGTGTTACCAGTTTAAGTCCGCTATCTATTACAGTTCCAAATACAGCATTAATAGGTAGTATAATAATGAGAGTCTCTACAAGATATAATGTTGACCCTACATATTGTAGGGTAAATTTTGATGGAGAGGTAGAAGACTATACAATAATGATAGAAGGGAATCCTGCATCAATAGAAGATTTTGCTTTCTCTGGTTTTAATTTATATCCAAATCCTTCCACGGGGGAATTTACATTAAATTTAGAGGTAATAGATACAGAAAAGGTTTCTGTTCAATTATTTGATATTAGAGGAAGACTCATCAATGAAAAGAATTTCCTTAATACAAATGCAAACTTTTCTAAAAAAATTAATTTTAACAATACAGCAAAAGGCTTGTATTTAGTAAAAATTACAAACGGAAATAAGCAAACCACTAGAAAATTAGTGATAGAATAAAGAAACTAAATTTTAAAATAAAACCGTTCCGAAAAAATCGGAACGGTTTTTTTATGAACTAAAACTTAAAGAACTTCGTTATCCTAATAATTCAATTATTTTTTTAGTATGTCAATACAAGTTTCATCAATTTCAAAAATTTATAAAAATCAAAAAGTATTAGATAACATTTCTTTCTCTGCGGATAAAGGACAAATCATTGGCTTTTTAGGCCCAAATGGAGCAGGAAAATCTACGATGATGAAAATTTTGACAGGGTTTATAAAACCTAATGAAGGTGAGGTTTTTGTCAATGAAATCAATGTGTTGCAAAATCCGTTAGAAGCACAAAAAAGTATAGGGTATTTGCCCGAACACAACCCACTATATACAGATATGTATGTAAGAGAATATTTACAATTTCAAGCTGCTATTTTTAAGGTTGATAAAAGTCAAATAAAAACCTGTATAGAAAAGGTAGGATTAACTTCAGAAGCACATAAGAAAATACACCAACTTTCTAAAGGCTATCAACAAAGAGTAGGTTTGGCGGCGGCAATTTTGCATAATCCTAAAATATTAATTTTAGATGAACCCACTACGGGTTTAGATCCAAATCAATTAATAGAAATTAGAGCCTTAATTAAAGAATTAGGAAAAGATAAAACGGTTTTACTTTCTACACATATTATGCAAGAAGTAGAAGCCGTTTGCGATCGTGTTATTATTATTAAAAAAGGTACAATTTTAGTTGATAAAAAATTGGATGAACTAAAAGACGACCAACAACAAACTATTGAAGTTACATTTGACTATAAAATTGAAGAACAGTTTGTTAAAAAATTACCGCATGTAATTTCATTCAAAAATAATTTTGAAAATACTTGGCACATTACTTTTAAAAGCGATGAAGATATGCGTTCAAAAATATTTGATTTTGCCCAAGAAAATGGATTGAAAATTTTAGGATTAAATACACAAAATAAAAATTTAGAAGCCCTGTTTAGAGAGGTAACAAATGAAAACTAATTGGTAGTGTCATAGATTAATTTAAAATCTTGTAAATCTTTCGTTATCAAGACTTTTCAGGTTTTAAAAACCTGAAAAGTCTCACAAATATTTGTTTTTAAAATACTGATTTTAGAGAAATTATGTGCTAATATTATTTTTTGTCATATAGTTAGGAAAACATTACAAAAACCCACGTCTAAAAAAATTGTAAATAGCATTTGGATTTAGCGTAAGTGTAAATCGAATTTTTTCTGGATAGGCGTTTTGAGAGAGTTCCCATCCGTTATTGGAATAGAATGGAAAATAGAGTTCTAAAATATTGTTCACAAAATTAAATCGGACTCCATTTTCATAGCCAAAAAACACATTTTGATTTTTGTTTTTTAAGAAAGCAACATCAGTATAAAACTCTACCCAACGCCAAATACCGATACTAGAATTAAAAGATAACATAAATTGATTGGCAAATCTTGCGGATAGCACAGATTTGAATCCGCCTTCGGTAAGAATAAATTGTTGACTAAAAAAACCAGAACTTTCTGAACGTCCGTAATAATTTAATTGAAATAAATAATCGTTACTTCTATCCAATCCAAAACTAAAATAATTGCCTTCCGTTTTATTATTTAGAAAAGCACCTGCAAAAATTCTAAAATCTAATTGTGTATTTTTAGAGGTCAAATTTCTATATCGTATATCAAAGGAAACTTTAGAGAATTTTTTGGCAAATTCTGTGTTGAAGCTATAGCCAAATTCTTTGATGATGTTGGCTCTATTATATCTATATCTTAAACTAAAAACGTCATATCTATCTTGGTCTGATCTGCTATTTTGGGGTAAAACTTCTTTGTTGATATGAACCAATTTTGCCGTTATAGATTTTAAACTAGCTTCTCTTAATGATTTTCTTTTAAAGGTAACATTTACAAAAGGAATCAAAGAACTATATGACAGTTCTGGCGCATAATGTTGCGTACTTCCTGCAACGCCATAGGTGATTTTATAGATATCTGTATCTTCAAAAAACTGATTGTAAATGACAGAAAAATTACCAACAATAGACTTGCTTTTTGTTGCGTAGGAAGGCTCTATTTCAAATTCTAAATTTCTTTTGATAAGTGGTTTGTTGTGTAGTTTTACACCTAGAATCAATCCGTCATATAAATTATATTGAAACTTTGGCTGGTAAAACAATTGATTGTAATACGGGTTTTCGGCATCTTTTAAAAGAGTGAACTTTAGAGGTTTGTTAAAGATTTTTTTTTCTAACGTTTTCCAATTATTTAAGGTGTTGTATTCTGGATATAAATTCTCATAGTTTAATGAAAACTTATTAAAATTTCCTTTTGCAACCTTTATAGTTTTAGAATTCTCAATATTTGTGATCCATTTTTTTAGAGTTACCTGTTTATTTTTTAAGCCATATAAAGCAACAGGAGCCGTAATATTTCTTCTATTTTTTATGGTTATTTGTATGCTGTCAGTTTCTTCTTTTACGTTACTTATTACATAATCTATTTTTTTATTTGTATGGATATAATCACCAAAAAACCACGAGAGATCTTTGTTGGTTTTTTTAGAAAGCAGTGTTCCAAAGGTTTTACTTGAGGTAATTTTTAATTGATTTTTTTGATAAAATTCTTTAATGGCACTGTTCAATACAGAGGCTCCTAAATAGCCTTTTAGATATCGCAACCCTAAACCCGCTTTGTATTTATTGACAATTCTTCGATTAAAATTAGATAAGGAATCGGATGAGGTTGTTAAGGATTGGTCTAAAAATTTTCGCGCACTAAATTGATAAATAAATGGGTATTTATCATTGAATTCTAATTTTGCTAAATTAAAACTCCGTATTCCCCAAACCTTAGAAGCAGTGCCAGCTAATTTTGTTTCTGGATAAAATTCGTTCACATATTCCATCATCAAATAACTTTGCAAACCATCAATTAGCCAATAATCTTTTCTCTTGTTTAGCAATAAAGTATTCTCTATATATTTTTTGGCAATCACCTTAAACATTGTTAAATCCCATTTGAAAGTATTTGAAAACGGACGTATAAAACTGGGGAGTTGACTTAACCCAAAAACAGGATTTTTACGTTGGGTAATTTTGTCTATATAAATTTCTTTGTGTGGATATTCACCTAAATATTTTTTAATAAATAAAAGTTCTCGGTTAAAAATAGTTGCCGTTTGTTTATGACTTAATTTATCATTAAAAATATCTGTATGAACAGCAATAAATTTGGTATTAAAAGTTTTGAATTGTTTTTTTTGATGAATGCTTAAAATGATGTCTGTTTTGTTTTTTCCAACTAAATAATAGTGATTGCTATTTTCTTTTTTTGTTTCATATTGATACAAATTACTTTCCACAACAAACTTTTTAGGAACATTTATTTCTATGCTATAATCTGTCCCTTTTTGATATAAATCGTCGGTATTCAAATTACTCATTAGTTGCCAATTAGTTGTAAAAACGGCAGGAGTAAGATGCCAAAAACGCAAGTGATATCCGTTTTTTGTTTTGCCATAACCCGTAAATTTTGCACTTGGAATTTTAACAGAATAGGTTACAGAAATGGTAATACTATCATTGGGTTTAAGGTCTTTTTTAAGAAAAACCTCCATAATATCGGAATGGTTTTTTACTTCTTTAAATGGAACGTTTTCAAAATTTACAGAAAGATTTTTTATAACTGTAAATCCTAATTTTTCTTTTTTGGCAAAATATAAATCTTTTCTAAAATCTTCTACAAATCGTTTTGACAACGGCGTTTTTCTATCTTTAAAACTGTTGGGCCAATTATGTAAAAAAACACGTTTAAAAATACTATCTGAAGTATTGTGAAAAACAATTTCTTGCTGTATTTGCAACACATCATTTTCAGGATTTAAAATTGATTTTATAGCAATTGAATTTTGTTGGGCAACAATAACCAAAGAGAAGAATAAGAATAGCGTTGATATTTTTAGATGGTTTTTCAATTGTCAGTATTCAGTTTTCAGTGGCAGTTTTCAGTATTCAGTTGCAGTTTACAGTCGCAGTATTCAGTGTCAACCAACAGCTAAAAAAATCAACAATAATTTTGAGTATAACATTCTAAAAATTAGGTTTCAAACTATATTTCGTATAGAATTTATTTAGGTGATCTATAACTTCATCAACAGTATCTACAATTCTAAATAAGTTTAAATCTTTTTCGCTGATATTTCCTTCTTCTATCAGCGTATTTTTTATCCAATCTAACAATCCGCCCCAGAATTTTTTACCCATTAGAATAATTGGAAAACGCCCTATTTTATTGGTTTGAATTAAGGTAATTGCTTCAAAAAGTTCATCCAAAGTTCCCAACCCCCCTGGCATTACAATAAAGCCTTGTGAATATTTTACAAACATCACTTTACGTACAAAGAAATAATCAAATTCTAAATTTTTGTCTTTGTCTATCCAAGGATTATTATGTTCTTCAAAAGGCAATTCTATATTTAAACCCACCGAAGTTCCTTTGCCTCTGTATGCACCTTTGTTGCCTGCTTCCATAATTCCAGGACCACCACCAGTAATAACTCCGTAGCCATTTTGAGTTAATTGATAAGCAACTTCTTCAGCTAATATATAGGAGGGATGATTTGGTTGTGTTCTTGCAGATCCAAAAATGGATACGCAAGGACCTATTTTACTTAATTTTTCATACCCTTCTACAAACTCTGCCATAATTTTAAAAATAGCCCAAGAGTCGTTTGTTTTTATCTCATTCCAAGTTTTTTGTTGTAGTTTCTCGCGTATTTTTCTATCATCATTTATCATTGGTTCTAAAATTTTAAATTTAATTGAGACTCTTTTTTTAAAAAAGAGATAGCTTGCTAAATTAATTCTTTTTTTAAGATATGATGAACATTTAATTCAACAAAAATCAATTGGAAAGTAAGTGGTTAAATACTTAAAGATAGATTTAAAAAAACAAAATAATTTTTTGTTTCGTGTTTTTTAGACTTCCAAATATTCCTTAATTATAAAACTAAACTAAGGTGCAGGGTTGGGAATTAAAGAATGTATAGCCTCAATTTCTTTAATAATTTCATCAGATAAATCAATGTTTACAGAATTAATATTTTCTTTTAATTGACTCATTTTAGTCGCTCCAATAATATTGCTAGTTACAAATGGCAACTGGTTGATAAAAGCTAATGACAATTCCGATAAACTTATGTTGTGTTTATTGGCTATTTGCAAGTATTTTGCAACTGCTTTTTCTGAACTTTCATTCATATAACGAGCAGTAAAACGAGGAAATAGCGTTCCTCTTGCTCCTTCTGGTTTTTTTCCATTTAAATATTTTCCAGACAAAACCCCTTGTGCTAAAGGCGAATAGGCTAACAAACCAATATTTTCTCTCATAGAAACTTCAGACATTCCAACCTCATAAGCTCTATGAATTAATGAATATGAATTCTGTATGGTTACTGGTCTTGGTAAATTATAGGTTTCTGAAGTTTGTAAATATTGCATGGTTCCCCAAGGAGTTTCGTTAGACAATCCTATATGACGAATGACCCCAGCTTTTACAAAATCGTTTAGCGTTTCTAAAATTTCTAAATGATTTTCTGCTTCATTTGTTGCCGTTTTAAAAGGATAATCTCTGACTCCAAAACAATTTATACCACGTGATGGCCAATGTAATTGATACAAATCTATATAATCGGTTTGTAAACGCTGTAAGCTACCTTCAATAGCTTCTTTAATAGCTCTTTTGCTAAATCCGTCTTTTCTAATATGTGCTGTATAAGATCCAGCACCAACAATTTTTGTGGCTAAAATTACCTTCTCTCTATTGCCTGTTTTTTTGAACCAAGTTCCTATAATTCTTTCCGTATCTCCATAGGTTTTAGCATTAGCAGGAACAGGATATAATTCTGCAGCATCAAAAAAGTTAACGCCTTTTTCAAGTGCGTAATCCATCTGTTCATGACCTTCTGCTTCTGTATTCTGATTTCCCCACGTCATGGTTCCTAAACAGATTTTAGAAACTTTGGTTGTAGTGTTTGGTAGTGTTGTGTATTTCATTTACTCAAGTTTCACAAGTTCCAATCCCTGATAAATATTAAGGATAGAAAATTAAAAAAAGTAGCATTTTATTTTCCAAAAAAATCAGAATAAATGTTTTAAAATTTTGATTATCATTATTTTAAACAAATAATTCCAATATTCGACAAAATACTACAGTTCAAAGGTATTAAAAATTTAAGAACCTTGTATTTCTGTAGATTAAATTCGTGATAGAACCATATTTTTTTTATATTTCCCCTCTCAAATCAATATAAAACCATCATCATTAAAAACAAAAACCAATGAAAAAATACATTTTAGGATTGCTTTTTAGTTTCCTCTTATTAGGCTGTCAGGAAAATTCAAGACAGCAAAAAGTAACGATAAAAGCTGAAGAAATCAAACAAGAACCGACAAAACCAGAAGAAACAGAAATTTGGAAGCCCAAGCCAAAGAAAGTAACAATAGACCCAAAAACAAAAATTCCATCGGATGCCATTATACTTTTTGACGGAACAAATTTTGATGAATGGACTTCGTCAAAAGATTCCACCGCTGTAAAATGGATGCTGAATAAGGATGGCAGTACCACTGTAAAAGATAAAACAGGCGATATTCAAACCAAAAGAAATTTTGGGTCTATACAATTGCATATAGAATGGCGTTCTAGTGCAGAAATAAGAGGTAACGGACAGAGTAGAAGTAATAGCGGCATTTTTCTTCAAAACAGATATGAGATACAAGTTTTGGACAATAATGATAATGATACCTACGTAAATGGACAAGTAGGTTCTATCTACAAACAGTCTATTCCGCTAGTAAACCCATCTTCTAAAACAGGAGATTGGAATACCTTTGATGTTATTTATCACGCACCTATATTTGATTCAAGAGGAAGTGTATCAAAACACGGAACGATTACCGTGTTGCATAATGGTGTTTTAATTCAAGATCATTTTAAAATAAAAGGAACAACAGAATATGTGGGTTGGCCTAAAAATAACACACACAATAAAGCACCTATAAAATTACAAGATCACCATGATAATAGTGGTGTGAGTTATCGAAATATATGGGTAAGAGAACTTAATGAGTAGGTATTAAGACAATAAATAATTTAGAAAAAACGAAAACGTTTTCGTTTATTTTTTTAATATATCCTTTTTTTTAAAGATAAAAAAATGTTAATTTGTCAATTATTTATTAATTTAATTATAAATAAAGTGTTAAATCAAATGTATAATCAAATTTTAAACTTTAAATTTAAATGAAGCACAAATTATTTAGAAAATTAATACTACCACTATTAATATTCACTGGTAGTATTATATATGGACAGACTGTTACTGGTGTTGTTTCTGATGCTGACGGTTCTTTACCAGGTGTAAGTATTAATGTAAAAGGCACTTCTGTGGGTACAGAAACAGATTTTGACGGAAAATATTCTATTGCAGCAAATACAGGAGATGTTTTAGTTTTTAGATCTTTAGGCTACGCAACAGTAGAAAGAACAGTGGGTTCTAGTACTGTTATTAATGTAACTATGGCGCAAGATGCAACACAACTAGACGAAATAGTAGTTGTGGGTTATGGTAGTACAGCAAAAAAAGAAATTACTTCATCGGTAACTAAAGTTGGAGAAGAAGATTTTAATCAGGGTACTATTGCAGCTCCTTCACAATTATTGCAAGGTAAAGTTGCAGGTTTAAGTATCTATAATAAAGGAGGAAACCCTAATGATGATGCAGTAATACGTTTAAGGGGTATTTCTACAGTTGGAGCAAATTCTTCTCCTTTAGTAGTAATTGATGGTATTCAAGGTGCTACACTAAATAATGTAGATCCTAGTGATATTGAAAGTATGACCGTTTTAAAAGATGGTTCTGCTGCTGCTATTTATGGTACAAGAGGTTCAAGTGGTGTAATTATAGTTACTACAAAAAGAGGAAAAGTTGGCACTACTCAAGTATCTTATAATGGGTCAGTTGCTTCTGCGTCAATTCTAAATCAAGTAAAAAATATGACTGGCGACGAGTTTGTTACTGCTGGAGGTACAGATTTAGGAAGCAGAACAGATTGGCTAGACTTGGTAACAAGATCAGCTTTATCAACAGTAAATAACGTAGCCATCTCTGGGGGATCTGATAAAACGACTTTTAGAGCTTCTGCAAATTTTAGAGACTCGCAAGGTATTTTGCAAAAATCTGGATTTGACCAATTCAATACTAGATTTCAAGCACAAACTAGAATTTTAAATGATAAATTAAAAATAGGTTTTAATGCATCTTATACTAAAAAAGATATCGAATATGGACTTAATGATGCGTTACGTTATGCCGTATTGTATAATCCTACAGCTCCAGTTTATGGTGTAGATTCTCCATATCCTTTTAATGCAGATACTTATGGAGGTTATTTTGAAACTTTAGGATTATTTGATAGTTTTAATCCAGTTTCTATTTTAAACCAGAATACAAATACTGGTGCTAGAAGTGAATTCAACTACAGTACAAACTTTAAATATGACGTATCAGATAACTTGGCTTTAAATACAATTTATTCAGAGCAATCAACAAAATTGACTAATAAAGAATACTATAGAACTACTTCTTTATATAGAGGTGGTGCAGATAGTCCTACTCGAAAAGGGTTGGCTAAATTATATACACAAGACATTAGTTATAAATTGTTTGAAATGTTTGGTGATTATAAAGTAGATGTAAGTGAAAGGCTAAACTTAAAACTAACAACGGGATATTCTTGGCAGGAAACTACTTCTTATGATTATTTTTTAGAAGCTGGAGATTTTCCAAATGACAATTTAGAATACATAAATGCATTAGAATGGTCTCAAGATTTAGTTAATGCTGGTTTTATAAACATAAATAGTAATAGATCTCCAGAAGATAGAATTATTGCTTTCTTTGGTAGAGCAAATCTTACTTTTGATGATGCTATTTATTTTAATGCTTCTTTACGTAGAGAAGGATCTACAAAATTAGGAGTAAACAATAGATGGGGAATGTTTCCTTCTGTTGGATTAGGTGCAGATTTAAATAAGTATTTGCAATTAGATAATGTAGATTTATTAAAAGTAAGAATAGGGTATGGTGTAACGGGTGCTTTACCTAATGAAAATGGGATTTCTCAAGATGGATATAGTCCAGATGGGAATTTACTGTCTTCTAATATTCCTGCAGATAGACAACAAAACCCAAATTTAAAATGGGAGGAAAAAGCAGAAACAAACTTTGGTGTAGATTTTAATGCAGGACGTTTATCGGCTACTTTAGATGTATATTCTAGAAAAGTTTCAGACTTTATTTTGTTTACAGCCATACAAGCTGCTGATTTAGAAGAACTACTATCTTTAGGAATAACACCTAACGGTGCACAAAATTGGTTCGATAATTTTGGGCAACTAACTACAAATGGATTTGAATTGAGCGTTGATTATGATATTATCAAAAACGAAGAGCTAACCTATAATTCAGGATTAATTTTATCTTCTTATAAATCTACTTTAGATGAATTTGGAGGAAGTACATCTTTAAGAGGAAATTTAGGAGCTCCAGGACAAAATGGTACACCAGTAGTTTTAGTTGGTGAAGGTCAAGAAATTGGTCAAATATATGGTGCTCTTTGGGATGGTACTGTCACTGATGGTAATCAAAACTTTGTAGATACAAACGGAGATGGAACTATTCAGGTAAATCAAGAAATTGGAAATGCTATTGATGAAGATGGAGATGGTGTGATTGATGGTGATTTAGTTAAACTAGGAAAAGGTATTCCTGATTTTGAATTAAGTTGGTCTCACTCTCTTAAGTACAAAAACTGGGATGCGAATATATTTTTTAGAGGTGCTTTTGGACACAGTCTAGTAAATAACTTCAGAGTATTTTATGAGCCAAGAGTTGGTTCTCAAGGATCTTATAACTATATCAACACAAAATATGCAGACCCTACAATTACTACTGCAAAGTTTAGTTCATTATATGTTGAAAAAGCAGATTTTGTAAAGTTAGATAACCTTTCTATAGGATATAATTTTGATATTGTAGAAGGTAACAAATACTTTAAGAGTATACGTTTATCATTGACTGGACAAAACTTATTTACAATTACAGGATATACAGGATCAGATCCAGAACCTGCTTTACAAGATAGAGGAGATGCTGCTAATGGAGATGTAGTTGGCTTTAATGCAGATCCTTTAACACCTGGTATTGATAGAAGATATAATTATTTTAATGCAAGAACCTTTACGCTAGGTATTAATGTTAACTTTTAAAAAAATACAGAAATGAAATATATATATAAATTATTTACAATTTGTTTTGCACTTTTAATAATTAGTGCATGTTCGAATTTAGATGAAATCTTGGTTGGAGATACCACTTCTCTAACTAATGAAACTGAACCAAATTTTGGAAATTTTGATGGAGGTGGTGCTGGTCCTTCTGATGCACTTAGTTCAGCTTTTAATGGATTAAGAAGTTCTGGTTCTGCTAGCCATGGTGGTTATTGGTCTGTTCAGTCTGTATCTTCAGATGAAATGGCTATTACACAAAAAGGTGGAGACTGGTATGACGGAGGTATTTGGTTAGATATGCATAGGCATACATTTACTTCTACAAATGGGCCAGTAAATGGTGCATGGACACAACAATATGAAGCTATTGGTGCCTGTAATACAACGATTGCTAATGGAGGTTTAGATGCAAATCAAATGGCGCAAGTAAAAGTCTTAAGAGCATTTTTCTATTATAGATTATTAGATATGTATGGTAGAGTGAAAATTTTAACTGAAACGTCAGCTAACCCTCCACAATCTACAAGAACAGAATTATTTAATTTTGTAGAAAGTGAATTATTGACTGCTTTAGGTATTTCTAGTGTTTCTATGGCAATGGATTTGTCTTCTAGCCCACTTTCAACGGCAAAAGAAGTATATAGAGTAAATCAATTTGCAGCTTTAGGCTTATTGGCAAAATTATATTTGAATGCTGAAGTATATACCGGAACAGCTAAATATGCCGAAGCTTCTATGGCTGCTAGTTATGTAATAGATAATGGAGGCTATATGTTATGTGGTGTTGGTTGTACAGTACCTAATGCAGGAAGAAGACCTGCAGTAACATCAGACCCAGAAACATTAGAAGGATATGCTGCAGTTTTTGCACCTAACAATCAAAACAATCCAGAAATGATTTGGTCTATTGCTTATGATAATGTTACTGGTGGAGGAATGAATTTCTCTCGTATGTCTTTACACTATGCTAGTCAATTTACTTGGAATTTCTCAAACCAACCTTGGAATGGGTATTCTGCTTTAGAAGAGTTTTATAATTCTTATGAAGCGGCAGATAAACGTAAAGCGGCAAACTTTATTATTGGTACACAATTAGACTATGAAGGTTCTGTAATAGTAGATTATGCTGAATCTGAAAATTTAGAATTAGAATATACCGCAGCAATTAACGAATTAGAACCAAATGCTTCAAGAGAAGGTGGCGCTCGTTTAGGGAAGTTTAGCTTTAGACAAGGAGGTCAGCAAGAAATGGATAATGACTATCCTATCATTCGTTTAGCAGATATGTATTTAATTCGTGCAGAAGGAGATGCTAGAAATTCAGGAGATTGGAATATGGCGTTAACAGACGTAAATACCATTAGAGCTAGAGCTGATGTACCTGCAATGACTTCTATGACAGCCGATAGCTTTTTAGCAGAAAGAGGTAGAGAAATGTTTATGGAAGTAACTAGAAGACAAGATTTAATCCGTTTTGGAAAATGGGGTAATTCTTGGTGGGAAAAAACAAACAGTGATGCTCACAGAACCGTATTCCCAATACCACAAGAGCAAATTGATGCAAGTGGAGGAACTTTAACTCAAAATACTGGGTATTAATATTTAAAAGATAATTAACTATTTTTATAAAAACGGGTTGTCATTTTTTGATAGCCCGTTTTTTATTACAAATTAGTATTTGAAAGACTTTTCGTATATTTAATGTCATAATAGATATCATTAAAATTAATTAACAAATTTTACATTATGAAAAAATATTTTGCCGAATTATTCGGAACTTTTTGGTTAGTATTTGGTGGATGTGGTAGCGCAATTTTTGCAGCTGGATATCCAGAGTTAGGAATTGGTTTTGTAGGAGTTTCTCTTGCTTTTGGTTTAACAGTATTAACAATGGCATATGCAGTTGGTCATATTTCTGGAGGGCATTTTAATCCTGCTGTTTCTTTTGGTCTTTGGGCTGGAGGAAAATTTTCTACAAAAGAATTAATACCTTATATAATCTCACAATTAGTTGGGGCTATTTTGGCAGCAGTAACTTTATATTTTATTATTTCTGGCAAATCTGGTTTTGAAAGTGTTGGTGGATTTGCAGCCAATGGATATGATAATCTATCTCCAGATGGATATAATATGATGTCTGCTTTCGTAGCTGAATTTTTATTAACCATGTTCTTTTTACTAATCATTTTGGGAAGTACAAATGACAGAGCTCCTAAAGGTTTTGCGCCAATTGCTATTGGTTTAGCGTTAACATTAATTCATTTAATTAGTATTCCTATTACAAATACCTCTGTAAATCCTGCACGTTCTATGAGCCAAGCAATCTTTGCAGATGGAGCGTATTTAGCACAATCTTGGTTATTTTGGGTTGCACCAATTGCTGGGGCTGTAGTAGCTGGATTTATACACAAAGTACTATTTGATAAGGAATAGAATATACTGTTTTAATATCTAAAAAGCTAGATAAATAATTCATTTATCTGGCTTTTTTGTAATTTTACTTTTTATAAAAACCAATTGACTGAACAAAACTTTATTAAAGAATTACAAGATGGCAATGATGTTGCTTTTAATAGATTATTAAATGACTATCAACAAAAGGTTTTTAATACGTGTATTTCTTTTATACCCAATAAAGAAGATGCAGAAGATGTAGCACAAGAAGTTTTTTTAGAAGTTTATAAGTCTATCAGTAAGTTTAAAGGAGATTCAAAATTATCTACTTGGATGTATAAAATATCTACAAATAAATGTCTAGAATTTATTAGAAAAAAGAATACAAAAAAACGACAGGCTTTTTTACAGTCTATTACAGGAAATGAAATTCCGTTAGATAAAACTAATTATTTTACAGAATTTAATCACCCAGGGATTTTATTAGAAAATAAAGAAAAAACAGCAATAATTTATAAGGCAATTAACACATTACCAGAAAGTCAGCAAGTAGTTTTTACACTTGCAAAAATTGACGGAAAAAGCTATCAAGAAATAGTAGAAATTACAGGCAAAACGTTATCATCTATAGAAAGTATTATGTTTAGAGCTAAAAAAAACCTAAAAGAAAAACTAGCCTATTTTTATAAAAACGAGCGTTAAACGCAAGTTTTTAAAAATTATTGCATCTAATTTAATAAAATGAAGAATCAAAAAAACATACCAACAAAAATTGAAGAAATATTAGCTTCTTTAGATGATATAAATGAAGTAAAAATATCTTCATCATTCAAACAAAATGTTTTTTCTAAAATAGAACAAAACAAAAAAGAAAAACCAGTTTTAATATGGTTTACACCACAACTGCAACTTGCAGCTATGTTGGTTATTTTATTCGTAAATGTTAGTGCCATTGTATATACATTTTCTACCCAAGAACAAACCCCCGAAATAGAGACTTTTGCACAAGAATATAATTTTGAAACTTCAACTACTTTTACATTAAACTAACTTTTAGAAAGTGAAAGCAAAACTATTTTATACATTATTAATAACATTACTGATTACCAATGCGGTGTTATTATTTATGTTGGTTAAAAAACCACATCAACCTAAAAAAGGAGAAAGAAATTTTTTAGTAAAAGAACTCAAATTTGATGAAACTCAAAGAGAGCAATTTCATTTTTTAGACCGTCAGCACAAAGAAAACATGATGTCTTATGATCATCAAATAAGACAATCTAAAGATATTTTATTCAATTCATTTTCTAATATTAAGTTTTCTTCTGATTCAATTTCTAAAAGAATAGGAGTGTTAGAAGGTAAAAAAGAACAAGAAATATTTACTTTTTTTAAACAAGTTAGAGAAATTTGTACACCAAAACAAGTAGGTAAATTTGATAAAATTATAAAAAAAGCACTGCATAAAAAACATAGAAGACCTCCAAGAAGAGGCAATATGCCGCCACCTAGAAATACTCAAAACAAATAGTTTTCAAAGCTTTTTGGTTGCTTATGTTTCTGTAAAATAATTGTGTTTTTCACTTAAAAAAAATCGTAGATTATTTAAACAATTCAGAATGAGAACCTAAACGAATCAGTGTAATTTCCTTTGGACTTTCTATTTGAATCCAAATAATTAGTAAGTTTGGTTTTATATGACACTCCCAATTCCCCTTATAATTCCCTTTAAGTTTGTGAGGTTTCATTTGAATATCAACACCATCAATACCACTAATTTTTAATCTTCTCAAAAAATCAGATGCTAATTTAAAATCTGTAAAATTTTTTTTGACTTTTTTTAAATCCTTTTTAAATTTTGTTGTTAGTATTATTTTATACATTTTACAATTCTTCTAAAAACGTATCTAAATCATCAACATGTGTTAAATTAATCTTATTTTCAGCTTCATAAATAGCTTGTTTTGTTTCTTTGTTTGGAACATTAATAACCTTGTAAAGCATTACTTCTATTAGGTTATTTAAACTTCTTTTTTGCCTTGCTGCTTCTGATTTTAAAGAGAGTATTAGCTCTTGGTCTAAGCGTAATGATGTTTGAACTTTCATAATATTTTTAGTTTATCGTATAATAATACAAATAATTACATTTGAAATCAAATGTAATACAAAATATTTTAAAATCTGGCACAAGGTTTTTTTAAGAACTACATCTAAAGAAATATAAAACAGAAAAGATGTATGGCAAGACTTTTACTTTTAATTAATTTAAAACGTAAAAATTATGAAGTTCCTAAAACAATTAACACTAATTGCTATTATTGTATTTTCTTCTTGTTCAAATGATGAGTATGTAGCTATTTCTACAGGTACTAATTCAGGTTCTGACGACACTACAAATACATCTGACAATCAAATACTTGCCGAAACCTTAAGTTTACCAGATAATTTATTTAATTATGCCAATCCTAATATTCCTAACATCTTTTTAGCAAATGGCACAGTGCAAGAAGACAATACACCAAATAACAATCCAATAACTAATAATGGTGCTACTCTAGGAAGAGTGTTGTTTTATGACAAACAACTGTCTGCAAATAATACCGTTTCTTGTGCCTCCTGTCATGACCAATCAAAAGGGTTTTCTGACGATGTAACTTTGAGTATTGGATTTAATGGAGGACAAACAGGAAGAAATTCAATGGGATTAGCAAACGCAAAATACTATGACAATGGTCGCTTTTTTTGGGACGAAAGAGCATCTACATTAGAAGAACAAGTGGTATTGCCGATTCAAGATGCCGTAGAAATGGGATTGACTTTAAATGAATTAGAAACCAAACTGCAAGACGATGATTATTATAGAATTTTGTTTAGAAGAACTTTTGGAGATGAAACAGTAACAAGACAAAGAGTTTCTTTGGCACTTGCACAGTTTGTCCGTTCTATGGTTTCTTATGAATCTAAATATGATGCAGGTTTGGCACAAACGAATAATCCACAAGCAAATTTCCCAAACTTTACCGCATCAGAAAACTTAGGAAAGAATTTATTTTTTAGCAATAGAACACGTTGTTCAGATTGCCACGATACCAATTCTTTTGTGGGAGACAGAGCAAGAAATAATGGTTTAGATGCTGTATTAACAGATTTAGGTGTTGGTGGTGTAACAGGCAATAATAATGATAGAGGAGAATTTAAAGTCCCATCATTAAGAAATATTCAATTGACTGCTCCATATATGCATGACGGACGTTTTGCAACACTAACAGAAGTTATCAATCATTACGATACTGGAGTGCAGAACAGTGCAGATTTAGATAATAGATTACGACAAGGAAATGGTGTAAGAAGATTAAACCTCAACAATCAAGAAAGACAAGGCTTAATAGATTTTTTAAACACACTAACCGATAACAATTTTATTGCTGATGAAAAGTTTGCAGACCCTTTTAATCAATAGCAATTTAAAGCGTTAATGTCTTAAGGTATGATATAGGACACATTAATTTTTCCTATTCTCTAAATTAAATGTGTATTTCTGTTGCCTAGAACAATTATATTCAAAAATCGCTATCTTTGTTAAAACACATATAGATAATTACTATGGATATTCAATTAGAAAAACATGAGTTAATGGAATGGCTAATAAGCCTTAAAGACAAGTCTGTAATTTCCAAATTGAAGACTATTAAAAGTAGCGTTTCCAAATCTTCTGATTGGGCAGATGATATTTCTGAAACAGAAAAATTGTTAATCAATGCTGGATTAAAAGATATAGAGGAAGGGAAAACGTTTACCCACGAGCAAGTAATGAAAGAAATTAATGAAGCTTACGGTATTTAGTGAATGGAAATCATTTGGACGAGACTAGCCAACATTACCTATAAAGAAGTTTTTGAAAATCTCGAATGGAGATGGACAAAAAAGGAAATGAAAAACTTTAGGGACTTAACCAACGAATTATTAGAAAAGGTCAAGAATGAGCAAGTTGTTCATCCTTTTGCAAATGAAAAATTAGGTATTCGAAAAGGTAAAATTCATAAAAATGTTTCTCTATTTTACAAAGAGGATAAAGAAAATAACAAGATTTATTTGATTACATTTTTTAATAATCGAATGAATCCAGAAGCATTAAAAAAATTATTGAAGTAAAAAGTGGTATGAAGATATCGCTTTTTTGTTTGAAAAGGATAACCAAATGAATTATCTCAAGCAACAGCTAAAAGAGATATCAGTGAATTATTAGAACTTTCTATCATAAAACCAAAAGGCGTTGGTCAATCTACCAAATACATTATTGATGTAGAGGGGTATAATACAAGAAGATAAATGAACCGTAAAATGAGCCGTAAATTAGTTGCAGATAATATACAGTTTTGGTAAATTTCTTTCATCAACAAAAAAATTTCATAAACCTTTTATGAATTTAAAAACAATATTTTGTATCGTATTTCTTACGTTCTGTTTTTCTTGTTCAAAACAGAAAAACCCAAATCCTTTATTTGTCTTAAAAAATAATACAGAAATTGATTTTTCAAATACATTAGTAGAAACCGAAAAGCTAAATCCATATACCTATAAAAATTTTTATAATGGAGGTGGTGTAGCTTTGGGCGATATAAATAATGACGGTTTATTAGATATTTATTTTAGTGGAAATCTAGTAAATAATAAATTGTATTTGAATCAAGGAAATTGGCAATTTATTGACATTACCGAAAAAGCAGGAGTAGCATGTAAAGATAGTTGGTCATCAGGTGTATCTTTTGTAGATATTAATCACGATGGTTTTTTAGATATATATGTTTGTAAAGCGGGACCACCAAAAAAGGAAAATAGACATAACCAATTATTTATAAATAATGGCGATTCAACGTTTACAGAACAATCAAAAAAATATGGTTTAGACATTACAGGCTTGGGCGTACAAGCAAACTTTTTTGATTACGATAAAGACGGTGATTTAGATTGCTATCTTCTAAACAATTCTATACGTTCTGTAGGAAATTACGATTTGATTAAAAACCAACGAGAAAAATCAACAGAAAAAGGAAATAAATTACTACGAAATGATGATGGGGTTTTTGTGGATGTTACCAAAGAAGCAAATATTTATTCTAGTGAAATAGGATTTGGACTAGGCATTACCGTGAGTGATTATAACAATGATACTTGGCCAGATATTTTTATTTCTAATGATTTTTTTGAAAGAGATTATTTGTATGTCAATCAACAAAACGGAACATTCAAAGAAGATTTAACACAGCAATTCCAATCCATTTCAATGGGGTCTATGGGAGCAGATGCTGCCGATGTAAATAACGATTCTAAAACCGATATTATGGTTACAGAAATGTTACCAAAAACCATAGAGAGACAACGTACTAAAACATTGTTTGAATCTTGGAATAAGTATGATTTGGGTGTCAAAAACGGGTATCATTATCAATTTTCACGAAACGCTTTACATCAAAATATTGGAAACAATACTTTTTTAGAAATTAGTAGATTTTCTAATGTTTTTGCATCCGAATGGAGTTGGTCTTCACTTTTATTTGATGCCGATAACGATGGTTTGAAAGACATTTTTATCAGTAATGGAATTTATAAAGATTTACTAGATAGAGATTATTTGAATTATATGGCAAATGAAGAGCAAGTAAGAGAGATGATACAAAATGATAGTGAAGTTATGAAAAAATTAATCAATTTAATGCCTTCACAAGCTGTTCCTAATGTCATCTATAAAAATAATGGACATTTTCAGTTTACAGACCAAACAGAACAATGGGGTTTACAAAAACCTAGTTTTAGTAACGGAAGTGCTTATGGCGATTTAGACAATGACGGCGATTTAGATGTAGTGATCAACAATGTAAACATGCCTGCATTTATTTATGAAAATACGCTAGACACCACAAAATATAAAAGCATTACACTGCAACTAAAAGGACATGCTAAAAACACACAAGCCATTGGTGCAAAAGCTGAAATATTTTACAATACCTCTCAATATAGTGTTTTAGAAAACTTTCCTTCAAGAGGATTTCAGAGCTCAGTTTCAACCCATTTAACTTTTGGTGTAGATAATTGTGCTAGTATTGATAGCCTAAAAATAACTTGGACAAATGGTTCAAATAGTATTTTCAAAAATTTAAAAACAAATACATTTTATACATTTAATCAACCTAAAAAAGAGTTCAAAAATACGGTTCAAAAAAGTACATTTCCAGTCAATCCTTTAAAAGAAACATCAACTATTTTTAATTTTACTCACAAAGAAAATAAAGCTGTAGATTTTAATAGAGAACAATTATTACCAGAAATGTTTAATAATGAAGGCCCACATATTGCAAGTGCAGATATTAATAATGATGGAAATCCAGATTTTTATATAGGCGGTGCTAAAGGTACATCTGGAAAACTATTTATTTCTCAAAAAGACAACACATACAAAGAAATTAGCAAACCATTTGATGCAAATTATACCTCGGAAGATACGGATGCTGTATTTTTTGATAGCGATACTGATGGTGACTTAGACCTCTATGTGTGTAGCGGCGGAAAATCCTTTTCAAAATACGATTTTTCATTACATGACAGATTATATATCAATGATGGAAATCAGAATTTTACACAAAGCAAATTGCCTTTGCCTTTTAAAACACCTATAAGTTCATCAACAGTATCTATCTATGATTTTGACCAAGACGGAGACAATGATATTTTTGTAGGCGAACGTTTTAAAGTAACTACGTATGGAATTCCTGCAAATGGGTATCTTCTTGAAAATAAAGGGAATAATACCTATAAAATTTCTGACCAAACCGCATTAGAGAGTTTGGGTTTAATAACAGATTCAGCTTGGGAAGATATTAATAATGATAGAACAAAAGATTTGATTGTTTCTGGCGAATGGATGCCAATTACTATCTTTATAAATAAAAACGGAAAACTCATCAATAAAACAAAAGAATTCGGATTTGCTAATTCATCTGGATTTTGGAAAACGTTTAAAATGGTTGACATAGATGCTGACGGTGACGTAGATATTATTGCTGGAAATAAAGGAGAAAATACATTTTTTAAAGCACCAATGAGAATGTATATCTCTGATTTTGATAGTAATGGAACCATAGAACAAATTATTTGCTACAAAAAAAATAACAACTACTACCCTATTGTAGATAGAGACGAATTAGTTGCACAAATAGCCAATTTAAAACAAAAACTCTTGTATTATAAAGACTATGCAAATGCTACTATTAGTTCCATTTTTTCTAAAGAACAATTAAAGAACGCAATTATAAAAGATATACATACGGTTCAGACTACGGCTTTCATCAATAATGGTAATACATTTACAGCTAATAAATTACCTAACGAAATTCAGTATTCTAATGTAGCAGCAATAGAAACCCTAGATCTTAATAATGATGGAAATATAGACATCCTCTTTGGAGGAAATCAATATTTAGTAAAACCACAATTTGGTAGGCAAGATGCCTCACAAGGTTGGTTGCTCTACGGAAATAACGATAAAAATATTTTTGGAAAAGTAGTTTCTTTACAAATAAAAGGGCAAATTAGAGATTTTAAGTTTAGCAAAATCAATCAAAAAAAATACATACTAACAGCTATAAATAATGATAGCTTAAAATTTTTTAGACCCTTCAGACCTTTCAGGTTTCAAAAACCTGAAAGGTCTAAAAGGCAGAAAACAAAAAAATAAATGAAAACTAGTAACTTTAATAAAATAATAGTACTCACATTTTGTATGTGTATGATTGCTTCATGCCAATCAGAATACACAAAATTGGTTAAAAATGAGTTGGCAAGTGGTATAAAAAACGATACTATTTTTTATAATCTAAAATTTGGTAATACAAAAAAAGAGTTTTATGAAATTTGTTGGAATCTAAATAAACAAGGAACTGCAACTCATGGAGAAAATAATAGTTATGTAAAAACAATTTTAGAACCCAAAGACAGCATCAACAAAACCAAAAGAATAGTGATGCTATTTTATGCAAGATTTACTCCTAAAGATATTATAACCGCAATGGATATTAAATTTTCATATTCAGCTTGGGCACCTTGGAATACAAATTTGCAATCTGAAAATTTGATTCCAGCAATTAAAGACACACTCTTAAAATGGTATCCAGGAAATCCATTTATGAAAGTAAAAAATGACATTCTGGTTAAAGTTGATGGAAATAGACAAATACAATTAGTAAAAGAATCAGATAGAGATGTATCGGTTGTTATAGAAAATCTTGAATATAAATATAACAGGTTAGTCAAGTAAAAATGATAAAGAAATCTTAAGTTCAGTCTTAAATTCCATTAGTAAATGTAAGGATAAACCTATCAAAATCAACAATATTTTCGTAAATTGCATATATGAAAAAATCGTCCACAATTGAATTAGATTTTGTAATTGACCATCTTATAAAGATTTTAGGGACTGTTCATTTTGATAGTTATCACAACTGAATTTGCACTAAAACTAATTGGAAAATATTTTAAAACTTAACGTAATATGGGAATAATAAGAGAACCTTTAGATGTAGATTTCGTAGTTGACTCTAGACCATTGACTGAAGATGAAAAAAAATCAATCAGTGAATTCATTAAAGCTGACAAAAAAAGACGTGCAGAAAAACGGATGAAATCTACTAAAAGAAAACTGAAAAAGTTGGCTGATTGAATTCAAAGAACATCTAAAAACAAATTGGTAGTGTCGTAGATTAATTGATTATCAGTTTTTGGATTTAAATTATGATATTAATCTTTATGACATTTATGAAAACGGGGGTCTGTCTGAGCCTGTCGAAGACTACCATTGACGCATTTTACAACTATTTTTTTAGCTTAACCAATTTTACAGTTTCAACTGTTGCTGCAGTTACAGACAAAGGCAAAACGAGAATAATTCCAAAAACAGGAATTAATAGACACAGCATAAAAACAATACCATTGCCAATGGCAACACCTTTATTTTTTCCAACAAAATGAATACTTTCTCTATAATTTAAATGACGTTCTAAAGTATAATCCATATTCCCAAAACCCGCATAATATGCTTGAACTAAAAACAATAAAATTGTAGAAAATATATTGACAACAGGAATAAATTTTAAGAGTAAAATTGGAATTGTAATCAAAAGTTCTTTTAATAAATTTCTAATATTGATTTTAATTCCTCGTATTAATTGTTCTAAAAAAGAAGATTTTCTGTGCAAATCTTTTACATTTCCATAAAAATGATGTTCTATTTTTTCTGAAACAGGACTCATAAATGGCGCAGATAATGCCATTATAATATGCTTGTACAAAATTAGACCAATAATTAAAACGATAATACCACCAAAAAAATTACTAATAGTAGTAAATGTTTCTTTTCCTAAATCCCAAATCCAAATTTTCGCTATAAAATTACCAACATTATCCGATAAAACATACGCCTCTACAAAAATTAAAACAAACGTTATAATGCTAATAAGTATTGGAATTACAAAATATTTCCAAAGCTTTAAATCCGAAATTAAACGAAAAGCACCAAAGTAGGCATTAATTCCAGAAAGTATATTTTTTATCATAAAACCTATTTCTTATTCTTTTTGCAAAAAAAAGGGAAACTTTTACGTAATATTTCCAAAAACTTTTCTTCTCTTTGGGAAGATTAAGATGCGCTTCTATATTCTTTGACGGCATCCACAAAAGCTTTTGCATTGTCTAAAGGAATGTTTGGTAAAATTCCATGCCCTAAATTTACAATATATTTATCCTTCCCAAATTCGTCAATCATTTGGTGTACCATTTTTTTTATCTCTCTTGGAGGCGAAAATAATCTTGAAGGGTCAAAATTACCTTGCAAGGTAATATTTCCACCAGATAAATAACGTGCATTTCTAGCAGAACATGTCCAATCTACACCCAAAGCAGACGCACCAGATTTAGACATTTCATTGAGTGCAAACCAACATCCTTTTCCGAAAGCAATTACTGGCGTTTCGCCTTTTAAAGCGTCAATAATTTGCTGTATATATTGCCAAGAAAATTCTTGATAATCTACTGGCGATAACATTCCGCCCCAAGAATCGAAAACTTGAACTGCATTGACACCAGCTTCAACTTTGGCTTTTAAATAAGCAATGGTTGTATCTGTAATTTTTTGTAAAAGTTGATGTGCCACGACAGGATTTGTAAAACACAATTCTTTGGCTTTATCAAAGTTTTTAGAACCTTGACCTTGTACGCAATAGCATAAAATTGTCCAAGGTGAACCTGCAAACCCAATCAAAGGAATTTCGTTATTTAGTTTTTCTTTGGTAGCTTTTATAGCTTCTAGTACATAACCTAATTCTTGATGTACATCAGGAATTATAACACTGTCTAAATCTTTTTGATTTCTAATTGGATTTGGTAAATAGGGACCAAAATCAGGTTTCATTTCCACTTCGATATTCATTGCCTGCGGAACGACCAAAATGTCTGAAAACAAAATGGCTGCATCCATTCCGTATCTTTTGATAGGTTGTGCCGTTATTTCTGATGCTAATTCTGGAGTTCTACAACGTGTAAAGAAATCGTATTTTTTTTTGATTTCCATAAATTCAGGTAGGTATCTTCCTGCCTGACGCATCATCCAAACTGGAGGTCTGCTTACAGTTTCGCCTTTTAATGCTTTTAAAAATAAATCGTTTTTTATCATACTGTGTATTTAGCCGTAAAGTTCGCTAAAGTTATTTTGTCCTTTTTTCATCCTATTTGTCATCTTTTTTTTCACTTTGTTTGTCATCCCTTTTTCCGCTCTGTTTGTCATTCCGCAGGAATCTTTACAACCTGTATCTTGTAAGAGTTTGAGACGCTTTCAGCGAGACAAACTGGGTAGTTAGAGTGTATTAATTCCTTTCTTTTCACCTCTTTTATCACTCCTTTTTCCATCCTGTTTGTCATTCCACAGGAATCTTTACCTTTTTATTTTTTAACAATTTGAGACGCTTTCAGCAAGACAAACTGGGTAGTAGGGTGTATCAATTCCTTTCTTTTTTACCTCTTTTATCATTCCTTTTTCCGCTCTGTTTGTCATTCCGCAGGAATCTTTTACTCTTTTATTCTCTAATAATTTGAGACGCTTTCAGCGAGACAAACTGGGTAGTTAGAGTGTATTAATTCCTTTCTTTTCACCTCTTTTATCATTCCTTTTTCCACCCTGTTTGTCATTCCGAAGGAATCTTTACCTTTTTATTTTCTAACAATTTGAGACATCTTCAGTACAGAATAAAAATCAAAAAAGATTTCCTTTAAAATGAAGGCTCAAATAGGTGATTTAAGAACTCCCATTTTGGATTTTGTGCTTCTATTAATTTTTCTTTCTTTATTCTTGTTAGGTTTTTAATTTCTTTTTCTCTTTCAATTGCTTTTTGAATCCAACCAAAATGCTCATAATGTAGTAAATAATGGACATTGTATTTTGCTGTAAAACTTTTAGGGTTATATTTAGTTTTGTGTTGTTGTAATCTCACTTTCAAATTGTTAGTAACACCTGTATATAAAACGGTTTTGTGTTTATTTGTAAGAATATAAACATAAAAATTGTAAATTCCTTGGGTATGAGTTATCATTTCTTTTATATTTTACTTGATACCGTTTTTGTCATGTAATTTATCAGTCCTTTTTTCCACTTTGTTTGTCATTCCGAAGGAATCATCTATCCTGTAAAAGTTTGAGACGCTTTCAGCGAGACAAACTGGGTAGTAGGGTGTTTTGTTTGTCATCCGCAAGAATCTTTAATTTTTCACATTTCTGACACAGCCAACATTCCTTTATCTATAGCCTTACTAATTATATCAATATCTTTTTTTGTAATTGCTGATGACAAAAACCACGCTTCAAATTGACTTGGTGGTAGGAACACGCCGTTTTTTATCATTTCCCAAAAGAATATTGCAAACTTTTTAGTATCAGAAGTTTGTGCTTCTTCAAAATTAGTTACCTTACTTTTTGTGAAGAATGGATTCAGCATAGACCCAAATCTATTTACAGTTATAGCTACTTTATATTTTTTAGCAGTTTCCAATAAAACTGATTCTAAAAATTTTCCAACTTCTTCAAATTTATCATACGGATTTTGTTTTTTTAATTCTGTTAATGTGGCAATTCCACCTGCCATGGCAATTGGATTTCCACTTAATGTTCCTGCTTGATACATATCGCCTAAAGGTGCCACATGTTCCATGATTTCATTACTGGCACCATAGGCTCCTACTGGAAAACCACCACCAATTACTTTTCCTAAACAGGTGATGTCTGCTTCAATTTCTAATAATTCTTGTGCGCCACCAAATTTTGAACGGAAGCCTGTCATCACCTCATCAGCAATTAATAACGCTCCTTTTGATGATAAATATTCTTTTAATTTTTTTAAGAAATTATTCTGCGGAATGACAACACCCATATTTCCGCCAACGGGTTCAATGATAACTCCAGCAATATCTTTGTGTTTTTCAAAGTGTTTTTTTACACTTTCTAAATTATTGTATTCAGCAATTAAGGTATTTTTTACAGCTCCTTCAGGAACTCCTTTACTTCCTGGTAAACTCAATGTTGCCAAACCAGAACCTGCTGCAACTAACAAAGCATCTTGATGTCCGTGATAACAACCTGCAAATTTGAT
>JBMYWO010000010.1:0-31864 GCA_049607505.1 Polaribacter sp.
AAGAAAATATTGTTCATTTAAGAGAAAAGAACAAAGTAGCAGGATATTTAGAGTTTGAAAAGGCTAGAGTACGTTGGTTTTTATCTATTGATGAAAACGATTTGTTAAAAGAAAAAGGACAAAGAACGTATCGTTCAATTAGGATTAATAATAAAGAAATTGAATTTAGTGACGATTTTACGAATTTACATACAAAAAGTTACCAAGAAATTCTAAAAGGGAATGGTTTTGATTTAGAAGATGTAAGACAGTCTATAGAAATTGTTCATGATATTAGAAATGCGAAACCTTTGGGATTGAAAGGGGAATATCATTCGTTTGCTAGAAAAAGAATAGGTTAATTTTTACTCATTTTTTAGATATCATAAAAAAGAAAAATATAAAAATTTATATGCTAAACAACAAATCCATATTAATAACAGGAGGAACAGGCTCATTTGGGAAAATGTTTACAAAACTTATTTTAGAACGTTATCCAAAAGTAAAAAGATTAGTGATACTCTCTAGAGATGAGCAAAAACATTTTCAAATGGCACAAGAGTTTTCAGATGTGCAATATCCACAGTTGCGATATTTTTTAGGTGACGTTAGAGATGCTAAACGTTTACAAACCGCTTTTGAAGGTATTGATATAGTTATACACGCTGCTGCAATGAAACATGTACATATAGCAGAATATAACCCTATGGAATGTGTAAAAACAAATATTCTTGGAGCAGAAAATGTAATTAATGCAGCTTTACAAACAGGGGTGAAAAATGTAGTAGCACTTTCTACAGACAAAGCAGCAGCACCTATCAATTTGTATGGAGCTACAAAATTAGCTTCAGATAAACTTTTTGTAGCCGCAAATAATATTAAAGGAAAAAGAGATATTAAATTTTCCGTGGTTAGATATGGTAATGTTATGGGGTCTAATGGTTCTGTAATGCCTTTTTTCTTAAAAAAGAAAAAAGAAGGCATTTTACCAATTACCGATGATAGAATGACACGTTTTAACATTAGTTTAGAAGATGGTTGTGAAATGGTGTTTAATGCCATTGAAAAAGCTTGGGGAGGAGAAATTTTTGTACCCAAAATTCCATCCTATAAAATTACAGATGTAGCTACCGCTATTGCTCCAGAATGTGAGCAAAAAATAGTTGGCATTCGTGCAGGGGAAAAATTACACGAAGAAATGATAACTATGTCAGATTCTTTTCATACTTGGGATTTAGGAAAATACTATGCCATTCTTCCACAAAAAACAACATTTAATTTGGAAGATTATATTGTTCATTTTAATGCCAAAAAAGTAGCAGAAGGTTTTAGTTATAATTCTAAAGACAATGACGATTGGGAAACGGTAGAAAGCCTTAAAGAACATATAAAGCGTAACGTAGATCCTAATTTTGAAGTATGAAACCAATACCTTATGGAAGGCAATATATAGCACAAGACGATATTGACGCTGTTGTAGAAACACTTCAAGCAGATTTTTTAACACAAGGTCCAAAAATAAAAGAATTTGAAGAAAAGTTTGCAAAATACGTAGGTGCAAAATATTCAGTTGCTGTTAATAACGCTACTTCCGGACTTCACCTTTCTGTGTTAGCTCTTAATTTATCTGAAAGAGATAGAGTTATTACAACACCTATTACTTTCGCAGCTTCAGCCAATTGTATAAGATATGCTAGAGGAGAAGTATGGTTTGCAGATATAGACCCGAATACCTATTTACTTTCTTTAGAAAGCACAAAAAAACTAATAGAAAGTAAACCAAAAGGTTTTTTTAAAGGTATTATCCCTGTAGATTTTGCAGGACTTCCTGTAAATTTAGAGCCTTTTAGAAATTTAGCCAACAAACACAATTTATGGATTATTGAAGATGCCTGTCATGCTCCAGGTGCTTTTTTCACTGACTCAAAAGGAAATAAACAAAGATGTGGAAATGGGAATTATGCAGATATAAGCGTGTTTTCTTTTCACCCAGTTAAACATATTGCTTGCGGCGAAGGAGGCATGCTAACCACTAATTCTGAAGAAATTTATAAAAAATTAGTAGTATTAAGAACACATGGCATTACCAAAGAAAATATGACCCAAAACCATGGCGGTTGGTTTTATGAAATGCAAGCGTTAGGCTATAATTATAGACTGACAGATATACAGGCTGCTCTAGGAATTAGTCAATTGGCAAAAAATAACAAAGGCGTAAAACGTAGAAATGAAATAGCAAATACCTATAAAAAAGCGTTTCAAGGGAAAATAAAATTTCAAAGTTTGCCAAAAGGAAAGTATAATGCACACCATTTATTCGTTATAGAAGTTAAAAACAGAAAAAAATTGTACAATTATTTACGAGAGAATAATATTTTTGCACAAATACATTATATTCCAATTCATACTTTACCCTATTATCAAGAAATTGGTTATGGAAGTGCCGACTTGAGTAATGCTGAAAATTATTATAAAAAATGTTTGAGTTTGCCTATGTTTCCAAGTTTGAAAGATGAAGAAGTGGCATTTGTGATTGAGAAAGTATTACAATTTGTAAAAGAAATATAGTAAATAGTTCAACTATAAATGACCAAGGAAGAAATCCTATATAGTATTCAACAAGGCGAAAATGAAACGACAGAATTTAAGAAATCTGCCAAAGCTTTGCCAGCCTCTTTATGGGAAAGTTATGCTGCATTAGCTAATACAAACGGAGGTGTAATTTTATTGGGCGTTTCCGAAAAAGATAACAAGTTTTCAATTACAGGCGTTCATAATCCTCAAAAATTAGTTACTGATTTTTGGAATCAAGTTAACAACACACAAAAAGTCAACATCAACGTTTTGTTTAACAATCATTTGAATGTGGTTGAGGTTGATGATAAAGTTGTTATTGTAATTAAAATACCTCAAACAACTCGGCAGGAAAGACCCGTTTATATAAACAACAATTTGTTTAAGGGTACTTTTAGAAGAAATGCTGACGGTGATTATCATTGCTCTGAAAATGAGATAAAGGGAATGTTAAGAGATCAGTCAGAAATACCAGCCGACCACACTACTTTTAGCGAAGTAAAAATTGATGAAATAAAAACGGATACATTTCGTAGATACAGAAACCGGTTTAAAAACTTAAAACCACAGCATATTTGGAACAATTTAGGAGATGATGAATTTTTGTTGAAGCTAGGAGCAGTAAAACGTATAAACAACGTAATTGAGGTAACCTTGGCAGGAATTGTTCTTTTTGCCGAAGATTCCATTATAACAAATGTACTTCCCAGTTACTTTTTAGATTATCGTGAAAAATCAGAAGAAAAAAATCTACGGTGGAATGATAGAGTATATTCAAATTCGGGTACTTGGTCAGGCAATATTTATGATTTTTATTTTATCATTGCCGATAAGATAGTAAAATCCATAAAGCTTCCTTTTATTTTGAAAGGAATGGACAGGATGGATACAAACCCGTTTCACGAATCTGTTAGAGAAGCAGTTGCTAATGCAATTATCCATACCGATTATCATGAGAGAAGAGGCGTAGTTATTGAAAAATATGAAGATACGCTTATGCTTTCAAATCCTGGAAATTTTAGAATTTCTTTTTCTGTAGCAAACCAAGGAGGCATAAGCGACCCTAGAAATGCTAGTATTTTTAAAATTTTATCTCTTGTAGGAATTGGAGAAAGAGCAGGTAGTGGTATTTCCTCAATAAACTATATATTTGCCGAATACAATTTGCAGGTTCCCGAATTTAAAGAAACATTCAACCCAAGTAGAACACATTTAAAATTGTCATGGAACAAAGTTCAAAAAAGTTCGGTAGAAAATTCAGAAAAGTTCGGTAGAAATGAAAAAAGTTCGGTAGAAAATTCAGAAAAGTTCGGTAGAAATGAAAAAAGTTCGGTAGAAAGTTCAGAAAAGTTCGGTAGAAATGAAAAAAGTTCGGTGAAAACTGAATATAGAATATTAGAAATTCTCAAAAAAAACCAGAAAATTACGATTCCTAAATTGTCTAAAGAACTAAATATTTCAACACGAGCTATAGAGAAACAACTTGAAAAATTAAAAACACAAAAAAGATTAGAACGAATAGGAGCTACTAAAGGAGGTTATTGGAAAATAATAAAAGAAAAGGTATGAAAAGTATTGCAATTATACCCGCAAGAGGAGGAAGCAAACGCATACCTAGAAAAAACATAAAATCTTTTTTGGGGAAACCAATTATTGCTTACTCTATTGAAATTGCTTTACAAAGTAATCTTTTTGATGAAGTTATGGTTTCTACAGATGATGACGAAATTGCAGAAGTAGCTAAAAAATATGGTGCAAATATTCCTTTTTTGAGAAGTAAAAAAAATGCGGATGATTTCGCTACAACTTTTGATGTTATAAACGAGGTTTTAGTTAAGTACCAAAGTTTAGGTATTAATTTTGAATATGCTTGTTGTATCTATCCAACAGCACCATTTGTGAGTGATGCCTTATTAAAAAAAGCATATAATCTATTAAAGAACCACGATTATGATTGTGTGTTTCCAGCAATGTCTTTTAGTTTTCCTATTCAAAGAGCAATGAGAATAACAGATTCTAAAAGTAAAATAGAAATGATTTCTCCTGAAAATTTAAATAAACGTTCTCAAGATTTAGAAGCATGCTATCATGATGTTGGGCAGTTTTATTTTTTTAATGTCAATAAAATTCTTGTAAAAAAGAAATTATGGACAGATAATACAGGTAGTATAATAATAAGTGAGTTAGAAGGACAGGATATTGATAGCTTAACTGATTGGAAACTAGCTGAGTTAAAATACACATTATTAAATGAGAAGAAAAATTCTTTTTAGAGCTGATGGAGATAAGAATATAGGTTATGGACATGTTATTAGGTCTTTAGCTTTAGCCGATATGTTAAAAGAAGAGTTTGAATGCGTTTTTGTTACAAGATTTATCAATGATTTTTTACAAAATGAAATAAATAAAGTTTGCAAAAAAATAATTTTACTTTCTAATGAAGACGAAGAAAGCCATTTTGAAGAATTTTTACAATTATTAAATGGTGATGAAATAGTAGTGTTAGATAATTATTTTTTCACTACAGCATATCAAAAGAAAATAAAAAATAAAAAATCAACTTTAGTATGTATTGATGATTTAGCAAATAAACATTTCGTTTGCGATGCTATAATAAACCATATAGACATTTCTGTTTATAAAAAATATTCAACAGAAAAATACACTAAACTCCATTTAGGAATGCAAAATGCCTTATTAAGAAAAGAGTTTTTTGAAGAAAAATTAAATATAAAAAAAGAGAATCTATTATTAGTAGCATTTGGCGGTGTAGATGTAAATAATCTAACTTTTAAATATTTAAAAACACTTCTTAATAATAAGCTAGAAGTGAAAATTTGCGTAATAATAAATAAAGAGAATAGTAAATACGATAATATTTTTAAATTAACTTCAGAATATTCTAATTTAGAGATTTTATCAAATTTATCTGCAAAGGAAATGAAAAGCTTAATGGAGAAAACAAAAGTAGCTATATTTCCTTCTAGTTCAATATGTATAGAAGGTTTAGTTCTTAGCGTGAATATTGTTTCGGGTTATTATGTAGAAAATCAAAAATACGCTTATAAGTTTTTTTTAGATAATAATTTGGTTTTGGGTTTAGGTAATTTAAACCAAATAAATGAAAAACAATTAATAACATTGGTAAAAGCTAACTTAAAACAAGATAATTTAAATACAGAAATTATAAATAGCATAAAAACAAGTAAAATAAATCATATTAGAAACTTTAAAATGTTAGCAAATGGCTATTGATTTAACCAAATCGTACTCTTTAGGTAATGTAGTTTTTAAAAATTATATAGATTTATCCCTAGAGGAAAAAAAAGAAATTCTAGGATACAGAAATCATTTCTTAGTTAGAGAAATGATGCACAATAAAAATGAAATTAAATTAAATGACCATTTAGGTTTTATTGATAAGTTAAAAATTGATAAACAAAATAGTTATTGGGCAGTGTTTAAAAAAAACAAGTTAGTAAGTTCTGTTTATTTAAATAAAATCGATATAACTGATAAAACAGGTTTTTGGGGGATATTTTTAAACCCTAACTATATCGGAACAGGAATAGGGGTTGAAATTCAATTTGAAGCTATGAAGTTGTTTTTTGAAAAATTTGAATTTAAAACGATATTTGGAGAAGTTTTAAAAATAAATAAGGATTCTATACCAATACAATTAAAATTTTCATTTGATATTGAAGATCAATCTGAAAAATATTATTCAATGAAATTAGAATCTGAACAATGGAGAAATTTATCTACCGAAACCTATAAAGAATTTAGAAAACAAATACTATTAAAATGATTAAAGCAATAACAGAAATAATTAAAGAAATTATAGAAGACAAAGGAGAAGAATTAACAACAGAAATCACTAAAGAAACTCAATTAAGAGATTTAGGGTTATCTTCTTTTGATTTAGCAACATTAACTGTAAAAATTGAAGACGAATTTGATGTTGATATTTTTGAAGATGGATTAGTATCATCAGTAGGTGAAATAGCTGTTATTTTAGAAGAGAACGCATAAAATTGTTAGATAATAATGGGCTTGTTTTGGATAGAGAGTAATAGAAATTTAGAGGTTTCATATAATACTTTTTTTAATGAATTAATTAAAGAAGGGGAAAACAATGTATATGTAAAACATGAGAATCCATATATTGTTTTTTTAAATTTAATTAGAAATTGTATCTCAGGAAAAAAAAGTATCATTCTAGATTCCGATTTTTCTGAAGTAGAGATGAATGCTCTAGAAATATCAAACGATGTTTATTTAAACGGTAAATTTGTACAACCTAATTTATCAGAATCTTTTCAGTCTTTTGAAGATATTATATCGTTTTTAAAAGCGCAAAATGAGAAATTAGAAATAGACATATATACCTCTGGAACAACTGGAAGGCCCAAAAAGATAACTCAACGTTTTAAAAATTTAACAAGAGCAGTAAAAGAAAGAGAATCATTGCAAAAATGTGTCTGGGGCTTTGCTTACAATCCAACGCACTTTGCTGGTTTACAGGTATTCTTTCAAGCACTTTACAATCAAAATAAAATAGTTTATATATTTAATAAAGGTTTTGAAGCAGTCTACAACGATTTTCTAGACTATCAAATAACACATCTGTCTTGTACGCCTACTTTTATGAAAATGCTTTTACCACTAATTAAAACTCCTATTAATTCGGTAGAAAGTTTAACATTTGGAGGAGAAAAATTTGAACCTTCAATAGAGAAGATAATTAAAAATAAATTTCCAAAAGCAACAATAAAAAACGTATACGCATCAACCGAAGCAGGAAGTTTACTTAAAGCTGAAGGAGAATATTTTTTAATTCCTAGTAGATATAAAGATTTAATAAGAATAGAGAATAATGAATTATTAATTCATAAAGAACTTTTAGGAACTTCTAAATCATTTAATTTAGAAGGTGACTGGTATCAAACAGGAGATATTGTTGAATTTCTTGATAATGAAAAATTTAAGTTCAAAAACAGAAAATCTGAAATGATTAATGTTGGAGGTTATAAAGTAAATCCTTCAGAAGTAGAAGCTATTATAAAAGAAATTGAAGGAGTTCAAGACGTTATTGTTTTTGGTAGAGATAACTCTGTAATGGGGAAAATTGTGGTAGCACACGTTATAAAAAACGAAAGCGAAGACAAAAAAGAACTTAAAAATAGAATAAAAGAAATAACAAAAAGTAAATTACAAGACTATAAACTACCAAGGCTTATTAAGTTTGTAGACGCTTTTGAACTTACAAGAACAGGAAAAATAAAAAGATAATGAAAACAATTTTATTAACAGGAGATTCTAGAGGTGTTGGGCATAGTATAGCTAAACATTTGTTAGAGAACGGATATAGAGTTATAGGTTTAAGTAGAACACAAACCAATGAAATCAATACATTAATAAATCAATATGGCGAAGAAAAATATACCCATATAAATTATGATTTAATGGATGTAGATGGGATTAAAGACCTTTACAAAAAGAAATTAAGACCACTTACAAAAGAAGCTGGGATTTATGGTTTTGTAAACAATGCAGCTATGGCTTATGATGATATAATTACAAACCTAAATTATGAGCCTTTAGATAGTATGTATAAAGTAAATGTATTTTCTCCAATGATGATTACTAAATACGTTTTACGAGACATGTTGTTAAACAAAAATAAAGGAAACATCATTCATATATCATCAATTAGTGCACATACAGGTTATAAAGGATTGGCAATGTATGCATCAACAAAAGGAGCATTAGAAGCTTTTTCAAAAAACACTTCAAGAGAATGGGGAGCATTAGGTATTCGGTCTAATATTGTATGTCCTGGTTTTATGGATACAGAAATGAGTGCATCATTATCTGATGACCAAAAAAACCGTATTTTTAATAGAAACTCAATGAAAAAACCTGTTGAGGTAGATGCTGTTGCTACAACGGTTTTGTTTTTAATAGGAGAAACAGGAAAAGGAATTACAGGACAAGTACTACATGTTGATAATGGAACAATCTAGACCTATAATACGATTAGCGACATCTAATGATGCAGATGGAATATGCTCACTACTTAATAGAGTAGCGCCCCAATATGATAGAAAAATTAATTTTTGGGTATGGATAAATCGTTTGCTTAGTGAGGAGAAATCAATAATTGCTGTTGCCGAATTTGAAGGTCAGATAATTGGTCATTATGCGATTATTCCTCAAAAAATAATAATCAATAATACAGAATATCGAGTAGGCTTTGGAATACATGCTTTAATAGAGGATGATAAAAAAAGTTTAGTCGCTATATATGAAATTTCTGGATTTGCATATAAAGAAGCTAAAAAATCTGGATTGAAATTTGTTTATGGATTTCCAAATCAAAATTATAGATTAATTCAAGAAAAAATTGAGAGATGGAAAAAAGTGGATTTATTTAAAGCTTATGAAATAGATATTAAAGACTATAGTATTGAATCGAACTCCATATGCCATGAAATTTCTAAATTAGATACTAGTTTTGATGCTATTTTTAATGTTTCTAAAGTTTTAGATTCTAGAAATATAACTTCAGAAAATAGTTTAAAAAAATCTTTAAACTATTATATAAACAGATATTTAAAACACCCACACGATTTATATGAAAGTTATTTAGTTAAAAATGAACAAGGAAAAATGGCTTGTATATTTTTGAAAAAATATACAGATATTAATGGCGAAACTAAAGGGCATTTAATAGATTATATTAAGGAAAATGAATTTAATTATAATACATTGATGAATACTTCTATATCTATCTTGAAAGAATTAAATACAGAAGTAATATCTTTGTGGCCTATAAACCAAAAAGTTAAAATGTTTTTAGATTCTAAGAATGTCAAACAAAATGGATTTGAAACGTTTTTTGCAATTAAATTTTTAGACAAGACCTTTGAAAAAGAGCATGGTGAAAATTTATTAAACATTAAAAATTGGACTCTAAACATGGGAGATTCAGATGCATTTTAAATAATTATGATGACAAAAGAAATTAAAATAGGAAATAGAATTATTTCAAAAGATAGCCCCGTATTTATAATAGCCGAGTTATCTTGTAATCACAATGGAAAACTAGATATAGCTTTGCAAACAATTGATGAAATGCATAAAGCAGGAGCCGATTGTGTAAAATTACAAACAAGTAAACCAGGTAGTATTACAATAGATTCTAATAAAGAATCTTTTATTGTAAAAGGAGGTACTTTATGGGATGGTAAAACATTATATGAGCTATACCAACAAACATACACACCTTGGGAATGGCATAAGGAAATAAAAGATTATGTCGAATCAAAAGGTATGATATTTTTCTCTTCTCCATTTGATTTTGAAGCCGTAGATTTTTTAGAAGAATTAGACGTTCCAGCCTACAAAATTGCTTCTTTTGAAATTACAGATATACCATTAATTGAATATACAGCAAGTAAAGGAAAACCAGTAATTATTTCAACAGGAATAGCGAGTGAAGAAGATATTCAATTGGCGGTTGATACATGTCGTAAAGCAGGAAATGATGAAGTGATTTTACTTAAATGTACATCTGCATACCCAACATTATTAGATGAAGTAAATTTAAAAATGATACCAGATATTGCTAATAAATTTAATTGTCTTGTTGGATTATCAGATCACACAAAGGGTAGTATTGTACCAATAGGATCTGTAGCGTTAGGAGGTAAAATAATAGAGAAACATTTTATTTTAGATAGGAGTTTAGGAGGTCCAGACGCTTCTTTTTCAATGACTCCTAATGAATTTAAAGAGATGGTTGATAGTGTTAGGGATTTAGAAAAAACCCTAGGAAAGGTGAGCTATGAATTAACAGAGAAAGTAAAAAATAATAAACAATTTGCTAGATCTTTATTTGTTGTGAAAGATGTAAATGAGGGAAGTATTATTTCTGAAGAAAACATTAAATCTATACGGCCAGGTAATGGGCTTCATCCTAAATATTATAAAGAAATATTAGGAAAGCAATTTAATCAAGATGTTTCAAGAGGTGAGCCATTATCGTTAAATATGATTAAATAGTATGAATTTTAAAGATAAAAAAATATTAGTTGTTGTAGCTCATCCTGATGATGAATTATTGGGTTTGGGCGCAACTATGCATAAACTAATTCATGAGCAAAACTGTAAAGTTAGAGCTGTGATTTTAGGTGAAGGGATTACTTCTCGTTCAGATGAAAGAAACCCTGAACAATGGGAAAAAGAGTTGAAAATTCATAGACAAAATATTGAAGAAGCAAGAAAATGTATTGGTTATGAATCTGTAGGAATATATGATTTTCCAGATAATAGATTTGATACTGTTGCATTACTTGATATTATTAAAGTAGTTGAAAAAGAAAAAGAAGCTTTTCAGCCAGAAATAATATTTACACACAACGGCGGTGATGTTAATATAGATCATCAACGAACTTTTGAAGCAGTAATTACAGCAACAAGGCCTATGAAACATGAAAATGTTCATACAATAATTACTTTCGAAACACCATCGGGAACAGAATGGATTGCCTCTACAGACCCGAGAAAGTTTATTCCAAATTTTTTCATTCAAGTTAGTGAACAAGATATTGAGGCAAAAATAAAAGGGATGGAGTCTTATGAGTTTGAAAAACGTGATTTCCCTCATCCAAGATCTCCAAAAGCTCTAAAAATTCTTGCTCAACAAAGAGGGGTGTCTGTAGGTAAAGAATTTGCAGAAGCATTTTGTATTGTGCGTACTATTATTTAATATAAATGAAGAAAAATAAAAACACATTTTTTTGTTGTGCATTAGCAGAACCTTGGATAGATGTTGCTCTTGAGTTAAATAAAAATTATAATTTAAAACCAGTTTATTGGATCGGTTGGAAAGATGAAAAGCCCATAATTTCACAAAAAATGAGTGGGACTATTTATCATGATATGAGTTTAGCATGGAAAGGAATATTTCCTTCATTAAACTTTGATATTAATAATATTCAAATAGATGGTCTTGATTTTAAAACATTAGCAGAAAAAGAATTGATGGCTCTTAAAATGATGGATAGATTAGATTATAATCGAAATTCTTTTAACTTTTCTGAACGACAAAATTACTTTAGAGATCAACTAAATAAATGGCTTAATGTTTTAATAAATTTAGATGTTGAATTAATTGTAGCTCCAAGTATACCTCATAGAGTTTTTGATTATATTATTTATGTTGCCTCAAAAATTTTAAAGATTGATTTTTTTACTGTAAAAATGACACCTTGGGCAGGTCATATATTACCAATGAACAGTATTACATCGTATTTTCCATTAAAAGAAGAAGAAACCTTTGTTGAGATACATAAGGAAGTCTCATTATATATTGAAAAAATTCAAAAAAAATATGATGAAGCTGTTCCATATTATATGCTTAATCAAAAAAAAGATGAGAGTAAATCTAAATTAATAAGAATTATAGAAACATTAACTAAAAATAAAGGAAAAAATATTTTTAAGTTATTTCAAGAAAAACCAATTTATTGGAAGAAAAAAGGTGTTAGTTTACAAGAGTCTACTTTTTATGGGATCGAAGTATATTTAGAAAAATTAAGAGGAATAAGTTATAAAAATAGATTAAAGAAACATTATCAAAGTATTTGTTCTAAAGTTGATTTAAATCTGCCTTACATATTAGTAGCTCTACACTATCAACCAGAAGAAACAAGTTGTCCAAGTGGAGATATTTATGTAGATCAATTATTAATGATAAAATCTTTATTAAAAAATACCTCGCAAGAAACATTAATTTACGTAAAAGAGCATAAAAGTCAGTTTAATCCATCAATAGAAGGACAAACTGGCCGGGTTAAGAGTTTTTATGAAGAACTACAGCAGTTCTCAAGAGTTAGATTAGTTTTTTTAGGAAAAAATATTTTTGATTTAATAGATAATTCTTTAGCTATAGCTACTTTAACTGGAACTATTGGTGTAGAAGCTTTATTTAGAAAAAAAACACCAATTGTATTTGGGACAGCTTGGTATGAATCTTTACCTAGTGTAATAAGGATAAAAGATAAGAATGATTTAAAAAAGATTAATTCTTTATCAAAGCTAACAGAATTAATAAATATAGAACAATGTACTATTGCTTTAAATAGAATCTATTTAAACTGTATAAAAGCAAATCATTATAAAGGTGTTAAAGAAAGATCTAGTGTAACTATGGAAGACTCTATAATTAATTTAGTTAAATTTATATCCAAACAATACAGAACTAATGTCTAGTGTAGAGAAAAAAATAACTAAAAGTGTTGTTTATCAGTTTTTTAATTTTCTTTTTTCTGGATTAGTTGGGATTTTATTTATTCCTTTTATTATTAATAATATAGGAGCTTCTCGTTATGGTTTATTCGAAATAGTTTTTTCTTTAAATATAATTAATGCAGTGTTAGATTTAGGTATCGGTTCTACAATTGTAAATTATACCGATAAATACCTTAAACAAGGAAAATTAGTTTTTACTAACTTTTTTTGGTCATACTTTTGGCTTAAATTTTTTCTATCAATATTAGGAGTTTTTTTATGTTTAATAATAGCTTATAATGTACATTTTTTTTTTAATCAAATAAATATAGAAGGACAAAGAATTTTAAAATTATCTATTCAATGGTTTGCAATAGGTGTAATTATTCAAAATATTAATTCATTTATAACAGCAATTCAAAATGGTTTTGTGAGATTTGATCTTTCTTCAAGTGCATCAATAATATCTAAAATTTTTTACATTCTAATATTTTTTATTTGGTGGTACGGTGTAGATATACACTCAATAATTGGTTTTAGTTTTATTACATTTGTTTTAGTGCCAACCTTTAAGTTAATAATTCAGATAGCTCAAGTTAGAAAATTATTAATTAGTAATCTATGTGGCGTTTCTTGGGGAAAGAAAGTTTATATTTTAGATACTTTTAATTATTTAAAAGGAATATCTATTATAACAATTTTTGGACAACTATTTAATTATGGCTCTCAGTTTTTATTAAGTGTAATTTCATATCCAGAAATAGTAGGTCAATTTGGAATTCTTAAAAGAATTGTTACTTTAATACAAACTATATCTTCAATGATTATAAGACCGATACTTCCAGCTGCTCAAGCACTTAAGGATAACTACAGTTTGTCTAAGATTATTTTGACAGGGACTCAATTTCATGCAATTGTTATTGTAGGTTTAAATTTACTTGTAATAATAAATGCACAATTTATTAATATTTACTTTTTTGAAGGAATTTATAACGATTTTTCTTGGACAATTTTTCTAATTTGCGCCCCATCATTATTACCTTCTTTTAGTATTATGTTAATGATATATTATAGTGAAGGTAAAGTAAAAATGAGCGTACAGTTTAATGTTTTAAATACAGTTTTTTCCCTCTTATTTGCTTACGTAGGGTATCTGCATTTTAAATTAGAGGGGTTTTTAATAGGTCTTTCTTTAGGTTATACTTTAATTTTAATTTTTCAAGTATATCGCTATTTAAAACTTTTTGCAATAAATATAAATAAGTTTTTAAGAATATATTTATACCAATTTATAAATATAGTATTAGTCTTTTCATTAAATTTTTTGTTAGAAAAAAATATATACTCATTTTTAGTGCTTAATATTACATCAGTTTTAATATTACTTTATATTGGATGGATAAGTTCTAACCATTCATTAAAATTAATTATGAAAAATAAACTATTAACATTGATTCATAAAAATAAAAAATATGATTTGTAAAGTAGCAATTCATCAACGTATAGGAAGTTTTTCTGATAGATGGGTAAATTATTGTTGTGAGAATAATGTTAATTATATTATTGTTGATTGTCATTCTTCAGATATTATTAAGATTCTAATTAAAAATAAAATAACCCATCTCTTATGGCATGTTAATCATGGAAACTATACAGATTTAAGAACTTTTTCTTATGTATTAAATGCAGCGGATAATATTGGAATAAAAACATTTCCTAACTATCATACTAGATGGCATTTCGATGACAAAATAGCTCAAAAATATTTATTAGAATCAAAAGAAGTTCCATTAGTACCTAGTTATGTCTATTATGAAAAAGATAAAGCGATTAACTTTGTTAAATCCAATTCATTTCCTTTTGTGTTTAAGTTACGTAGAGGTGCAGGTGCTGTAAATGTAAAATTAATTAATTCAATTAATGAAGGTTTAAAATATGTTGACTTAATGTTTTCTGAAGGAATAAGTACTGTTGAAAATAAAACATCAAGAATTAAAAAATACTTTAAGTTAGTAAAGACAATAAAAAAACCTTTCTTATTATTAAAAAAAATAAAAAATAGAATTAAAATAACAAATGAACAAGCACGTATTGTTCCTCCTGAAAAAGGGTATTTTTATACTCAAGATTTTCTTAAAAAAAATGATTTTGATACTAGAGTAATCGTAATTGGAAACAAAGCATTTGCTATTAAGAGATTTAATAGAAAAAATGATTTTAGAGCTTCAGGTAGTGGAGTAATTTCTTATGATAATAATGAAATAGATCTTAATATGTTAAAAATAGCTTTTGAAACAAGTAAGAAATTAAAATTTCAATGCATTGCTTATGATTTTGCTTACAACAATAAACAACCTCAAATCATTGAAGTTTGTTTTGGGTTTTCTATGTTAGCTTACGATAAATGCCCAGGTTATTGGAATAATAAAATAGAATTTATAAAAACTAAATTTAACCCTCAATACTGGATGATAGAGCAACTTTTAAAAGCTTCTAAAAATGAGTAATTTAATAATTATTCTCAGTGATCGTTTAGGTGGGGCTGAACAAGTTTTACAAAAAATCACAAAGTTTCACTCAAAAGAAATTGTTGATGTAATTTTTCTATCCAAAAAAACTTCTAATGAATGGGAAGAAAACTTAAAAATTAACTTAATTAAAGATTTTAAAAGTAAGAGTTATATTATTAACCTTTTTAGTTTAGGAATTTATTTATTACAAAACAAAAATATATATACTCGTGTTTATTCAAGTCAAACAATTATTTCAGGGGCTTTAGGTTTTTTTAGGAAGTTAAAAATACTTGATACAAAGTATTTAATAGTAAGAGAATCAACATCTATTTTTTTAAGATTTAATTTTTTTAAAAAAACTATTTATAAATGGTTTTATAGAATTGGTTATAATTATACAGATTTAATTATTTGTCAGACCAGTTTAATGAAAAAACAGTTACTTGATTCCATCCCATACTTAAAGGGTAAAGTTCAAGTTGTTGCTAATCCTTTTGAATTTCCTTCAAAAGACCAAATAAATGAAGAAATTCAAACTGATAAGAAATATATTGTTGGGGCAGGAAGATTAATTATAGAAAAAGGGTTTGATAATTTAATTCAAGCCTACAAGAATTTAGAAAATTTTAACAATGATTTTTTTTTAGTTATTTTAGGAGAAGGACCAGAGAGGGATAATTTAGAGAAATTAATTATTGATTTGGGATTAAATAATAAGGTATTATTACTAGGTCATGTAAAAAATGTTTATCCCTATTTTAAAAAAGCTTCTTTATGCGTAGTGTCATCAAGAATAGAAGGTTTCCCAAATGTCTTATTACAGATGATGAGTGTAAATAATAATGTTATTTCTACTAATTGCGCAGGTGATATATCAGATATTCCTTGCCTTCAAACATTAGAACCTGAAGATATAGATAACTTAACATATTTGTTAAGTAAAAAGTTAACAAAAACTTTAACGCCAAAGAAAAATAATTTTAATAGTTATTTAAGTCAAAGAGGCATAAAAAGTTTTATGAAAGAAATTGATTTTTATTTGACCCATAAAATATAATGATTTTAGATTTTGTAATTTCTTTATTCTTAATTTTATTTGGTTTTTATGTTTCTAAAAAATATAAACTATCAAATAAAAATATAGTTATTGCAAGATATTTATGGATATATCATTTAATCTTTTGCGTTTACTTTTATTTTAGTATCTTATCTCAAGGAGGTAGCGATTCTAATAGATATTGGGAAGATGCAATTTTAATTAAGGATATAGATATGTTCTTAAATATGTTTTTATTAAAAGGAACAGCTGCTATGATTGCAATAAATTTTTTTCCTTCAAAAGTTTTAGGACTTTCTTATTTTACAGGATCTATAATGTACGCTTTTGTTGGTTATTTAGGAATACTTTATTTTTTTAAAATTTCAATAGAAAAAATATCTTTAAAAGTAAAATTCCTTAATATTTCTTTATTTCCTTTCTTATTCTTTCTTCCTAATTTACATTTTTGGACATGTAATGTGGGCAAGGATACTTTATTGTTTTTTTGTATAGCAATTATTTTCTACTATATTGATAAGAATAAATATATAATACCAATTATTTTTGCAGTAATTGGTTTTTTAGTGAGACCCCATATTATATTATTTATAATTATTGCATTTGGCTTTACTTATTTGTTTAATGCCAAAGCATCTATATTTAAAAAAGGGGTTTTAATAGGAGTGTTAGTAGGTGTTTTTATTATTATGCTTCCTAAAGTTTTACAGTACACACAGATAGAAAGTTTAAATGTTGAAAATTATAATAAATTTTCTGAAAAAAAAATTAAAAATTTAAGCAGAAGCCATACAGGATCTAGTGTAGATATATCTTCATATCCATTGCCTTTAAAAATATTTACGTTTTTGTATAGACCCTTTTTTTTTGATATTAATGGTATTCCAGCAATATTAGCTTCTTTTGAAAACTTACTTTTATTGTTGCTAACAATAAAAGTGTTTAAAAATAAACCTAAAATAATTTTTAAAAATGCCCCACTAATTATAAAAAGTTTAACTATATTTCTAATAATAGGGACTTTATCTTTTTCGCAAATTTTAGGAAATGTGGGTATTATGCTTCGTATGCGTAATATGTTTCTACCAGGAATGTTTCTTTTCCTTTTATGGTCTATGGCTTATATGAAAAGTATTAATTATACTCAAAAAAATAATTAATGAAACCAAAACTAATCCGCATCACTACAGTCCCACTTTCTTTAGAAAAATTGCTAGAGAATCAGTTGGAATTTATGTCAGAATTTTATGACATAACGGCTGTTTCTTCAGATAAAGAAGGATTAGTAGCGTTTGGAAAAAATCAAAATGTAAATACTTTTCATTTAGAGTTAACAAGAACGATTACGCTGCTAAAAGATGTAAAAACGGTAATTCGCTTATTTAAATTTTTAAAAAAAGAAAAACCATTAATTGTTCATACGCATACTCCTAAAGCTGGGATTGTAGGAATGTTAGCATCTTATTTTGCTAGAGTTCCAAATAGGTTACATACAGTTGCAGGATTGCCTTTATTAGAAACAAAAGGACTGAAAAGAAGAATATTAAATTTTGTAGAAAAAATAACGTATCGCTGTGCCACTAAAATATACCCTAATTCTTTTGGTTTAGAGAAAATTATTATAGAAAATAAATTTACTAAAAAAGAAAAATTAAAAGTAATTGCCAACGGCAGTTCTAACGGAATTGATACCTCCTATTTTAATCCCAATATATTTTCGGAAGAAGAAAAGCGAACTCTAAAAAACAATTTGAAGATTCAAAAAGATGATTTTGTGTTTATTTTTGTTGGGCGCATCGTAGGAGATAAAGGAATCAATGAGTTGGTAGAAGCATTTGAAAAACTTCAAAATGAGAATACAAAATTACTATTAGTGGGTTCTTTAGAAATGGAATTAGATCCTTTAAAAGAAAAAACATTAACTTCAATAAAGACTCATAAAAATATAATTTCTGTCAGTTTTCAAAAAGATGTTCGCCCTTATTTTTCTATATCAGATGTTTTAGTATTTCCTAGTTATAGAGAAGGGTTTCCTAATGTAGTGATGCAAGCTGGAGCAATGAATTTACCTTCAATAGTAACGAATATTAATGGATGTAATGAGATCATTGAAGAGGGTATAAATGGGTTAATCATTCCAGTAAAAAGTGTAGATAGCATATATCTAGCAATGAAAAAGATACTTAAAAATCAAACATTAAAAGTGAATTTGCAACAACATTCAAGAAAAATAATTAAAGATAGATATGAGCAAAGAAATCTTTGGGAAGCATTATTACAAGAATATAAATCTTTAGAATTAAATGTATAAATTATTCGGTTATATGTTGATTTGAGTATTTTTCAAAAAGAAAAAAATGAAGAAAAACCTAATCATTTTTGGCACAAGACCAGAAGCCATAAAAATGGCACCTTTGGTAAATCAATTTCTAAAAGATAAAAGATTTCAAACCAAAGTTTGTGTTACAGGACAACATAGAGAAATGTTAGATCAAGTTTTAAACTTCTTTGACATTACTCCAGATTATGATTTAAGTTTAATGAAACCCAATCAAAACCTCTATCATTTAACAGGTGAAGTAATTAGTGGATTAAAACCCATTTTAGAATCGTTTCAACCCAATTTTGTGTATGTGCATGGAGATACTACAACTACCATGGCTGCTAGCATTGCAGGTTTTTATTCAGGAGCAAAAGTTTGTCATGTAGAAGCGGGTTTAAGAACTCATAATATGCTATCGCCTTTTCCAGAGGAAATGAACCGACAAGTTGCCGGTAGAGTGGCAACCTATCATTTTGCGCCAACTACAAAATCAGAAGAAAATCTAGTAAAAGAAAATGTTTCTCAAGAGAACATTTTAATTACTGGAAATACAGTCATAGACGCTTTGTTAGAAAGTTCCCATCGAGTAGAGAATTTAGAAAACGAAGAGATCATTCAACTTAAAAATAAAATAAATTTTAATAAAAAAATACTATTAGTAACAGGTCATAGAAGAGAAAATCACGGACAAGGATTTATCAATATTTGTGGGGCACTTAAAGAAATTGCTACTCATAACAATGATATAGAAATTATATACCCAGTCCATTTAAACCCGAATGTTTTAAAACCCGTACATGAACTTTTGAGGGATATCAAAAATATTCATTTAGTAAAACCATTGTCATATCCGTCATTTGTTTGGTTGATGAACAAATCTTACTTAATCATTACCGATAGTGGTGGCGTACAAGAAGAAGCACCAAGTTTGGGGAAGCCAGTGTTAGTAATGAGAGACACTACCGAAAGACCAGAAGCTGTAGATGTTGGAACTGTAATTTTAGTAGGAACAAATAGGAACAAAATAATAAAAGAAACACAAGAATTATTACATAATTCTGATAAATACAAATCAATGAGTTCTTTACACAATCCTTATGGAGACGGAAAAGCATGTCAAAGAATTATTGAATTTATTTCAAATTTAGAATAGTAATGAGTAAAGTAAAAGTGGTTACCATAGGTTTAGGATATATTGGGTTGCCAACATCTGCCTTAATTGCACAAAACGGAATTCAAGTTCACGGAGTAGATATTAATCAAGATGTAGTTGATACCATTAACAAAGGTAAAATACACATTGTTGAACCAAGTTTAGATATTGCCGTAGAAGAATCCGTACAAAAAGGTTTTTTAAAAGCAGCTACCAAACCCGTAGAAGCAGATACCTATTTAATTGTTGTACCAACCCCATTTAAAGGAAATCATAAACCAGATATTTCTTATGTAGAAGCAGCAACTAGAACCATTCTTCCCTTATTAAAAGAAGACGATTTATATATTGTAGAATCTACTTCGCCAATTGGTACTACAGAAAAGATGATGCGTCTAATTTATGACGAAAGACCAGCATTAAAAGATACATTAAACATTGCATATTGCCCAGAAAGAGTTTTACCAGGAAATGTAATGTATGAACTAATTCATAATGATAGAGTTATAGGAGGCGTTGATGAAAAATCTACTCAAAAAGCCATCAATTTTTACAAACAATTTGTAAAAGGAAAATTACATACTACCAATGCTAGAACCGCGGAAATGTGTAAATTAACAGAAAATTCTTCAAGAGATGTGCAGATAGCTTTTGCAAATGAACTTTCGCTGATTTGTGATAAAGCAGCTATTAATGTTTGGGAATTAATCAATTTAGCCAATAAACACCCACGAGTAAGCATTTTGCAACCAGGATGTGGCGTTGGCGGACATTGTATTGCAGTGGATCCGTATTTTATAGTTTCTGATTATCCAATAGAATCTAAAATTATTGGAACAGCAAGACAAGTAAACAATTACAAATCTTTTTGGTGTGCAGAGAAAATTCAAACAGAGAAATTAAAGTTTGAATTGAAACACGGAAAAAAACCAAGCATTGCCTTAATGGGACTTGCTTTTAAACCCAACATTGATGATTTAAGAGAATCGCCAGCCAAATATATTGTCAATAAAGTATTACAGAATGACAATAATGGAGCGTATTTTATTGTAGAACCCAATATAGAAAATCATAATGTCTTTAAATTAACCGATTCTAAAGAAGCTGTGAATAAAGCGGATATTGTTGTATTTTTGGTGGCTCATAATGAGTTTAAAGATTTAGATTTATCTAATAAAAAAGTATTGGATTTTTGTGGGGTTATAAAAAGGTAATTTTGTTCTTCAGCATAAAACAGTAAAATATTTTAAATAAATCATTTTGTAAAATTTTTAATTATTTGTAAATGAGCTATTTAAAATCAGATAAGCTTTTTGATAAAATAGAATCAAAGAAATTATTTAACGTTTGGATTTTTATATTATCTGTTTTTTTAATACCTAGAGGTCAAGATTATAGAACTTACTTTGCAATTGTTTTTATAATTGGTGTCATTTTTTTTTATAATTCAGAAATAAATATTAATTATACGTCCAAGATTGCATTATTGCTCACTATTTGGGTAACTTTTTTCACATTATTTAGACTTTTTTCTTTACAAATTTCTTTAGAAAAAGATATTTCTGAAGTTGCTCGATTGGTTTTGCCCACGTATTTAATTGTAATGTCTTATTCATTTAAAGATCTTACGTATGCCAAACTGTTAAGTATATTAGCGGTTATAGTAAGTATCGATTTTGCAATTACCCTAATGGAATTTAATGTAGCTCTAACAGATAGTACTTCTATTTATAAATTTATTAAAACAAATTATTGGGCAGAAACACACTGGGTTTCAAGAGGTAGAAGTAAAGGGCTTTTTTCAGGACCAGGACAGCATGCTTCTTCAAGCGTTTTCTTTTTTACATTATTTTTGTCTAATTATTATTTTGGGAAAAATGTCAATAAAATAAAGACTTTATTAATCATATTTATGCTCATATTCATAAATATAGCCACTTTGTCTAGAACAGGTTTGACGTGTTTGTCTATATCTTTTTTAGTACTTACATTGATTAGATTAAAGAATATTAAGAAAAAAGATATCCTTCTAATATTGCTGTTAGTAATTTCTTTATCCATAGGGTTAAATTATTTTATTACAAATAATTCTAAAAAATTAGTTCGTGTTTCTGGTTATGTAGGAAGAGGAGAAGTTGATATAAGCGCAAGACAAAGAATTTGGGATGGTCTTATAAATAAAGCATACGAAAATGAATCCTATTTTTTAATTGGATGGGGTAAAAGCTATTTTAAAGAATTAGCCAAACTAACTGATAATGAATATATTTTTATTCTTTTATTTTATGGATTAATATTTTTTGTCATTTTTTTCGCAATAACCCTATTCTACATTTTTAATTTTATGATAACAAAAGAGGAAAAGACAGCTACAGAAATTAGTCTATTTACATTAATATTAGTCGGTTATATATTTGCGATACCATCTACTTTTTTCTTTTTTATTCAGAATATAATATTATTCTCTATTCTGATAAATATTATATCAAACGAGAAACAAATACGTTTAGAATGAAAATAATTTTACTTGGACCTGGTTTTGGTCATAATATCCAACCCTTTTTAAATTATTTTGATAAGAACTCAAATGTAAAAGTAGATTTTTATTACCATGGCACTAATAATTTTGAAGCTACCTATAAGAATATTAAATTCTATTCGATACTAAAAAATATTTATTTTTTACTTTTTAAAATTAATAAATACGATGTTGTTTGGTTAATGGGTGGAGGTCATTTGCTCTATATAATATCTTTTTTTCTTCTATTTAAAAAAAGAAAAACACAATCTATCCTTCATATTTGGGGAGAACAACTTCCAACAAGAGCAGTTAAAAATAGTTTTTTTGGCAAAGTAACGGCTTTTGCCATTAAGAACTTTGATATTATAAATTGCAATTGGTACGGTACTGCGGATATAGTAAGAGATAAATTTAAGGAAAAAGTTCAAGTAAATGTTTTAGGATTATCAGAAGCATATTTTAAAACTCCAGAGGTAGTAGATCCAGAAATTTATAAGTTATTAGAAAAAATAGATACTAAAAGCTATAATTTTTATTATCCAAAATCATTCGTGTCAGTTAGCAGACATGATTTAGTTGTAGAAGCCGTACATATTTTAACAAAAGAAAAATTACCTAATTTTAAAGTCTATTTTATAGATGGCAACGCTATTAACAAAGAACGCCAACAAGAAATTATTGGTTTAATTAAAAAATATAAATTAGAAGAGACAATCATTTTATTGAACAGAGTCAAATATTTTGACACAGAAAACTTCAATATTTTATGGTCTAAAATGAACTGTGGTTTGCAAATTGCAGCACACGACCAATTATCTAATACAATTTTTGAACCTTTACTTCAGAAGAAAGAAATTATTATAAGTGATATAAAACCATATCAATATATAGAAGAATATTTTGGATTTAAATTAGAATTAACACCATTAAATAAAGACAAAATTGCGGATGAAATGAGAAGCAAAATTCTAAATAAGAATACCACTTCTTTAGAAGAAAAAGAACGTAGAATTCACCTAATAAAAGAAAGGTATATGTTTGATAAAAATTTTGAAAAAACAGTTACCAAAATACATAAAAACTATCTTAAAACAATTAAACATTAAAAGCAACATTTGAGAGTTATTATAGCATACATAAGGAATTTTTGGGGAAAAGGCTTTTTTCATATTTTAATGGCAAATGTGTTATTTGCACTCGTTGCTTTTGGCTCTCAATTGTTAGTTGCTAAATTTCTTACAGAAGAAGAATTGGGGTATATAAAAATATTTCAGAGTTATGCTCAAATTTTAAGTATTGTAGCGGGTATGGGTTTTAGCACTTCGGTTTTAGTATTATGTGCAGACCCAAAATACGATAAAAGAAAATCTGAAATTCTACAAGTTGCATTCTATACGGTATTACCAGTTTCTCTTCTAATATGGTTTGTGTTTTTACTGATAGCTTATTTTAATTTAGCAACAAAAATAGAGGAAGTTAAATACCTGTTTTTTAGTTTTTCGTTTATAATAATTATTACAGCCTTAACAGCACTTCTTACCGCTTTTTTTCAAGCAAACAGAGAGTTCAAAAAATTTGCTGGAATACTAATTCTTACAAAAACACTCTCACTACTATCAATTGTAATTTTTACTTATCTATATGGTCTTTTAGGTTTTATGCATGGTCTTTGGATTGGATTAGTAATTACATTGATTTTTTACATTTTCTTTATAAACAAATACTTTACACTCAAATTTAAAAAATCTATTAACAATTTCTATAAGAAAATAAAAGAACAGTTAGCAATTGGGATTTATGGTTTAGGAGCTAATGTTTTTGGGAATATATCAATACATCTAGACATTATATTATTAGGGTATTTTTATGCTCATAATCCTAAATTAATTGGACAATATAGTTTTGCGTCTATTTTTATACTTGGTTTAGGTATGTTTCAAGGAACAGTTGTACAGGTAGCTACTCCTTTTTTCTCTAAACACCTAACGAGTAAAAAAACATTATTTAATTTGTACAAAAAATACAATTTTATATTGTTTTTAGCAGCTCTAACAATTTTATTTCTTTCATATATAATATTACCCATATTTGTCGAATATTTTTATGATAATAAATTTAGTGCGGGCCTAGAATTTTTAAAAATATTATTATTTGTTTGGTTTTTTAGGTGTTTAAATGCAATTAATATTGCATTAATAGTTTCTAAAGGAAAAACAAACACGTTAAATACAATAAATTTTATTTCGTCAATCCTAATCTTAATATCAATTGTAATTAGTATAAAATATTTTGAAATAAACATGATGATATATTTATTGATTTTAAATAGTTTCTTAACACTTATTTTTTCTACTTATTTAATACAAAAAAATAACTATGTTTAGTCTTATTATTTTTTCAAAGTTTTTTATTTTTTTAAAAAAATCTATTAGAAGAGTTCACATGTATTTAATTAAACCTTTGTTTAAAAAAGCAGGAAGAAATGTGATTTTTGACCCTAACGATTCTTTTTCTTATTCAACAATTAAATTAAATGATGATATTTTTATTGCGAAAGGTGCTAAATTTAGTGGAGAAATTGAAATAAAAAGTAAAGTAATGTTTGGACCTAATGTTACTATTATAGGAGGAGATCATGATAGTACTCAAGTGGGTAGATTTATGATAAATATTTCGAATAAAGAAAAAACAATACAAACACCAACCCCCATTTTAATAGAAACAGACACTTGGATTGGTGCAAATTCAATTATACTAAAAGGTGTAATTTTAGGAGAGGGATGTATTATTGGAGCAGGCTCATTGGTAACTAGAAATGTAGCCCCTTATTCTATTGTTATAGGTTCACCTGCAAAACATTATAAATATAGGTTTTCTGAAGAAGAAATTATTTTACATAGAAAAAAATTAAAATTAAAAAACACTATTTAACCCTTAAAATTAAGATGTTAAATGAATAGCGAAAAAAAATAATGCCCATAGCAGTATTTCTAAAAGAAAATTTAAAAAATATTCCTCCATATTTAGGAATAAACCTTAACCGAATTCCCTATCGTTTTCGACCAGGCATAGGGAGTATTTACAATAAAAGAAAAAAAGAAATTAATTCTTTTGAATTAATGACAAAAACAGAGCAACAAGCTTTTATTTTTAACAAGATAAAAACGATTGTTGAGTTCAGTTACAATAATATTAAATTCTATAAAGAATATTACAATACATCAGGTTTTGTTCCCAATCAATTAAAAATATTTTCTGATATTCAAAAAATACCAATTACAACAAAAGAAATTTTTAATAACTACAATATAGAGGACAGAAGTTTTAAAGCAGAAGGAAGATATAAAGTGAATACAGGAGGAACTTCAGGAACTCCATTCGGATTATATATTTTACCTAATTCTATGGGACATGAATGGGCGCATATACATACTATATGGGATAAATTAGGATACAAAGCATCAGATTTAAAATTAGTATTTGGTGGCAGAAGTGATGTTAAACAATTAGTTGAATATGATGTGGTAAGAAATCATTTTGGACTCGATATTTATAGCGAATACCATAAAGTTGCTATCAAGTTGAAAGAGATAATAAAAAAATATAAAATAAAATACTTGCACGGATATCCGTCATCTATTTATGATTTTACCGTTTTCTGTAAAAATAATGATAATGAATTATTACATGGTTTAAAAAAGCAATTAGAAGGTGTTTTTTTAAGTTCAGAATATCCGCATACACATTATAGAGAATTCATAGAAAACGCATTTGAAGTAGATACCATATCTTGGTATGGTCATACCGAAAGAGCTGTTTTGGCCTATGAAAAAGAAGAAAAATTTGTCTATCATCCTTTTCATACGTATGGATATTCAGAAGCCATACAAAATGAGGAAGAGTATGATTTGACATCTACAAGTTATTATAATTTTGCATCCCCATTAATACGCTATAATACTCAAGATAAAATAAATAAGTTACATTATAAAAACGATATTTTAGAAAGTTTTACAATAACTAAAGGAAGAGAAGGCGAGTTTATTTTAGATAAAAATAATAAGAAAATAAGTTTGACAGGATTTATTTTTGGGCGTCATCATACACTATTTAATCATTCAAAATTTATCCAAGTAAAACAAATTTCCAAAGGCAAAATAGAAATACATTACGTTTCCAGCACTATTTCAGAAGACAAAGCAAAAGATATGTTTGATAGTAATAACTTATTATTAGATATAACATTTAAAAAGAAAATGAAACCCGTTAGGACACTATCTGGCAAAATAAATTTACTGATACAATGAAACAAATCCTACATCTTTAAAACAGGAATAATAGAATTAGCAGACTTCCTTCACCCAAAGTAAAAACAGGTCAAGTATTGATAAAAAACGACACGTAGTTTAGTTTCTTTAGGATAGAATATAAAGCTAAAAAAATCATAAAAACATCAACGAAAAGATGTTTTTTTATCAAAAAATATCAATGCAGAGATACTTTTTGATAAAAAAATATCAATGCAAAGATGTTTTTAGTATTTTAGCAAAAAATAAATGATGGAAAATTTAATTCAACAATTTTATGAAAAATATACCTCAATACAAACAAAAAATATTAGAGGCTTTATTAATACTATTGATTGGAGTAACCGATTTATAGGTATTAAAGGAAGTAGAGGAGTTGGGAAAACCACCTTAATTCTTCAGTACATACGACTAAATTTTAAACCCAACAATACCGTTTTATATGTAAGTTTAGATAATTTATACTTTTTAGAACATCGTTTGTACGATGTCGCTTCCTATTTTTATAAAAAAGGAGGTGTCCTTTTAGCATTAGATGAAGTTCATAAATACTCAAATTGGTCTATAGAACTTAAAAACATATATGACAATATGCCCGATTTAAAAGTTGTTTTTACAGGATCTTCTCTTTTGCATCTAAACAAATCTAGAGCAGATTTAAGTAGGAGAGTTATTATGTATGAAATGCCTGGGTTGTCTTTTAGAGAGTTTGTAAAATTTGAAACAAATATTGATTTTTCTGCTTATAATATTGAAGAAATCATAGAAAATCATGTTGAAATAGCTATAAAGATTAAACAAAAAATAAAACCATTAAAATATTTTGAAGAGTATTTAAATTACGGCTATTATCCTTTTTATTTAGAAAATAAAAAATCATTTCACCAAAAGTTAAACCAAATTTTACTAACAGTTTTAGAAGTTGATATACCACAATATTCAAGTATTCAAACATCTAATATTACATCCCTTAAAAAATTATTAGCGGTAATTAGTAGTTCAGTGCCATTTAAACCCAATATGAACTCTTTAAGTGAAAGAACAGGAATTAGCTTAAATACCATGAAATTATATTTAAAACTATTAAGCGATGCCGAACTATTACTATTATTATATGCTGAAAACAAAGGAATTAATAGCTTAAATAAACCCGAAAAAATATACTTAAATAACTCAAATTTAATGAATACATTGAGTTCAAATGCCAATATTGGAAATATAAGAGAAACATTCTTCTTTAATCAACTAAGTAAAAAAAATAAGGTAAAAGCTTCAGCCAAAACAGATTTTTATGTAAACGAAAAATATTCATTTGAAATAGGAGGTAAAAATAAAAAGCAAAAGCAAATACTAAATTTGGATAACGCATATATTGTAAAAGACAAAATTGAAATAGGAAGTTATAACAATATACCTCTTTGGTTATTCGGTTTTTTATATTAAAAAATAGGTGGTGTCATAAACAAAATGATTATTTATTATTGAATGTCATTCGAGGCATCAAAAAGACATTCGTTTTAACAAAAGACAATCGGAAAACTAAATGTCACACTGATCCTGTCGAAGTGAGTTTCTTCTTAAAACTTTAGTCTTCGACAAGCTCAGCCAGACATTCGTTTTCATAAATGTCATAGAGATTAATATCATCATTTAGACCAAAAAACTCATCATCAATTAATCTATGACACTACCAAAAAATAAATAAATGAAACAAATACTACAATCCTTTAAAACAGGTGTTACAGAATTAGCAGAACTCCCTTCACCAAAAGTAAAATTTGGTCAAGTATTGATACAAACCACACGTAGTTTAGTGTCTTTGGGTACAGAACGTATGTTGGTAGAGTTTGGTAAAGCTTCTTTAATACAAAAAGCAAGACAGCAACCAGACAAAGTAAAAATGGTGCTAGACAAAATAAAAACAGAAGGTTTACTGCCAACCCTAGAAACCGTTTTTAACAAATTAGAACAACCACTACCTTTAGGATATTGCAATGTGGGTCAAGTAATTGCCATCGGAAAAGGCGTAACTGATTTTAAAGTGGGAGACAGAGTTGCTTCAAACGGACAGCATGCAGAATTTGTTTCTATTCCACAAAATTTAGTAGCACATATTCCAGATACTGTTTCAGATGAAGAAGCAGCTTTTACGGTAATTGGTGCTATCGGTTTGCAAGGAATACGTCTAATAAACCCAACAATGGGCGAAACGATTGTTGTCATTGGTCTAGGATTAATAGGTTTATTATCCGCAGAAATGCTAATGGCAAATGGCTGTAAGGTAATAGGTTATGATTTAGATGATAACAAAGTAGCCATTGCCAAAGAAAAAGGAATCATTGCTTTTAATCCGTTAAAAGGAAACGACCCTGTAAAATTTGTTTTAGAAAATACCAACAATGTAGGCGCAGATGGCGTTTTAATTACCGCTTCAGCAAAATCCAATGCAATTATTTCTCAAGCCGCTCAAATGAGTAGAAAACGAGCAAGAATTACCTTGGTTGGTGTTATTGGTTTAGATATTTCTAGAGCAGATTTTTATGAAAAAGAATTGAGTTTTCAAGTTTCTTGTTCTTATGGACCAGGACGTTATGATGATGATTATGAAATGAAAGGAATAGATTATCCTCTGCCGTTTGTACGTTGGACAGAAAAACGAAATTTTGAAACCGTTTTACAACTCATTTCTACAGGAAAACTACACGTAGAAAACTTAATTTCAGAAATAGTTCCGCTTGAAGAATTTGAAAAGATTTATGGAGAAATTGGAAGTTCAAAATCAATTGCATCCATCATAAAATATAATGAAAACAGCAAATTAGAAAATACAATTGTAGTCAACAAAAAAGAATTACAGCCTACCAAAGGAATTATTGGATTGATTGGTGCAGGTAATTTTACAAAAATGACTTTATTGCCTGCATTAAAGGGAACCAATGCGCAAATAAAACATATTGTTTCTTCAGGTGGTGTTAACGGAACAGCATTGGCAAAAAAACATAATATTGCACAAAGTACTACAGATTATGATTTGGTTTTAGAGGATGAAGATGTAGATGTAGTGATGATTACCACACGTCATAATTTGCACGCCAATATGGTCATAAAAGCCTTAAACAAAGGAAAGCATGTTTTTGTTGAAAAACCTTTAGCATTAAATATTGAAGAATTAAAAGCCATTCAAGAAAGTTATCAAAAAAATAATGGTAGCTTAATGATTGGTTTCAATAGACGTTTTTCACCACATACACAAAAAATAAAATCCTTAGTTGGCGATGCACCAATGAATATCATTGCAACAATGAATGCAGGCGCAATTCCACCAGAAGTTTGGGTACATGATATGGAAGTGGGCGGAGGAAGAATAATAGGTGAAGCCTGCCATTATTTAGACTTAATCGTCTATTTAACAGGAAGTAACATAAAATCAGTTTGTATGAATGCTTTAGGTGAAAACCCTGCCGAAAACACAGACAATGCCTCTATTTTAGTAAAAATGGAAAATGGTTCAACGGGAGTTGTCAATTATTTTGCAAACGGGTCAAAATCCTATTCAAAAGAACGATTAGAAGTATTTTCGCAAGAAAAAACATTAATTATGGACAACTTTAGAAAGACTTATGGTTATGGCGTAAAAGGTTTTTCTAAATTAAAAACTAAATTAGATAAAGGACACAAGGCGCAATTTGGTTTAATTCTAGAAAAGATAAAACAAGGCGATGTTGCTTTAATTCCGTATGATGAATTAATCAATGTAACCAAAGCTAGTTTTGCAGCCATACAGAGTTTAAAAGAAGGAAGGTGGGTGGAGGTTTAGTGTTCAGTCGCAGTGCTCAGTTAAAAACGTTGTGTCTTTTGCGGTTAATTTTTTATTTTCGCATAAATTTTTACAATTATTTCCATTAAACTTGGAGTAGAACCAACCATACTATTATTTATGATTCAAAAAGCAAAAAAAATATTCAACCTAATTTCTAATATGGGGTTTCGTTATCTTTTTTTTAGAATTTCTTATCTTATAAAAACAAAATTAGGTTGGCAGAAAAAAACCTTTCCTGTAAAGCCAAAATCTAAAATAGGTATTGTATTAAAAGAATGGAGAGAAAATTTACCTCCATTTTTCTTTTATGGTAAAAACATATCGAATTTACAACCCCAAAAATCAAGTCAATTAGTAGAAAATTTTGAAGAAATCAAAAAAGGAGTTTTTACTTTTTTTAATAAAACGAAAATTGATTTAGGAACAGCCTACAATTGGGTAACAAATCCAGATACAGGCTATCAATATGACATCAATAAACATTGGTCAGAAATTCAAGATTTATCAAGCGAAGCAGGCGATATAAAATATGTTTGGGAAAAGGCACGATTTTCTTTTTTGTATGATATAATTCGTTATGATTATCATTTTAAAGATGATCAATCTAAATATGTGCTTACTGAAATAGAAGATTTTATCAATAAAAACCCTATCAACCAAGGACCAAATTATAAATGTAGCCAGGAAATAAGTTTGCGTGTACTTAATTGGACATTTGCACTGTATTATTATAAAGATTCTGAAAATCTGACGGAGGAATTATTTCAAAAAATAATGCATACTATCTATTGGCAAATTCATCATGTCTATCACAATATTCATTTTTCAAGAATTACTGTAAGAAATAATCATGCAATTACAGAAGTGTTAATGCTATATCTTTCGGAAAAACTTTTTCCATTTTTTCCAAATGTTAAAAAATGGGGTAAAAAAGGGAAACAATGGTTTGAACAAGAAATAGCATATCAGATTTATGAAGATGGAACTTTCTTGCAGTTTTCTATGAATTATCACAGAGTTGCTGTGCAATTATTGACTTGGGGAATTCAATTAGCAAAATTAAATAATGATAAGTTTGAAAATATTGTTTACGATAGAGCGCAAAAATCATTAGATTTTTTAGATGCTTGTACCGATCCAATAACAGGAAAATTACCTAATTATGGCTCCAATGACGGCGCATTATTTTTTAAACTTACAAATGATGATTATAGGGTTTATACATCTCAATTAGATGATTTACGAGCTGTTTTAAATGGATATACCTATCATAATTCCAAAAGCACCTTATGGTATGGAATACAACCTAAACATCAACAAA
>JBMYWO010000011.1:0-31858 GCA_049607505.1 Polaribacter sp.
AGAAAGTGATGTAGATGTTACTGCTACTTGCAAAAAAATTGAAAAAAAATTACAGAAATCTAGAAAAGATATATACAAAAACTTAACGCCTTGGCAACGGGTTCAACTTTCTAGACACCCCAATAGACCCTATACATTAGATTATATTAAGGCTATTTGTGGCGATACGTTTATGGAACTTCACGGAGATAGAAATGTAAGAGATGATAAGGCTATGATTGGCGGATTGGGTAAAATTGGCGATCAATCTTTTATGTTTATTGGTCAGCAAAAAGGCTATAATACAAAAACCCGTCAATACAGAAACTTCGGAATGGCAAACCCAGAAGGGTATAGAAAAGCGCTACGTTTAATGAAAATGGCAGAGAAATTTAGAATTCCTGTAGTTACTTTATTAGATACGCCAGGGGCTTACCCAGGACTAGAAGCAGAAGAACGTGGACAAGGCGAAGCGATTGCAAGAAATATTTATGAAATGACCCGCCTAAAAACGCCTATTATTACCATTGTAATTGGGGAAGGCGCATCAGGTGGTGCTTTAGGAATTGGTGTAGGTGATAAAGTATATATGATGGAAAATACTTGGTACACGGTCATATCACCAGAATCTTGTTCTTCTATTTTATGGAGAAGTTGGGAATATAAAGAGCAAGCCGCAGAAGCATTAAAACTGACAGGTACAGATATGAAGAAGTTAAAACTCATTGATGGCATTATACAAGAACCTGTTGGCGGAGCTCATTCAGACAAAGAAGGAGCTTTTGAAGCGGTTAAAAATCAAATACTTACTGCTTTTGAGGAATTAAAAGACTTGTCTGATACTGATTTAGTTGCTACTAGAATGGATAAATATGCAACTATGGGTGTTTATAAGGAGTGAGTTTTATGAACATTGTATCATTTTTTTTACAAGGGAGCATGCTCCCTTGTATTGGTAATAATTATGTTTTTAAAGGTATTGTTAATTTGAAATAGCTTTTACTTAAAATTAAAAATTTAAATCATACATAATCAAAGTATTAGATGTTTTATTGATTTAAAAAAGATACTTATTTAACAATGCTATAATAAAAATTGAGGTCACTTTATTAAGCAACCTCAATTCTAATTTGTAGTATAAAAATACCTCTTTTTAGTCTTTACAAATGTTGAATTTGAAACACTGTTCTGTATATTCAGCTTTGGCAATATCGTAACAAATTCCCTTCAAGTTAATTTGATATTCACCATCTTTTGCACCTTCATTGATTAAAACAAATTCTCTAGTTACACAAGAACAAGGCTCAATATCTCCAAAACAGAATACTCCTATTGGATGAACTTTGACAGACGGAGTGCCATTTGGTAACGTTTTTACAGGTTTACCATCTTTATCTACAACTTCAATCATAGAAATTTTGAAATTAGCAAATTTGATATTTGAAAAACAATTACAAACTGTTAGTGTCATTACTTCATAGTCTGAAGACTCTAAACAATCGCATTCGCTGTCTCCCCACTTAACAGAAATACAAGGTTTAACTTCAGAAAAATCAAACTCTTTACACTTATCAATACCACAAGAATTACAGATAACTTCTGTTAATAGTGTTACATATTCTTTTTGGCTAGGAGTTTTACTAAAATATACTTCACCACCTGTTTTATGACACAAATCTCTATAATTATCTAAAATAGCTGGAGCTAAATTTTGATCTGTAATATGATGTGCAAAAATTGTAACATTGTTTGTATTAGCTTCAACAATTGCTGCATTAGTTTCAGCTGTTTCGTTTGCAAAGTCATTTCTTGGATTACTACCGTCTAATTCTTCATCGCTTATATAAAAAATGGCTTTACAAGCATCTTCTCTCCAATCTGCATATTTAGATAAATCTTCTATTGCATTTGCCCCTTGTTCAGTTTTATAACCCACTGGAGGTCTATCAACTGCTAAAGGAACTGTTCCATGAATACCAACAATATAATCGCGATGGCTTTGATTAAAAACAGTTCCAGGCCAAGTTCCTTCAACTCCAAGGAATGTGATTTCTAAATCAGGTTCACAAGAAGATTTTGCTTCTTTAATAGCTAGAGATACTGCATCTGATACACTTTTAGCATCATTTCCCATAGATCCACTTGTGTCAATTAGAACTATAAGGTCAGTTACGGTTCCTTTTGAAGTAGAGCCACCGTGTCCATCACAATTACAACCACTTTTTTCTTCTTCACAAGTTGAGAGAGTATTTACTTTCGATTTTTCTAATTCTTCAAGAATAGAATTTGTCTTAATAGTCCATTCTGCACATTTAGACTTTTCTTCTTTAGTGTGGGTTGTTCCTACCTCTGATAAAGATAATGGTATAGCCACAGCCTCTTTACTTTCTCTTTTTTTTCTTTGTTTTTTCGTTGACATAATAATTATATTTTAATTTTTCACCTACTCTATCATACAGTTTTCGGTTTCCCTGTTTTTATAGTACAAATGTCAAAAGATGTTGTTTTTTAATTGATGAGGAATTAACGTACATTGCCTAACCTATTTAACGTAAAATACTTAGGTTATTTAACCCTATCAGTTTAGGTTGTACTACTTAACGGAAAAATAAAAATGGGTTGTTTCTTTGTAGAGAATTAAAAACTATTTATTAACTTAAAAAATAACCAAATTATGAAAAAACTAAACCAAATTTTAATGCTACTTATTACATGTATTATTTTAACTTCTTGTGACTCTTTAAAAGGCTTACTAGATAAAAATCCCATAGATAATAAATATGACCCTATTGCGAATTTTGAAAACTCGAAACATAAAATAACTTTAGAACAATCTAAAAAGTTGTATAATAATTACAATGATAGATTAAGAGATACTATTATGAAATTTCAAAAAGAAGATATCCCAAGAGAAAATTATAATCCTACTAAATACGTCTTAATAAATATAGAAACTCTAGAAAATTATTTAAAATTTTTACGAGAAGTTGAAAAGAAAAATGGAGGAAAAGATAAAAAAATAACTGGAGTTGCAGTATTTTTAGGGGCACAAAGTGATACAGCAAGAATAGAAAATAAGGCTGCTTTTAATAAGTTAGATGAAGAAGAGAAAGCAAAAAGAAGAGAGCAAAGAGTAGAAGAAGATTCTGAAGAAGTTTTAAGTGATGAAGACATTCGAGGACGTATAACTGTATTTTTAGCACCAACTTATAGAATTAATAAAAATGTAAAATCGGAAGTACAGAAACATATTCCATTTTATATACAACCTTATAATGATCTCGATCCTTATGTTGGATATTATGAAAGTTTAATGGAAAAATTTACATCCGCAGAAAACAATAAAAAATCCTTAATGCGTATGCAAACAACTACCTCTACTACAGAAACATCATTAAATTCTAATGAATTTACAAATAAGCCTCCGCGACAATAACTCAATTAAAATCAAATAAATAGATGGAATTTATTCGAGAATATATTGTAAATAATTATTTGTATATACAGATAATACCTATATTAATAGGTATTATCTGTATTTTAAAATTGAATAAAGAATATAAAATTTTTCTATGGATTTTAATTTATTCAGTTTTAAACCAAATGCTTCAACAGTATTATGGTGATTACATTGATGGGAATGAAAATTTAATATTTTCAAATATCTATAACGCTATTTATTTCTCATTTTTATTTTGGCTATTTTATACGAAAACAAGGAGTCAATCATTTAAAAACACCATTGTATTATTTGTAATTTTATATTTTTTAAGCATTGGTTATGAGGTTTTTATACAAAATTTGAATTATCATAGTAAAAACCAAGTAATCCCTTATATTATTGGAGGTATAGGTGTATTGGCGTGTGTGTTTGAATATCTGTTAAGTGTTATTAATTCTGAAAAAGTTATTCATATATATAGAGACTTATTATTTTGGATTGCTATTGCACATTTTATATATTACCTGACTTTTATCCCTTTTAAAATGAATGAAAATTATTTTTTAGGGATTAAAGATCTCTACTATTTGTTTAACTTAAAAATAGGAGCGACATTACTAAAAAGTATCTTCTTAAGTATTGGATTTATATGGAGTCAACGCCAGAGATAGGAAAATTAATGATTTTAGCGATAGCTATTGTTACCATATTAGGGTGCTTTTCTGTACTCTTATTTATTATCTTTTTAAAAAGAAAAAATCAAACTATTAAGAGCAAAGAAGAAGCCGAACGAATTTATAAACAAGAACTCATAAAAACCCAAGTAGAAATACAGACCCAAACTATGAAACATATTGGTAGGGAAATACATGATAATGTAGGTCAAAAATTGACTTTATCAAGTTTATATCTGCAACAATTAGTTTTTGAAAACCAAGTACCTCAAGTTTCTGAAAAGATTAATACTGTTAACGATATTATTAACGAATCGCTTGAGGAGTTACGAAGTCTGTCTAAATCATTAACTGATGATACTATTCAAAACAGTTCCATTATAGCGTTAATTGAGAATGAATGCGAGAAAATCCGTGATCTAAAAAAATGTGCTGTTTCTTTTGAAAATAAATTAAAAACGAATGTAACTTCTTATCAGACCAAAAGTATTCTGTTAAGAATTGTACAAGAATTTATACAAAATAGTGTAAAACATTCGCAATGCAAAACAATAGATATCTCTTTATCGAATTTGCAAAATGAATTGCAACTCATGTTAAAAGACGATGGACAAGGCTTTGATGTCAATATAAAGTCAGAAGGAATAGGATTAAAAAACATCAAAAAAAGAGTTGAAATTCTTAAAGGAACCTCTACACTGCAAAGCAATAAAAACGGAACAAAACTAACTATAAAAATTCCTCTTTAGATGAAACATACCATAGCCATTGTAGATGATCATGTTTTAATTGCAAAAGCATTAAAAAGCATTATTTCTAATTTTGAACAATTTGAAGTCATTCACATAAGTGAAAATGGATTGGATTTTCAAGAAAAAATTAAAACAAAACCATTACCCAACATTGTTTTGTTAGACATTAGTATGCCAGTAATGGATGGTTTTGAGACTGCCAAATGGCTTAAAGAAAATCATCCTGAAGTTTTAATAATGACTTTGAGTATGCAAGATGATGATCAAAGTTTAATTAAAATGATAAAAAACGGGGCTAAAGGCTATATGCTGAAAAACACTGAACCTAGAGAATTAGAAAAAGGATTAGAAAGCTTGATAAATAACGGGCATTTTTTTCCAAGTTGGGCTTCTAGTAAAATGGTTACTTCCATCAGTGAAGATAGTATAGATGCGAATTTAAAACTCAATTTATCTGAACGAGAAATAGAGTTTTTGAAATATACCACTACAGAAATGACCTATAAAGAAATTTCAGAAAAAATGTTTTGTAGCCCTAGAACCATAGAAAATTATAGGGATAGTTTGTTTGAAAAATTAGCCTTAAAATCTAGAGTAGGATTAGCTGTGTATGCTCTTAAAAACGGATATGCTGAATGATGCTTATTGGTAGCGTTTTTGAAATTTAATTAGTTTTATGTTATTCATCTGAAGCAACCAAACATTTGTTGTTTTTCCAGCTATATTTTTAACATTCTTGTAGAATATTCGACAAGTTGTTTTTTCATGGTTCTAAAATGTTGTTTTGAACAAACAGTCTAAAATCTTATGTCCAAGTAAAGACAACAACTCCAGATTTATTTTTATGAGTATTTGGTACAAATTTATAATTATCAAAGGTTTGAAAGAACCAATATTTTAAAAATTCTCATTAAAGAGAAATTTGTCGTACCCCCCTTCACAACTTTTTTGTTCAAAAAAGCTCAATACAAAATGTGTTGGGCTTTTATATTTCTACTAAAATCTTGTGTATTTTTGCTATATGATTCAACAAGATACTATTATTGCTTTGGCTACTCCTTCTGGCGTTGGAGCTATTTCTGTAATTAGACTTTCTGGCAAAGATGCTATAAAAATTGTCAATCGTTTTTTTAAATCAATAAAAAATAAGGACCTAAAAAATCAGAAAACACATACCATTCATTTAGGTCATATTATTGATAATGAAACTGTTTTAGACGAAGTTTTAGTATCTGTTTTTAAGAACCCTCGTTCTTATACTGGCGAAAATGTGGTAGAAATATCCTGTCACGGTTCCAGCTTTATTCAGCAAGAGATTATTCAATTATTTTTAAAGAATGGTTGTAGAATGGCCGATAATGGTGAATTTACCATGCGTGCTTTTTTGAATGGAAAAATGGATTTAAGTCAAGCAGAAGCGGTTGCAGATGTCATTGCGTCAAATTCTACGGCAAGTCATCAAATGGCAATACAGCAAATGCGTGGAGGCATTACCAATGAATTAAAAGAACTTAGAAATCAACTATTAGATTTTGCGGCTTTAATTGAGTTAGAACTCGATTTTTCTGGTGAAGATGTTGAGTTTGCCGATAGAACAAAATTTAAAGAGTTAATTGCAAAAATTACATCCGTTTTAAAACGATTAATAGATAGTTTTGCTTTTGGCAATGCCATGAAAAATGGAATTCCTGTTGCTATTATTGGCGAACCCAATGTTGGAAAATCAACGCTGTTGAATGCACTTTTAAATGAAGAAAAAGCCATTGTTTCTCATATTGCAGGTACTACTAGAGATGCTATTGAAGATGAAATTATCATAGAAGGTGTTGCTTTCCGATTTATAGATACTGCAGGAATCAGAAAAACCGAAGATGTTGTAGAAAGTATTGGGATTAAAAAAGCGTATGAAAAAGCTGAAAATGCGCAGTTGATTATTTTCCTCGCAAATTCGGAAAAGTTCAGAGTTCAAAGTTCAGAGTTTAGAGTTGAACTTGATAGAATTAAAAAGCGTTTTTCAAATAAACGTTTATTGGTAATCGCAAATAAAATTGATACACTTTCTTCTGAAGAAAAAGAGGCTTTGAGACATTTTGAGAATGATATGCTTTTAGTTTCTGCTAAAGAAAATATTGGAATTGAGGAATTAAAATCTGAATTGACTTCCCTTGTCAATATTGGTGCGTTAAGTAATAACGAAACCATTGTTACAAATTCACGTCATTTTGAGGCTTTGAATAATGCATTAATAGCAATTTCTTCGGTACAACAAGGCATTGATATAGGAATTTCTACCGATTTATTTTCAATAGATATTAGAGAATGCTTACGTTATTTAGGAAATATTACTGGTGAATATGATGTAGATAAAGATATTTTGGGTCATATTTTTTCTAATTTTTGTATTGGCAAATAATCTATTTATTTGCTAAATATAATCAAAACATCCAGCTATAAAAAACTGATTTTACATCAATTATTGCACAATCACTTTCTTTGATACACTTTCAGTATCATTCATAATTTTAAGCAAATACAATCCTTTTTTAAGTTTATCAATCTTAATTTTATGATCTTTTATTTTAGGTTTTTTAGATTGGTAGATTCTTTTACCAAGCACCGAATACAAAGAAATATCATTAATACTTAATCCGTTAGGAACTGTTATTGTAATGCTATTAATTTTTGTTGGATTTGGATACAATTTTATATTGCTTAAACGCTGTTCTTCAACCCCCAAAGTTGCCCACGTATTTTCAGCAGCTGCTCCTCCCCAAATTACAGTAGCTATATACGGATTGTCTATAAACGGATTTCTATTTCCTTGAGCAGATGCAATCACTTCATTACGGTTTCTTTCAAAATCAGAGACAGGGTCGTCGATATTCCACTGTAAGAAAAGAGCTAAAGAACCAATATCTGCAAAAGGTTCATTATATCTTACATTCAAATAAAAAATCATTCTTGCTACATCTCCTTTCCATTCATCCCCTGGATACCAAGATGAATTGACAAGACCATAAGACCCTGAACCGCTTCCAAAAGGATTATTTCCCCTAGATGAATTGATTGAAACATCACAAGATCGTAAGTGATGCAAATCTCCTCTAGCAGTATTTTCTATAAGTGACTGTGGATATACGTGTTCTGTATTAAATGTTTGTGGAGAGTATGCGTTATTTCCAGATAAATATTCCCTTTTGTCTCTGCTTTCGCCATTATACATTAAAATTACATGATCAGAATTTGTCAAATCTTTATCAGCATCATATAAATAATTATGCCTTTCACTATACCCTAAAATATTGATGTGTTTAGCAATCGTTTCAGCAGCCAAATCATTATATAAAGGAATTCCTGTTAAATTAAAATCAACATTACTATAATATGTTTGCAATTCTTGAGGAGGTGTCAACTGTGCCTGTAAAAAAGAAAAGCAAGAGATGGTAATGTATAAAAGTAATTTTTGTTTCATTATTTTTTTGGTAATTTTTAGAAAATACATTTCGTTTTCGAAACCTCGAATTTACTGATATAAATTCCTTTTACCAAAAACTAATCGCAATTTTTTAGAAGGTAGATTCAATTAGAAAATCCACCACAAGAACAAAAATGACAAACCAATCAAATTCCGTACTTTTGGAAATAGCAATGCTTCAAAAATTCAAAGAACATATCAACGCTAATTTTCCTTTTTTGAAGGATAAAAAACTGTTAATTGCCATTTCTGGTGGCGTAGATTCTGTGGTGCTGACACATCTCTTTTTTGAGTTAAATTTTACGATTGGGTTAGCACATTGCAACTTTCAATTAAGAGGAAAAGAAAGTGATTTGGATGAAGATTTTGTACGAAAACTATCTCAAAAAATGGATTGTGAGTTTTTTGTAAAAAGATTCAATACCACTCAATATGCAACAAAAAACAAGCAATCGATACAACTAGCAGCAAGGAATTTACGATACCATTGGTTTCAAAAAATTATAGAAAAACACCATTTTGATTATGTACTTACAGCACATCATGCAGATGATAATTTAGAAACTTTTTTGATTAATTTAACACGTGGAACAGGTTTAGATGGTTTTACGGGAATTCCTAAAGTTAACGGAAAGATTGTTCGTCTTTTGTTGGGGTTTTCACGTGATGAAATTATTACTTATGCTAAAGACAATTCCAGTGCGAAAATTGAATGGCGAGAAGACGAAAGCAATGCGTCAAACAAATATATTCGGAATAAAATTCGCCATCAAGTAATTCCTGTTTTAAAAGAAATCAATCCGAGTTTGTTAGACACATTTTCTAAAACAACTGAAAATTTACAAGAATCTAAACAAATGATTGCTGATAGAGTAGGGGAGGTGTTTTCAGAAATTGTAGATACAAATTTTTTTTCAGGCATAGAACTCACAAAAATTAATATTGAAAAATTAGAACAATTATCAAATCCGAAAGCCTATTTATATCAGTTTTTAAAAGACTATCATTTTACAGCATGGGACGATGTTTATAATTTGCTTTCTGCACAATCTGGAAAGCAAGTGTTCTCTGAAACTCATAGATTGCTAAAAGACAGAAAATTTCTGTTGCTTTCTAAAAATGTGGCTTCAAGCGCAGTTAAAAAGTTTTTTATTGATGAAAATATTTCAGAGATTACAACCCCCATTCATTTAACAATGAAAGAAGTAACAAAAATTTCAACACAAAACAAGCAAACCATTTATATTGATAAAGACTTGTTAAAATTTCCTTTGATTGTAAAAAAATGGGATAAAGGCGACTATATTTGTCCTGCGGGTATGAAGGGTTCTAAAAAAATAAGCAAATATTTTAAAGACGCTAAATATTCATTACTGGAAAAAGAAAATGCTTGGTTACTATATAATACTGACAATGAGCTTATTTGGATTATAGGTGATCGACAAGACAGACGTTGTATGGCAACAAATTTTACTAAAAATATTTTAAAAATTACAGTTTCCTAATGAAGAAATTTATCCTATTAATCACTGTTTTTTGTACATTTATTTTACACGCTCAAACTGAAGACAATCCAATTACATGGTTGCCAACTTCTGTTGAAAAAATTTCTGATACAGAATACAATTTAATTATCAATGCTAAAATTCTTGATAAATGGCATTTGTATTCGCAATACAATCCCGAAGACGCATCACTTCCTCTAGTTATTTTTTCGGATGAAAATACTGATTTTAAATTAGTCGGAAAAGCCAAAGAAAGTGAAACCAATAAAGAATATTCTGAAACTTGGGAAAAAGAAGAAATTTTTTTTAAAGAAAAGGCTGTCATTACGCAAAAAATTCAACTTACTAATAAAGAAATAACTACTGTAAAATTAAATTTAGCAGGACAAGTTTGTAAAGAATCCTGTATTCAAGTTGATGAAACATTTACCTTTTCTTTAGACGGTGCAACCCTAAAAGAAGAAAACATTGTTTTAGATGATAGAAGCAAAATACTTGCTAAAAAGCTACAATTAGATTTAAAAAATACAGCGCTTTTAGACCAAGAATCTGAAAAAAATAGTAGCCTATTTACTATCTTTTTTCTTGGTTTTATTGGAGGTTTACTAGCATTATTAACACCTTGTGTTTTTCCAATGATTCCGTTAACGGTTTCATTTTTTACCAAACAATCTCAAAATAAAAATAAGGGAATTTTTAATGCCATTCTATATGGAATTTTTATTGTGTTGATTTACGTTTTATTGAGTATTCCGTTTCATTTTTTAGATACCTTAGACCCAGAAATACTAAACACAATTTCTACCAATGTGTGGTTAAATATTTTCTTTTTTGCCATTTTAGTATTTTTTGCAGGATCGTTTTTTGGTTTTTATGAAATCACCTTACCCAGTTCTTGGGGAAACAAAATGGACTCGGCTTCTAGTGTTGGAGGAATTATAGGAGTTTTCTTTATGGCACTAACGTTGGCAATTGTTTCATTTTCTTGTACAGGCCCTATTTTAGGTTCGTTGTTAGCAAGTTCTTTAACTTCAGACGGTGGCGCCTACCAACTAACAGCAGGAATGAGCGGTTTTGGATTGGCTTTGGCCTTACCATTTGCCTTGTTTGCGCTATTTCCTAGTTGGTTAAATTCCTTACCAAAATCTGGCGGGTGGCTAAATACCACCAAAGTTGTATTAGGATTTTTAGAATTGGCATTGGCGTTTAAGTTTCTCTCAAATGCCGATTTAGTATCTCATTGGGGTTTTCTAAAAAGAGAGGTTTTTATCGGAATTTGGATTGTCATCTTTATTGGTTTGGCATTTTATTTATTTGGGAAAATAAAATTTCCGCACGATTCACCCATTAAAAAAATCTCATTTTCTAGAATTTCTTTTGGCGTTTTAGCCATTGCTTTTGCTATCTATCTAGGGCCAGGAATTTTAAAAAATCCTACGTGGAACCAGAATTTGTTAAGTGGTTTTCCGCCACCACAATTTTATAGTATTTATGAGCAAGAAAGTGACTGTCCTTTAGGATTAGAGTGTTATAAAGATTTTGACGAAGGTTTGGCAGTAGCAAAATTAACGAACAAACCTATTCTGTTAGATTTTACGGGGTGGGCATGCGTAAATTGTCGGAAAATGGAAGAAAATGTTTGGAGCGACAATCAAATTTATACCTTACTAAAAGAAGAATATATTTTAATTTCCTTGTATGTAGATGATAACGAAAAAGAGCTTCCAAAAGAACAACAATTCAATTTTTTAAGACCCAATGGAACGATTAAAAAAATTAGAACTTTTGGAAATAAATGGGCAACTTTTCAAACGCTTAATTTTAAATCGAACTCGCAACCTTACTATGTTCTGATGAGTCCAGGTTTGGAAATTTTAAACACATCACAAGAAGCTACAGATAAAGATACTTATTATAATTGGCTGAAAGAAGGTTTAGAAAATTTTAAGAAAAAATAGAAATCCATTTAAAAATATTATTCTTTTGCTAACTTAAAAGTAATTATATGAATAAACAGCCAAAAATAGCAGTTTTAGGTGGCGGAAGTTGGGCAACAGCCATTGTTAAAATGTTGTCAGAAAATCTAGAAACTATTGGATGGTATATGAGAAGTGAAATAGCGATTGAACATATAAAGAAAAATCATCATAATCCTAATTATTTAAGTTCCGCAGAATTACATCCAGAAAAATTGGACTTATCAAAAGACATCAACAAAACTGTTGAAAAATATCATCTTTTAATTTTTGTAATTCCTTCTGCTTTTTTAACAAGTGAATTAGAAAAACTACAAGAACCATTAACAGGAAAAATAATTTTTTCTGCCATTAAAGGAATTGTCCCAGAAACGGGCTTGATTATTGGAGAGCATTTTAATGAAAAATATCAAATTCCACTAGAAAATATTGGGGTTATTACAGGACCCTGTCATGCAGAAGAGGTGGCTATGGAAAGACTTTCTTACCTAACCATAGCTTGTCAAGATCAAGAAAAAGCAACAACAATAAGTGAGGCATTAAAAAGCAGATATATAAAAACTAAAATTTCTGATGATATTATAGGCACTGAATATGCCGCCATGTTAAAAAATATTTATGCTATTGCAGCGGGTATTGCACATGGTTTGGGTTATGGCGATAATTTTCAATCTGTTTTAATGAGCAACGCCATTCGTGAAATGAAACGGTTTATTAAAAAAGTTCATAAAATGAAACGAAACATTAATAATTCCGCTTATTTGGGTGATTTATTGGTAACAGGATATTCAACTTTTAGTAGAAATAGAATGTTTGGGAATATGATTGGAAAAGGCTATACCGTAAAATCTGCACAAATGGAAATGAGTATGGTGGCAGAAGGCTATTATGCAACTAAAAGTGCTTATAAAATAAAAGAAGAAAAAGGGGCTAAAACTCCAATAATAGATACCGTTTACAATATTCTGTATGATAATAAAGAAGCAAAAAAAGAATTTAAAAAGTTGACGGATACTTTAGATTAAATGTTTAATTTTGAACAATTAATTTGATTTTTAAACTTTTTAAATGAAAACTATACAAGAAGCTGTAGAAAACACTATCAGAAAAACTCCTTTTATAGAAGAAGCATTAAATGAAAAATTGATTAATGTTTCTTCTTTGGCAAGAGTAATTTTACCAGAAGTTTCTAAAATATTAAAAAAAGAAGTAAAAGTAGGTGCAGTAATGATGGCTATTAATCGTCTTTCACCAGCAAGTGAATTGCGCATACGAAAGAACATCAAGAAAATAGCTGTCAATTTGGGCGATTTTATTGTTCGTTCCGATTTATGTGATTTTACCTTTAAAAACACATCAACCTTATTAAAAGAAGTAGCAAAAATTTTGACCAAATCAGCAGATAAAAACGATGCTTTTTTAACCATTTCTCAAGGAATTTTTGAAACCAATATTGTTGCTAGCAAAAGTTTACAATCTCAAATAGAAAGCATTTTTAATAAAGAAATACTTATTAATTGTATGCTAGATTTAGCATCAATTACTATAAAATTGCCAAAAGAAAATTTGGAACAATCGGGTATTTATTACTTTATTTTAAAACAATTGGCGTGGGCAAATATTCCGCTACAAGAGGTTATTTCTACTACACACGAAATGACCATTGTTGTAAAAGAAAAAGATATTAATGAGACATTTGCTATTTTAATGGATATGAAATTGAGTTAAAATCACAGTATAATTAAAGAAGATGTCTGAAAACCAAAACATAGAATGGAAAGAAAGTTGGCGAGACGAATATCTAAAATGGATATGTGGTTTTGCGAATGCAGAAGGAGGGACACTTATCATCGGAAAAAACGATAAAGGAAAAATAGTTGGTCTTCAAAATGCCAAAAAGTTAATGGCGGATATTCCAAATAAGACAAAGGATATTTTAGGCATACTTGTAGATGTCAATTTAATTACCGAAAATGGATTAGAATATATTGAAATACTTGTAGAAAATTACCCTTATCCTGTTAATTACAAAGGTCAGTATCATTACAGAAGTGGTAGTACTAAACAAGAATTGAAAGGAGTTGCATTAGATAAGTTTTTACTCCAAAAAAAAGGTAGAAAATGGGATGGGGTTCCTGTTCCCAATGTTACCATTGAAGATTTAGATAATGAAACGTTTAATTTTTTTAGAGAAAGAGCTTCCAAAAATAAAAGAATTGAGAAAGAAGCACTGACGGATTCCAACGAACTTTTGATTGAAAATTTACATCTCAAAGAAAATGACTTTTTAAAGAGAGCTGCAATTTTACTATTTTATAATAATCCTGAAAAATTTGTTTCGGGTTCTTACATCAAAATAGGTTTTTTTGAATCGGATTCAGAATTAATGTTTCAAGATGAAATACACGGAAACCTCTTTCAACAGATAGAAAAAACGATTGATCTGCTTTTTTCAAAATACATTAAAGCTACTATTTCTTATGAAGGAATCCATAGAATTGAAACGTACGAATATCCGAAAGAGGCTATAAGAGAGGCTTTATTAAATGCCATTTCCCATAAAGATTATTCAAGCGGATTTCCAATTCAGATTAGCGTGTATAAAGACAAACTACTCATTTGGAATGACGGTCATTTGCCCAAGAATTGGACAACTGAAAAACTCACAAAAAAGCATTCATCAAAACCTTACAATCCAGATATTGCAAACTCTTTTTTTAGAAGTGGTTATATTGAATCTTGGGGAAGAGGTACTATAAAAATCATAGAGAAATGTTTAGAGGCTAGTTTACCAAGCCCTTTATATCATTATGGTGGTTCAGATTTTTCAGTAGAATTTAGAAAAGATATTTATAATAGAGAGTATTTACAAACTTTAGATTTGAATGATAGGCAGATTGAGGCACTACTGTTTTGGAAAGCAAGTGGAGAAATTACGAATAGTAATTATTTGAATAGATTTAATATAACAGCAAGAACGGCATTGAGAGATTTTACAGATTTAGTAGAGAAAGAATTGTTGATTAAAACTGGAGATTTAAAAGGAGCAAAATATATTTACAAAAGTTATGTCTGATAAATGTCCGATAAACAATTGAAATGTCCGATAAATGTCCGATAAACAGTTGAAATGTCCGATAAATGTCTGATAAAAAATTTTACACCAAAGAAAATGGAAAGATTACCAAATAGTGATTATCAGAAATTAAACGATATAGGTAAAACAACAGCAACCGAAGAATTAACTGAATTAGTAAATAAAGGATTTTATAAACTAACAGGCAAAGGAAGAGGAGCAAAATATAAGATACTTTAATTGGCCGAATTGGCCGGTAATTGATCGTTATTGTTTTAGATAAGTATAAAAATTAGAGATTTAAAAGGAGCAAAATATATTTACAAAATTTAAATTGTCTGATAAATGTCCGATAAACAATTAAAATGTCCGATAAATGTCTGATAAACGATTGAAATGTCTGATAAAAAATTTTACACCAAAGAAAATGGAAAGATTACCAATAGCGATTATCAGAAATTAAACAATATAGGTAAAACAACAGTAACCGAAGAAACAGAGAAGTGTATAATTGCAACAAGAAACACTTTATTTTATAGACACATTTTTCTACCTTAAACCAAAAATCTTTTGGAATGATTAAAACAAATAAATCAACAAAAAACGATCCGTATGCAGCCTTACGAATAAAAGAATTCAACATCTTTTTATGGGTTCGGTTTCTATTAGTTTTCGGTTGGTCTATGCAGTTTATTGTGATTGAATGGCAAGTATATAGCATTACAAAAGATCCATTATCATTAGGAATTATTGGTCTAATGGAAATAATACCTGCATTTACAATGGCTTTATTTGCAGGTCATATTGTAGATCAAAAAGAGAAAAGAAATTTATTTGCGCTTTGTATTGCTGCTTTTTCATTGGTCAGTTTAGGGCTGTTTCTATTAACAACTCAACGTGTTGTTTCCAACTGGAATACAGAATCCATTTTATATGGAATTTATAGTTTGGTATTTTTTAGTGGTTTTTTACGATCTTTTTTTGGACCAACAATTTTTTCTTTAGTTGCATTAATTGTTCCCAAAAAAATATATCCCAATGCTGCAACGTGGAGTACAAGTACGTGGAAAACTGCCGCAGTTTTAGGAGCACTTTTTGGGGGTTTTTTAATCAGTTGGATTGGAGTCGATCAAACCTTATGCTTGGTTTTTATTTTAGTAGTATTGGCTTTTATTATTGTTTTTCAAATTAAAAAGAAACCTATTTTAAATACAAAAATTGGCGAACCTGTTAAAGAAAGTCTTAAAGCGGGAGTTAAATTTGTATTTCAAAACAAAGTTATTTTAGGAGCATTAACACTAGATATGGTTGCTGTTTTGTTTGGGGGAACGGTTGCTATTCTATCCGTTTTTGCGCAAGATATTTTAAACGTTGGTAGCGAAGGTTTTGGTATTTTAAATGCATCGTTTTCTATGGGAAGTATTGTAACTATGTTTGTAACAACCTATATTCCTATTCATAAAAAAACAGGAAAAAAACTATTGATTGCTGTTTTCATTTTTGGTTTAAGCATCATCGCTTTTGGATTATCGTCTCTATTTTGGTTAAGTCTTTTAGCCTTGTTTATAAGTGGTGCTGCAGACGGAATTTCAATGGTCATTCGTCAAACGATTTTACAACTCAAAACACCTGATGAAATGCGAGGCAGAGTATCTTCAGTAAACTCAATGTTTGTAGGTTCTTCTAATGAGCTGGGTGCTTTTGAAAGTGGTTTAGCTGCAAAACTGATAGGCCCTGTTGCCGCTGTGGTTTTTGGAGGAACCATGACTTTAATTACTGTTGTTGCCACAGGAATAGTAAATCCTACTTTACGAAAGTTAGATTTAACAGAGGATGTAAAGGAACATGAAAAAGAAACTTAATCTTTTTTGATTTCAAAAACAAAATTTAAAAAAGGTCTAAAAACGGGGAAGAATTAAAACACAAAAAAGAGTAAAACGAAATAGTTTTTATCCCTATATATTTATTAGTATTTCTAGGTACTACGATTTGTCATAAATTTCCGATTTAAAAGAAATCAGTATCAGTAGTAAAAAAAAAGAAGCCTTCACTATTAAGTTAAAGACTTCTTTATAAGAGATTTAGTAATAAAACACTAATTATTTATAACACTAAATTGAATTCTTCTATTTCGTTCATGCTCACTTTTACTACAAGAATTACACGGTTGACATTCAATAGCTGGAAAATCTTCACCTTCGCCACTAGCATATAATTGATAACTTGGTACATTTTTACCAATTAAATAATCTTTTACAGCTTTAGCTCTTCTATCTGATAAAGATTTATTAGCATCATCATTTCCTCTACAATCTGTATAACCAGTAATCATAAATTTAGTTCTAGGATATTGTTTAATTACATACGCTGCATTATTTAAAATGCCTATGTTTTCACTTTTAATAAATGATTTGTTCGTATCAAATTTTATATTCGTGAATTGTAAATTTAAATCTGTTAAATCAGGAACTACTACAACTGGAGCTACAACTTCTGGACATCCAATATTGTTTTTTGTACCTTTAACTAATCGGCATTTATCTATACCGTCATAGACACCATCTTTATCAATATCTAAAGGTCTTCCTGAACCATCAACAATTACGTTTCTAGGAGTATTAGGGTGTTTGTCAAATTGATTGATAACCCCGTCATCGTCATCATCTTTTAAATCTAAAGGCTGTGCAATTGTTATAATAGTGTCTTTCTTATAACTGTGCGGGTCTGTCCAAACTAATTTTTCTCTTTTACCAAAATGGTAGGTAAGACCAATATTAGCGGTAAGAAGCCTTTCTTGTGCATATACAGGATCTGTTTTATGAACACCGTCAAAATTATCTCTACCCGAAAGTAAGAAACTTACTCTTGCATTCAAATCTAAATTGTTAGTAAGTCTGCGAGAAAGAATAGCACCAGATATGGCATGTATAGTTCTAAAAGGAGAATCATTTTCAACTTCTCTTACCACTACAGGTTTTGTATTTGTAGTTGTTGTTTTCGCTTTAAATTTCATAAATCCAACACCTGCAAAGAAATAAGCATTCCATTTTCTTTCGGAATCATCGGCTATTAAATCACCTCTTCTAAAAATACCATTAAGATTTAATATCCCATTAAAATTTAAAGCTATGTATTTTGTGTTCCCTTTTAAATTTGGAGTTCCATACGATTGGCTCGTTTTTCCTAATTGAATCATCGTTTCTACACCAAAAGCATGATTGTACCATTTAGTAGCACTTATTTGTAGGTCTATACCAAATTCCCCACTGTCACCATCACTCATTAAGTCTCCTGTGTAAATTGCATTAGGCCCTATATAAGCATTTAAAGACCAAGAATTGTATATTTTTTCTCCATCTATATACTTATCATCTTTTTCCTGATACCTATCGTAATATTTATCATAATATTCATTCTCTTTTTTTTCATATTTCTTTTTTTTCTGAGCCGTTAAGCTAAAAATCATTAAAAAAGTAAGCGTTGTAAGTAATAATTTTTTCATATTAAATAATTTTATTAAAATGTTAAAGATTAAGTTATTATTATTATTATTTCCGATACTTGCATCGGTAGTTTTAGGGGAGATTTTGAAACATAAAACTTTCATCAATGCGAAATGATAAAATTTTCCGCATTGAACATTTCACGGGATTACCCCGAGGAATATTTAATTTATCTGTTAAAAATTATCCGACACTTGTGTCGGCGGTTTAGAGGAGGATTTGAAAACTTAAAGTTTTCATAGAAGTTAGAAAATAAAATTTCTTCCGTTAAGTATCACGTGGGTTTACTTCAGGAATTATTTATTTGAATTTGGAATCACAATCTTACTATTAAATGGTTTGTAAAACCTCACGAATTTTAAAATCTCGTGAGGTTTTGATAATGAACTAATTAACCAAATCTTGAATCAAAGACAAATATTTTCTGCTACACACTTATCTTATTTTCTAAACTATATATCTTATAGACGTATAAAATTAAAATGGTTGCGTTGAAATATTTCAAAACAATAAAATTAGTAGCATTACTGCTGATGTAAAAAATAAAAATATTGATGTATTTAATTGTTATTAAGACTATTGCCTCTCGGAATAATGGTAGAAAAATAAATTTAAAAAAGTTCTAAAAAAATGGTTGAAAAAGGAAAAATGATTACATTTTGGCAAGTTCAATGTAGTATTTGAGTTGATAGATTAGCTTTTTACCTCTATTTCTGTTTTCATTATTCTGTCCCAAAAAGTAAAATAAAGTCCATAATTATAATTAAACTTTCGATGATGAAAATCGTGATGAGTTGCACCAATAATCAATTTTTTGAATTGTTTTCCAATTTTCCCTGAAGGATAAATTTCTACACCAGCATGATTTATTGTCGCAGAAATTGTCATTATCAATAAAACAGTAAGTAGCGCATACAAATGAAGCGGTAAAAATAACATGACTATTGGTAAAAACGCAGCCTGAACAATGGTTTCTAAAGGATGAAATGAAAAAGAAGTTAGTACAGAAGTATGCACACTTTTGTGATGTATGAGGTGAAAATATTTGTAAACACTTGGTAAGTGCATCCACCTGTGAAGCCAATAATAATAGGTGTCTTGCGCAAATAAGAAAGCAAAAACACTTACAGGAAGATACCAAACGGAGAATTTTGAGACCTCTAAATATATAGATGTATATCCTTTTGTATATAGATAATAGATAAAAATTCCAGTAGCGGCAAAAATAATTCCACTCAGCCCCGACCAGTAAACTTCTTTGAGCAGTTGTTTGTTTTTTAACCGTTTCTTTCTTAAAAATTTGGTTTTATATTTTTTACGAAAAAGTTTAAAAAAAAGGATATGATATATTCCAGAAACAATTAAATATCGAAAGAAAATAATAACAGAAAGCATTAAAAATAATGAACCAACTAGATAAGCATTACCAAAATCAAAATCTTCTAAAAGGTTGGTCATCACAAATACAAATTATTCAGTTAGATTTTTAAATTGTTAGACATATAGAAATTAGAACGAATTTCACTTTAGTATCAAATTGTTTATCAGATAGTTAAAATCAAATCTTTTGTCTTACATCTTTGTTCTTATGTCTTTTTGTCTTACGTCTTATGTCTTTGTTCTCTTTTAGCAACTTCTACTCAACTTTTAATAAAAAATAACTCTTTTTTCCACGTTGTAATAACACATACTTATTGGCAATTAAATCGTTTTTTGTAATTATAAAATCTTCTTTTACCTTCTCTTTATTTACAGAAATGGCATTCTCTTTTAAAGCTCTTCTTACTTCGCCATTCGATTTTAAGAAATTGGTTTTTGCAGACAATGCGCCAATCATATCCAAACCATTTTCAATATCAGAAGTAGAAACCATTGCTTGTGAAACACCATCAAAAACATCTAAAAAAGTTTGTTCGTCCAACAATTTTAAATCTTCAAAACTAGATTTTCCGAATAAAATAGTAGCAGCAGCAACAGCTTTTTCATACTCGTTTTTTCCATGAACCAAAATCGTAACTTCTTCTCCTAAACGTTTTTGTAAAACACGAACATGGGGTGCTTCTTTGTGTTTTTCAACCAAAGCATCAATCGTTTCCTTCTCTAAAAAGGTAAATATTTTTATATATTTTTCTGCATCTTCATCAGACGTATTTAACCAATATTGGTAGAATTTATAAGGTGAAGTTCTTTTCGCATCTAGCCACACATTTCCACCTTCAGATTTTCCAAATTTAGAACCGTCTGATTTTGTAATTAACGGACATGTAATTGCATACCCTTTTCCGCCACCAATTCTTCTAATGAATTCAGTTCCAGTAGTAATATTTCCCCATTGATCAGAACCGCCCATTTGTAGGGTTACTGAATTTTCTCTGTATAAATGCAAGAAATCATATCCTTGTACCATTTGATACGTAAATTCTGTAAAAGACATTCCTTCTTTAGATTCCGCTCCAATTCTGTTTTTTACAGAATCTTTTGCCATCATATAGTTTACAGTAATGTGTTTTCCCACATCACGAATAAACTCAAGAAAAGAAATCTCTTTCATCCAATCGTAATTATTTACTAATAATGCTGCATTTTTAGCATCACTTTCAAAATCTAAAAAATGACCTAATTGTGTTTTTACACATTCTTGATTATGACGTAAAGTCTTTTCATCTAATAAGTTACGTTCAGTAGATTTTCCTGAAGGATCACCAATCATGCCCGTTGCACCACCAACCAAAGCAATGGGTCTATGACCACATCTTTGATAATGTGCCAACAACATTATGGGAACTAAATTTCCAATATGAAGCGAATCTGCAGTTGGATCAAAACCCACATAAGCACTTCTCATTGCTGACAATAAATGCTCTTCAGTTCCTGGCATGCTATCGTGCAGCATTCCTCTCCATTGTAATTCTTCAATAAAATTTTTCATCATATAAATTAATCAGTCAACAAAGATACATTTATCAACAAAAAAAATCTAATTTTAAAAAAGATGAATTGCAAGGTTTTTAATTTTCGTATTTTTGAAGAAGTTCTGTGGCAGTATTCAGTTTTCAGTCGCAGTTGGCAGTAATTATTTGACTGAAAACTGCGACTGAATACTGTCCACTGAAACTGAAAACTGAATACTGTGACTGAAAACTGAAAACAGAATACTTCTAAATTAAAAAAACACATGATTTTAGTTACTGGCGGAACAGGTTTGGTGGGCGCACATTTATTATATCATTTAACGTTGAATGATGATAAAATTCGTGCTATTTATCGCTCTGAAAATACATTAGAAAAAGTAAAAAAAGTATTTTCTTTTTATACTGATGATCTGCAGCAACACTTTTCTAAAATTGAATGGATCAAAGCAGATATCACAGATGTTCCTTCTATGATTCCTGTTTTTGTTGGGATAAAAAAAGTATATCATTGTGCGGCTTTGGTTTCTTTTCATCCGAAAGATTATATAGCAATGCGTAAAGTAAATATTCATGGAACTGCCATTATTGTAAATCTTTCTATTGATGCAAAAATTGAAAAGTTATGTTTTGTTGGGTCTGTTGCTGCTATTAGTGATGCTGTAAACAGAAAAATAATTACTGAAAAAAATGAGTGGAACGACCAAGCTGATAACAGTGGATATGCCATCACAAAATATGGTGCAGAAATGGAAGTTTGGCGTGCTAGCCAAGAAGGGATTGATGTGGTCATTGTAAATCCAGGAATTATTTTAGGAAGTGGTTTTTGGAATGCCGGTTCTGGAAAATTGTTTACACAAATTTACAATGGATTTCAATATTATACTGAAGGAATTACTGGTTTTGTAGGTGTAAAAGACGTGGTACAATGTATGATTTCTTTGATGAATTCTACTGTCAAAAATGAGCGATTTATTATCGTTTCTGAAAACAAATCGTTTAAAGAAATCTTTTTTTCTATTGCAAAATGCTTTGGAAAGAATCCGCCAAAAAAGAAAGTACAACCTTGGCAAACTGCTGTTTTTTGGAGGATTAGTTGGCTACTTTCTAAAATTACAGGAAAAGAGTCTTTATTAACAAAACATTCAGCAAAATCTGCTCATAATATTTCTAACTATTCTTCACAGAAGATTAAAAATGCGCTTTCTTTTGAATTTCAGAAAATAGATAAGGTAATTTTAGAAGTATGCAAAAAGTATAAACAATAAAATTATCTTTTCTCTTTTAATACCTCATTAAAGGTTCTGTTTTTTGGAAGATTTTTTCTTTTGAGATCTTTATCTTCAAAAATTTGAATGGAGTCTCTTCTTATAGAATCCAACCTCTTTTTTAAGTTTGATAATTCTTCTTTTTTCTTTTGTAATGCTGTTTTTGCATCTGTAAAAATCTCTTGATAGACATCAATTTTTGTCATATAGTAAAAATTACTATTTTGAAAACGCACACTATCTATTTTAAATTTGTCATACACAAAAGGCATATAACTTATTTTCTTTTCGAGATTGATGTTTTTTATACTTTTTGCAGAGGAGGCAATCATCATTTCTTGAATTAAAAGACGCATCGTATCCTTTGGAATTAAGTCTTTTGGTGCTTTAAAAATAGTATTGCTTGTACAAGAAACTAGCGCAAAAACACAAAAGAAAAGACAATAATTTTTCATTTATTTTTTATTGGTATAATTCAATTTTTTATTTTCTATTCTTGCTTTTGCTTCAATTTGTTTAAGCGCAATAAATTCTAAAAAATATGATCAACTTAATTGTGCCGCCAGTGGCGGTACAATTGTAATATCTGGAAAAGGTTCAGTAAAACGCATCATTCTTCTTACATTTTTTACCTTAAATTACTTGCCATATTTTTGTTCCAATTGTCGCACCACTGGTGCGACAATCTTTTTGCTATAGGCTATACGCGCATATTTTTTTACTCATAAAATTTTTGAAAAGTAAACAATCATATTCATAAGAATATACGGTAGTGTCATAGATTAATTGATGATGAGTTTTTGGTCTAGATGATGATATTAACCTCTATGACATTTATGAAAACGAATGTCTGTCTGAGCTTGTCGAAGACTAGGGTTTTAAGAAGAAACTCACTTCGACAGGCTCTGTGTAACATTTAGTTTTACGATTGTCTTTTGTTAAAACGAATGTCTTTTTGATGCCTCAAATGACACTCAATAATAAATAATCATTTTGTTTATGACACCACCAAATATACTAAATTCCATTAACACATTATCTATTGAAAACCAATCTTTTCCCTTTTATATTTTCATTAAAAATACCATTATCATACATCAAGTTTCCATTGACAAACGTATGAGTTATGGTTGATGAAAATTCAGATCCTTCAAACGGAGACCAACCACATTTATATAAAATATTGTCTTTAGAAACCGTCCAAGATTTGTTAGGATTTACCAACACTAAATCAGCAAAATAACCTTCTTTTATAAAACCTCTTTTTTCAATTTTAAAGATTCTTGCAGGATTATGACTCATTTTTTGCACTGCTTTTTCAATAGAAAGTACACCTTCTTTTACTTTTTCTAAAATAGCAACGATTGCATGTTGTACTAATGGGCCTCCACTGGGTGCTTTTGTATACACGTTAGATTTTTCTTCTAAAGTGTGTGGTGCATGGTCTGTTGCCAAAACATCAATTTTATCATTTAACAACGCTTTCCACAAACCTTGTCTGTCAGTTTCTGTTTTTACAGCAGGATTCCATTTAATATGTGTTCCTTTTTCCTCATAATCTTTATCGGAAAACCATAAATGATGTACACAAACTTCTGCTGTAATTTGTTTTTCTTCTAAAGGAATATCGTTTCTAAAAAGGTGTGTTTCTTTTTCTGTTGAAAGATGAAAAATATGCAATCTTGCGCCCGTTTTTTTGGCTAATTCAATGGCTCTAGATGAGGATAAAAGCAGGCATCTTCACTTCTTATTACAGGGTGTAATTCTATGGGAATATTATCTCCGTAAATCTTTTTTTGCTCGTCTAAATTATTTTTTATAGTTGTCTCGTCTTCGCAATGGACTGCAATTAGCATTTTTGTTGATGAAAATATTTTCTCTAAAACGTCTTCATTATCTACTAGCATATTTCCTGTAGAAGAGCCTAAAAATAATTTAATTCCAGCAACATTTTTAGGATTTGTTTTTAAAAGTTCTTCCAAATTATCGTTAGTGCCGCCAAACATAAATGAATAATTTGCGTACGAGTTTTTTGCTGCAGTTTTAAATTTATCTTCTAATAATTCTTGTGTGGTTGCTTGCGGAACTGTGTTTGGCATTTCTATAAATGATGTAATTCCGCCTGCAATGGCAGCCTTACTTTCAGTAGCTATAGTTGCTTTGTGTGTTAAACCAGGTTCGCGAAAATGTACTTGATCATCTATAAACCCAGGAATCAAATAGTTGCCTTCGGCATCAATTATAGTTGTGTTTTTTGGTGTATTTATTGATGATGAAATTTCTTTTATAATCTCATTTTCAATAAGAACATCGCCTTTAAAAATAGTTTCTTCATTAACAATTTTTGCATTTTTTATCAGAAAAGAATTCATTGCTGTTTTTGTTTAGGGAGTCCGTTTAGCCTCATTTTTATGACTCCAAATAAAGCTTCATATACAATATTTCCGCTCATTTTAGAAGTGCCTAAAGTTCTATCGGTAAAAATAATAGAAACTTCTTTAATATTGAATTTGTGTTTCCATGCTTTAAATTTCATTTCAATCTGAAAAGCATATCCTATAAATTTTATTTTATCTAATTGAATGTTTTCCAGCACTTTGCGTTTGTAACACACAAAGCCTGCTGTGGTGTCAAAAATTTTAAGTCTAGTTATAAAACGCACATATTTTGAAGCAAAATAAGAAAGAAACAATCGTTTTATGTCCCAGTTTACAACATTTATTTTGTTGTTTACATATCTTGAACCCACAGAAACATCCGCTCCGTCTTTATGGCAGGCATTGTATAATCGTATTAAATCTTTTGGATTATGAGAAAAATCGGCATCCATTTCTATAACGTAGTCATATTTCTTTTTAATTGCCCATTTAAACCCGTGAATATAAGCAGTACCCAATCCGTTTTTTCCAATTCTTTTTTCTAAAAAAAGTCTTTTAGGAAATTCTTTGATAAGGTTTGTTACAATTTCAGAAGTCCCATCAGGAGAGTTATCATCAACAATTAGAATATCAAATTCTTTTTCTTGGTTGAAAGTAGCACGGATAATCGTTTCAACATTTTCTTTTTCATTATACGTTGGAATGATAACTAACGCGTCTGACATAAATTAATTTTCAGTGTAATAAAAACAAATATACACTAATTAATTACTAATTTTGTGTTAATCTTTGTACAAAACAAATAGATGCAAGCACTAGAAAAAGCAATAAGTTCTAATTACTGGATTACCATTCTTTTGGTAGCGTTGTTCTTCTTTATTTTTTTATTAAAAGGATTAAATTTTTTTCGCTTAAAAGGAATTGTTGGTGCTTTTTTTAATAATGGTTTTACAGAAGAAGAGTCAGAGGATAGACGTACTTTTTTTAAAAGTTTTGACATCATTATGTTGTTTTTTTCTATATCGGTTTTTTCCTTAATACTTTATAGTTTTTTAATTGATCATTTAGAAAAAAAGGAAAATGAATTTTTAATTTTTGGAAAGATTTTTTTGGTAACCAGTTTTTATTTTATTGTAAAATGGTATTTAGAATATTTAATTTCAATATTGTTTTTGATAAAATCTGAAGTTCGATTTTTTCTTGTTTCAAAATCAACCTATTTATACACTATTTCGTTTGTATTATTTATTGCTGTTATATTATTTATGTACACCCGTTTAGGGGTTGTTTTTCTTGGTTTTTTAGCTATTGGCTTGTTTTTGGTCAGATTTGTTTTTCATATCGCAAATAATAAAAAGCTGATTTCAAGTAAGTTCTTTTATTTTATTTTGTACCTTTGCGCCTTCGAAATAGCACCCCTGCTTATATTGTTTAAATTGATGGTCTAAACATAAAACGAAAGCGTATGAAAGTGAAGACAATTTTAGTATCGCAACCAGCCCCAAAAACAGAAACATCTCCTTATTTTGATTTGTCTAGCAAACAAAAAGTAAAAATAGACTTCCGACCTTTTATTCACGTAGAAGGAATTTCAGTAAAAAACGTTAGAATACAAAAAATAGATTTGAACGATTTTTCTGCTATTATATTTACGAGCAGAAATGCAGTAGATCATTATTTTAGAGTTGCCGAAGAAATGCGTTTTAAAGTGCCAGATACTATGAAGTATTTTTGTCAATCTGAAGCTATAGCCTATTATCTACAAAAATATGTAATTTATAGAAAACGTAAAATTTATGTAGGCAATAGAACCTTTCCTGAATTAATAAAATTAATAAAAAAGCATAAATCGGAAACATTTTTATTACCATCTTCAGATAAATTAAAACCTTTAATTCCCGAAGAATTAGACAAACTAGGAATCGTTTGGAAACGTGTAGATTTATACAAAACAGTAGTGAGCGATTTATCTGATTTAGAGAATGTTGTCTATGATGTTTTAGTATTTTTTAGCCCATCTGGAATTGATTCGTTATTTAAAAATTTTCCTGAATTTAAACAAAACGATACTCGAATTGCCGTTTTTGGAAATACCACAGTAAAAGCCGCAACGGGTGCTGGATTAAAATGCGACATTACTGCACCTACGCCAGAAATTCCTTCTATGACCATGGCGTTAGAAAAGTATATAAAACAAGCAAATTCTAGAAGATAAGAGTTTTCTAGAGTGCTTTCTTAGATTGTGATTTTGAGGGTAACTTTTTATTTTAATGCATTTCAAAATTTTTGAAAACCTCTTCCGAAAAAACGGAACAAGTAGTGAAAATTCTTATCTTCTAGAATTAGCTCCTTTATAATTAACAGCACCATTTGTAACTACGGATATACAATAAAGGTTAGCGGATATACAACTTAAGGTTATTTAGTTTATAGTTCTTTAAAACAAAGATATATTTGCCTTCAAAATTATATAAACATTTAACATATTATGAAAAATCAAAGTTTAAAAATCTTATTTTCTGTCTTTACATTTGCTATGATTTTCTCTAGTTGTACGCCAACTACTGAAAATGAAATGAAAAAATGGGATGTCAATCAAAACACTGCATCTAACTTAAAAGCTAAATATCCTGCTTATTCTAAATTTATAGACTCTAGTTTAGAAACTCTAAAAACGGAGTGGATAAATGCAGAAAAAGAAACTTCAGAAGAAAAGAAAGCAGAAAAATTAAGTGAAATTAATAGTAATTTCCAAGGCGGTCTTATAGGATCTTTAAGTGCTTTAGACTATAAAGTTAAAGACGTTAAAAAGAAACAAGATAAGTTAAGCAATATTAGAATGGCTGCTTCAAAAAAATATGCAGCAAGATCAGCTTTAACAAGAAGTCAAGAGTATCTAAATAGTGCACTTGAAATTATGAACAGACCTATTACCTCTTCTGAAGCAGGAAAAAATAATATAAAAGAAGCAAGCGGTATCTTAATTAGAACTAATTCTAATTTAAGTTCAGCTATAAAAAATGCTAGTCCTAAAAAGAAAAAGAAGAAGAAAAAAAAGAAAAAATAATTGTTTAAAAAATTATACTAAATGAAATCACATGAGATAGATTATACCATTTTTGGTGATGATATGCAAGTTGTATCTATTGAGTTAGATCCACAAGAAACTGTTATTGCTGAAGCAGGCTCAATGAATTGGATGGATTATGGCATCAAATTTGAAGCAAAAATGGGAGATGGTTCTCAACCTAAAAAAGGTCTGTTTGGAAAACTTTTAGATGTTGGAAAGCGTGTATTAACAGGTGAATCTATTTTTCTTACTCATTTTACAAATGAGGCAAATGGTAAAAAAGAGGTTACTTTTGCAGCACCATATCCAGGTTCTATAATCGCTTTAGATTTAAAATCTATTGGAGGAGAAATACTCTGTCAAAAAGATGCATTTTTGTGTGCAGCCAAAGGTACATCAGTATCTATAGCTTTTACAAAAAAATTAGGCGCAGGTTTTTTTGGAGGAGAGGGATTTATACTTCAAAAATTAAAAGGAGACGGTATGGCATTCTTACATGCTGGCGGAACTGTTGTTGAAAAACAACTAAATAACGAAACTTTATTAATAGACACTGGTTGTATAGTTGGTTTCTCGCCAAACCTAGAATATAGCATAGAACGTGCTGGCAATTTAAAATCTATGTTTTTTGGAGGAGAAGGTTTGTTTTTAGCAACTGTCAAAGGTACTGGAAAAGTATATTTACAAAGTTTACCTTTTTCTCGACTCGCAGACAGAATCATTCAGAATGCACCTAAATCAGGAGGTTCTTCAAAAGGAGAAGGATCCGTTTTAGGGAAATTAGGAAGTTTAATGGATGGTGATTAAAACAATATTATTTTAGGAAGAGAACGTTTTTAGAAATATCTATAGGAAACACCATTAAATTTTAATGGTGTTTTTTATTCTACAAATTGAAATCACTATCTTGCTGAAAATTCTGTTTAAATTGATTTCATGAAGCAATTTCTTCTTGTTTTTTTCTTTACATTTTTAAATGTAAACGCCCAAGAAGTTGCAATTCTTAAATATAATGGTGGTGGAGATTGGTATGCAAACCCTACTGCAATTCCTAATTTAATAGCATTTACAAATAAAAATTGTAATACAACTATTCATAAAAACCCACAGACCGTAGTTGTAGGAAATGAAGATATTTTTGACTTTCCTATTGTTTTTATGACAGGTCATGGAAATGTTTTCTTTTCTGACGATGAAGTAAAAAACCTAAAAAACTATCTAATTTCTGGTGGATTTCTTCATATTTCTGACAATTACGGATTGGATACATTTATCCGAAGAGAATTAAAAAAAGTGTTTCCGACTCTAGAATTACAAGAAATTCCTAACAATCATCCTATTTATAATCAAACCTTTACATTTCCTGAAGGAATGCCAAAAATTCATGAACACGATAAAAAACCATCGCAAGGTTTTGGGTTGTTTTATAAAGGAAGATTGATTGTTTTTTATGATTATGAAACGGATTTAAGTGATGGTTGGGAAGATGAAATGATACATAACAATCCGAAAAATGTTAGAGAAAAAGCATTAAAAATGGGCGCAAATATTATTGAATATGCTTTTAAAAACTAATTTTTAAATCATTAAAGCGTTTTAATTTTATCACATACTTGCCTGCTAGTAAGCATAGGTACACAGAATCTATGTGGTAAACTTAAACACTCTAATGCTCGTCACCATAATCGTTTGTAATTTTTTTCTCAAGTTTCAGTAAGCTAGGAATCTCATAAAAAACGACAAAATGTTATACACCCAAAATAAATTATACCAAGCATATCTAAAAAAATATATCTATATTTATCAAATAATTTAAAACTACAAACTTATGAGTGATACTACGTATGGGTTAGGAGGAAATGAAGTAAAGAGAGAATCTATTGAAGCACTTCAAGAAATACCCCAAAACAGAACATTAATGATTGAGAAACTAACAGAGTTTCCCCCCGTAAAGCCTGAAATGGTAAAAGGTTTAAAATCAATAAACGAAGCATTTGAGCATTTTGATCCAACTGCGGACGTAACATATACCGACAGTGAAGGAATGGAGTCTAAAGAAACTTTACGCTTTAGAACGGTGGGTGATTTTGGTAAAAATGGGATTACCAATCAAAGTGAATTTTTAAAAGATTTAGACACAGAAAAAAAACAATATTTAAAAGTAGTAAAGCAATTAAAAACCAATAAAATTCTTCGTTTAGCATTGGCAGATCCTGACGCAAAAAAAGCACTATTAGATACCATAGACGGTTTACTAGAAGAACTTAATGATAAAAATTAAAAAAAATGGCTAAAGCACAACAAAAACAAAACCCAAAAGAACTAGTTGAAAGAGTACTAGAAAGTAGTGAGAGATTAGCTAAATTTGGAGGTTTCGATCTAGTAGAGGCAGTTATTGACGGATCGCAAAACTTAAACCCAGAAAGGAAAGCTAGAAAAAAAATATTTTTAACAGAAAGTTCTAAAAAGCTCGAACGAAAAACAGTTAAAAAAACATTAGAAATTTGGAAAAAAGTATTAAAAGAGGGAGGTGACGATGTTGTAAAAATGATTGACGAGGCTCAAAATAAATCTAAAATAGCACATGAAACATTAGAAAAAAATGTGGGTATGGCCATCAATAATACAAGAGATTTAGAAAGATCTTATAGATCATTAGCATTGTTTTATAAAAATACTGAAGCGGATAAAATAAAAAACCTAACCATTTTAAATGCTGAACCAGAACAAATGCGAGATTTAGACAATACTCGCTTTATAGATGCCGTATCTGAAGAATTAAAAGACAATTATGATCGTTTAGATTTAAGAGAGAATTACGGTATTTTAGTGATTCCTGGTTATTTAGAAAATAATGCAGTTGTTGAAAAATGGGCAAAAATAGCTTATGACAATAAAGTAATGTTAGTTACTGATTTTGAACATTTAGACGAACCCGATGATGTAATGGAAATGTTTGAAGCTGCAAATTTAACAGGTGGTGATAGTTACAGATCTAATGTAGTGATGACTTGTAACTGGCTAGTTGGAAGAGGGAAATTTGATGAAGTTGGAGAAGAAGAAGATTTATATGTGCCACCATCATCAGCATTAGCAGGTAAAATATATCGAACGCTGATGTCTCAAGTTACTGCGGGAAAAAAACATGGAGGTATCAACGAAGTAACGGGTGTAAAATTTGATTTAAAAAAATCAGAAATTTCACAACTTGAAAAACTGGGATTAATTCCGATGGTAAATGAATATGGTAAAGTAATGGCATTCTCTGCAAAAACACTATTCAACGGAGATAATTTAGGTTTACAAACCTACTCTGTTGTTCGTGTATTTGATTATGTAACAAAAGTTCTAATGGATTTCTTAAACCGTAGAGCCTTTGAAAACTTTAATGCTAGAACCCGTAAAGAACTGATGAATCAGATTGTGAAATTTTTAGATGGTATAACAGGACCTGATAAATTAATTGAAGATTTTACCATTAAACGATTTGAGCAAGATCCAAATCAAAAAGATAGAGTATATTTAGACATACACATGAAACCTTATTTTCCTGCCAAGAACTTTATGATTAAAATGGACGGTCAAAAAGGTGATGACGGTACTGAATGGGATGCTGAATACGAACAACAATAATTTGATTATATAAATAGGACATAAGACTTTAAGACATAGGACTACAAGATAGTTTTAGTAAAAGTTATCTAACTTGATTGATGTGTTTAGTAAAGAAAAGTAGTCCTTAAAACGATATTTTTTTTGAACTTCTAAAAACATTTACCACATAGATTCTGTGTTAATTACCAACAAAAAATCTATATTTTTTTATACCTTGCATATCTAAAACGGCTTTA
>JBMYWO010000012.1:0-5895 GCA_049607505.1 Polaribacter sp.
TCTGCACAAAAGCAGTGGGAAAACGATTCTAAATTAAACAGAGAAACGGTTACAGAAGATAATGTTGCAGAGGTGGTTTCTATGATGACAGGAATTCCTGTAAATAGAGTGGCAGAAGCAGAAAGCCATAGACTGCAAGATTTACCTCAACTTATTAAAGGCAAAGTCATTGGACAAGATGAGGCTGTTACCAAAGTGGTAAAAGCCATTCAGCGTAATAGAGTTGGTCTAAAAGACCCCAACAAACCCATTGGTTCTTTTATTTTCTTGGGACAAACGGGTGTTGGAAAAACACAATTAGCCAAAGTTTTAGCTCGTGAATTATTTGATTCTGATGATTCTTTGATTAGAATTGATATGAGCGAATACATGGAAAAATTTGCTATTTCTCGTTTAATTGGTGCGCCTCCAGGGTATATTGGTTATGAAGAAGGCGGACAATTAACTGAAAAAGTTCGTAGAAAACCCTATTCTGTTATCTTGTTAGATGAAATAGAAAAAGCGCATCCCGATGTGTTTAATATGTTGTTACAAATTTTGGACGATGGACATATTACCGATAGTTTGGGTAGAAAAATCGATTTTAGAAATACCATTATTATTATGACTTCTAATATTGGTTCACGTCAATTAAAAGACTTTGGTGGCGGTGTTGGATTTGGAACTGCTTCTAAAAAAGAACAAGCAGATGCACATGCAAAATCTGTGATAGAAAGTGCTTTAAAGAAATCTTTTGCTCCAGAGTTTTTAAATAGAATTGATGATGTTATTGTATTTAATACTTTAGAGAGGGAAGATATTCACTCAATTATAGATATTGAATTGGATAAATTATTACATAGAATTTCTGATTTAGGTTACACTTTACATTTAAGCGAACAAGCAAAAGATTATATAGCAGAGCAAGGTTTTGATAAAAAATATGGTGCAAGACCGCTTAAAAGAGCGATACAAAAATATATTGAAGATGCTTTGGCAGAAGAAATTGTGAACTCAAAACTAGAAGAAGGCGATACCATAAAAATGGATTTAGATACGGAAAATAATAAGCTCACTATAAAAATAGAGAAAGGTGAGAAAGTTGCTGAGGTTAGGACAGAACCTGAAGCTTAAATTATTAATAAATATAACTATGACAAAAAAATCAAACCATGTTGTCCCATCTAAAGAAAAAGGTGGATGGGCAGTTAGGAAATCTAGTTCTACTAGGGTTTCTAAATCATTTAATCGAAAAGAAGATGCTGTAAAATACGGAAGAGAATTAAGTCGAAAAGAACAAACGGAGTTGTATATTCATAAAAAGAACGGTAGCATACAAGATAGAAACTCTTATGGGAAAGATCCTTTTCCTCCAAAAGGCTAATTCTATGATGAAAAAATTGCATGATGAAAAAAGTTAAAAATTATGAAAAAAATGTTTTTATAAATTGCCCTTTTGATGACAAATATTTCGATTTACTTCAAATATTAATTTACACGATTGTTTATTTAAAATTCATACCTCGAATAAGTCTTGAAAATTCAGATTCTGGATTACCGAGATTAGATAAAATAGTGAATCTCATTGTTGAGTCAAAATATAGTATTCATGATTTATCACGACTACAAGCAAAATCAGTAGATGAGTATTATCGACTTAATATGCCTTTTGAATTAGGAATTGACTACGGTTTGAGGAAATTTAATCCTGATTTTAATGATAAAAGGTCACTAATCCTCGAAGCCAAAAAGTATGATTATATGAAAGCCATATCTGACATTAATGGTTTTGATATTAAAAATCATGAGGATAATTCTGTAATTTTAATAGAATGCTTAAGAGCATGGTTTTCGGAAACAGTGGGTTTGAGAAACATAAATAGTTCTCAAAAAGTATATGCTGATTTTATTGATTTTAATACAACACTATTTCAAACCAAAATGAAAAAATATCTTCCAAATCACAATACTACTGATGCAGAGAAATTTGCTAGAACAGAAATAGAAGAAATGACAACACCAGAATATATAAGTGAGATAAAAAAGAAAGTGGGTTTATAAAATTTAATCTTACCCTGTAAAAATTCTGAACTAATGTTTAGGTTTTTTTCGTAATTAATCTCGCTAACTCTAATGATATAAAACATTAAGGTTAGCTTTAATAGAACAAATGACAAGAAAAAGAGACGATTAATTAGGTCTTGCTGATTTTATCAATATTAAAAATTTTAAAAAGACAACCTTTTTTTCATCCTAATAGACATCGTTTATCTTAAGAATAAAAGACTTTTGATATAATATGGTACTACTGTATGTTTTATTTTTTGACTTTTTAAAATTAAAAATTTGTGATAAGTGCAAATAAAACAAGTAATAACGGCTAAAACCTTTGCACTTTGAAATTAAAACAACAGCAAAATTAATCTATAATTTACTGTTTAATAACACTTTAAATCAGGTTTGAGAGAAAATCAGCAAGCCCTAATTAATAAATCTAAATAATTTGGAAGTAGAACTAATAGTAATTTTAGTAGGTGTATTTTCAACATTATCTGCCACTCTTTACAATATTTATTCAACCAGAAGGAATCTGAAAACCTCTAAATACATTGATGTAGTCACTACAGAGAGAATTAAATGGCTTGCGACCATTAGAAATGAAGTAGCAGAGATTACAAGTTTAATGAAAGGAACTCTCGGATTTTATGAACAAGAAATTGAAAATATTGAGCACAGAAATCCATCACAAGCTACGATGGATAATGCAAACTATGAATACCAAAGGCATCATTATGATTCCTTGACAGAAAATGCATTTATAGGAAATGAAAAGACAACTATAAAAAATTTAATTTCACGACTGATAATTCTTAAATTGAGATTCAATCCTGATGATGATTTGAGTACATTAAAACTTATTGATTACTTCATTGAATTTTATCAAACAAAATATAAAAGTTCGGTCGACTTAAAAAAAGCATCAGAACAGATTGAGTTGTTCATTTCGGAAATACAAAAAATGCTAAAAAGAGAATGGGAAAAGGTTAAAACGGAATCTAAAGGCGGATAAAACTCTTAACAACAATCGTTAGCGAAAACATTCTAAAATTACCCAAATAACTCCAAAATATCAACCTCTAAAGAGGTAATAACATAGAACAAAATCATGAATTTAGAAGTAAGAAAATATCATTTGATACAAGAACTTTTTAGTATTGATAAAGAAAGTGTTATTGATACTTTAGAACGTGTTTTAAAAAGTGAAAAAGAAGAATATCAAGAAATTTCTGTAGAACATAAAAAAGAACTCAATAATCGTTTAGAAAGTTACAAAGAGAATCCTAATGATGTTTTAGATTGGGATAATGTAAAAGATAATTGGTAGTGAGTTACAAAAATAAAGTATTACTGTTTTGTAATAACGAAATGAAAATCATACATTTGTAATATATAGTGTTCTTAGCAACGTATTCTCAATTTTCTATAATTATAGCAAGAATGCCAACCTTAGAGCTTTTTTTATGATTCATTTTCTTACTTCATTTTTAGCAAAAAAATCAATTTTAAAAAGCTATTGTTTTGGTGTTGTTTTCTTCTAAATAAGTGACGGAAAAAGAATATGTTATAAGATTGGCTTGAAGTTGTGCAAAAGAATGGTTGTGTGTCCAAGTGATATTCAATTCGTTTTCTAAAGATTTGTTGAGGCTTATTGTACCTGAAAAAGCTTTTAAAGTATTTCTTAATCGCAGTAATTTTAGTTGATTTTTTACAATTTCTTTTTGTAAACCTTGCTCTATCTCTTTGATAGACAATGTTGTTCTGTTTATTTCTTTATGTGATCCTGTACCTTTTTTATCTGCAGCTTTGTCATTATTTTTTCCTGCAAAAAGGTCTAAATACCAAATTTGAGGAATCCCTGGCATAAACAGTTGTATGGCTCTAGCTAACAATAATTTTTGTTCATTTTCTCCCAAAGCACTGAAAAAAGTAGCATTTATTTGATAATAAGAAATTTTATTTCCAGCAGGATCGTATAAGTTTTTAACCCTACCTCCACGTTCTATAATAATGTTCATTATAGATTCTATATCGGCATCTTTCAATAAACCTTTCTTATAAATACCGTTCACTTCTTTTCCTTTTAAATCTAACACAGGAATGCCATCATGGCATCCTAGCATATTTATTGTTTTATAGCCTTTGTCTATGATTTCTACTGCCCATTTTAAAATGGCTTTATTGCTTCCTTTTTCTAGGGTGTGTATCACTAATCCTGGTAGAAAAAAGTCATAAATCATATAGCCTTCTTTTGCTACTTCGTGGTGCAATTTTAAACCATATTCTGCATGAATTTCTGGCAATAACAATAAATTATTTTTATCGGCAATTTCTTTTATTTTTTTTAAATACTTCCAAGTACCCGTTCTATTAAAAAAATTGGATTGCCCAACTTCTTTATGTAAATAAGCAAAGGCATCTAAACGGACAATAGAGCATCCAAAATCTTTTAGCTTTTCTAGTGTTTCTTCATAAAATTGCCAGACTAATTCAGATTTTGCATTTACATCCATTTGCCCTAAAAACAATTTTTTCTTGTTTACAATCTGAATGATCTCGTTTTTTAAATGCTGATTTTTTCCTAAATGTATAGTTTCTAAATCTTCATTCGTACGAATGAAACCATTTACTTGATGGCAAATAGTTTGTTTTTCTGAAGTAGTTAATTGTATGTTCACTAAATCATTAATAGAGATCTCTTGCTCATTAACTTCTTGATAAAAAGTATTCCAATAAGGTTTTTCTGTTCCGTCAGGAAAAGGCACTTTTAATATAGGAAGTCCTGTTTTTCTCATAAATAATTTATTGAGAAACTCTTCTTTTGGAATGATGATTCCTTCCTCATTTTTGACTCCGTTTCCTTCCCAAAAAGTATTCCAATTGATAAAAAAATCTTTGTATTTAGATTGTTCACCCTGTAAAAGCAAGTCTTTAAATTGGGGAGAATTAACAGACAAATGATTTAAAACAATATCAAATTTTAATTGAATGTTTAATTTTTTAAGCGTTTGTATATCTTTATGAGAAACGAGTGCTGTATTCAAATCATAATCTATAATCGAAAAACCTCTGTCTAAATCACTATTAAAAAAAGTGGGTAGTATATAGAATGAAGAAAATACATCTTTGAACTCGGATTTTTGAAGCATTTTAATACTATCGCTCAAAGTATTTCCTATACTATCTGGATACGCATTCAGCATTACACCATTTGAAATAGCATTTTTATCATTCATAAATTAGAATAGTTTTGAAACTATATCGATATTATTGGGCAATCCGCCTACATTTTGTAGTTTTAATGCAGCAAGTTTTAATCCGACTTGTAAGCATTCTTCTATGGATTTTTTTTGGATATAAGCAAATAAAAATCCAGACCAAAATGCATCACCTGCACCTGTTGTGTCCATTACCTTTTCAATTTTAATGGCGGGTAATTGAATGACATCTTTATCTTTTTGAGATAGTTTTACTCCTTTGCTTCCTAATGTTAAGCATACAATTTCTACTCCTTGACTGTGGAAAAATTCGAAAATTTTTTGATGGGGTAATTCTTTTTCAAACAAACGCAACATATCATCTTCACTAATTTTTATGAGCGGATTCAATGTACAATACTCTCTGATTACAGCAAATGCTTCTTCTTTATCTTCCCAAATTTTTTCTGAATAATTGATATCAATACTTAACTTACAGCCTAATTTGTGAGCTTCTGTTGCTTTTTTTAGAATTGTTGATTGCGCAGGATTTTTACTCAATCCAAAACAAGTTGTATGAAAGATGTTCGTTCTTTTTAATGTTTCACTTGTTATTTGATCTTCGGTTATAAAACAATCTGCTTGTCTATAAGGAATAAAA
>JBMYWO010000012.1:5905-29358 GCA_049607505.1 Polaribacter sp.
TGCTACAAAGATAACACTGGTAGGTTTTTTTTGAATGGTGTTTATATACCTTGAGTCCACTCCAATTTGCTCTAATTTTTTAAAAATATATTTCCCAAAACCATCATTTCCAACTGATGAAATTAATACGGAATTTAATCCTAATTGAGCCAAATTTATAGCAACATTTGTGGGGGAACCTCCTAAATATCTATGGTAATCTCTTGTTTCATTAATTTGCACTTCAGATTGATGCCCAATAAAATCAATAAGCACTTCCCCCACACACAAAATGTCTATGCTAGTATTCAAAATTAATAACTATTAAATCTCATATTAATTAGCTAGGTTTTCTTAAGAATTTCAATTAATTTTTTATGGATATATATTTTTTCTCTACCTATTTTTTCAGAAGTAAGTACTCCGATTTTTTCCAAAATATTCAAATATTTAGTCGCTGCTTTTCTTTCTACATTCAGTTTCTGTACAACATATTCAATTTTTGAATACGGTTGTTCAAAAAGCAATTCTACAAGTTCTTTTCTATATATTTTAGATGCTTTTTCTTGCACCATTTCTATGGTTGTAAAAAGCAAATTATTTATCTCGTTAATTTTATCAATTGTTTTGTTAGAAGTTATTTCTACTCCCTTTAAGATATACAAAATATACTCTTCCCATTCATCTGTTGTGTTTACGGTATTTAAGAGCCTATAATAGTCGGCTTTATTTTTGTTGATATAAGAACTTAAATACAAAATAGGAATGTCTAAAAGTTGATTGATAATTAAATACAAAATATTTAGTATCCGTCCTGTTCTTCCATTACCGTCATAAAAAGGGTGAATACTCTCAAATTGATAATGCAATATTGCCAAATTGATTAATGGCGAAATATCGTCTTGTTGTACATTAAAATGTTCTAGAAAATTGCCTAATAAATCTAAAATTACACTTTTTTCTTGTGGTGGTGTATAAACGATTGCTCCTGTTTTATCATTTTTCAAAACAGTTCCAGCCATACTTCTTATTCCTGCATTATTTTCAATGATTGTTTTTTGTAAAAACTCAATGTCTTTTAGCTTTAAAAAACCTTGTTTTTTCAACAAATTATGTCCTAAAAAAATAGCTTTTCGGTAGTTGATAACCTCTTTTATTTCAGTAACTTGTTCTTTTTTAGTTGTTAAGGCTTTGTAGAGTTCATCTTGGGTTGTAATAATGTTCTCAATTTCGGAACTATCTTTTGCTTCTTGAAGCACAACAGCATTGATAAGTATTTCTTGATTGTGCATTGTTTGCGCAATTCCCTTTAATTCTCCCAAAGATTTTGAAGATTTACTTAATTGCCGAAGTATTGCTAAAGTTTCTACCTTTTCTCTTTTAGGAGGTAATGGATCAAGTTTTTTTATAGGGTACATCTTGTCGTATATAAATTTAATATGTACCAAAAATACGAAAAAAAGTACATATTATTAAGATATGTCCTTTTTTGCCCTATATTCGTTTTTCTTTTTTGTTGGTAATAGTTAAGGTTCAAAATGGTTTTATCTAAAAATCCATTATTCTTTTACAATATTTTCATTCAATCGCATCGCTAAAACTGCAGCAATCGCAAAAAACACACCTGCAAACAACATTGCCTTAATGGCATTATTTCCCAACAAATATTTATAAATAGGGCCAAAAGTTAAGGTCTGAATAAACATAGGAATTACAATCATCATATTTAAAATACCCATATAAACCCCTCTTCTGTCTTGCGGAACAATTTTAGAAACCATCGTATAAGGAATTCCCACCATTGCTGCCCAACCAATTCCGAACAATACCATAGGTGCTAATACAAGCATAGGATCAGAAATATAAGGAATGGTAAATAAAGCAATCGCTGTACCTACCAAACTTAATGCGTAAATCTTTTTACCTCCAAATCGAAGCGTTAAAGGAACCAAAGCCAAAGCAACAACCATCGTAACAATATTATAAGTTAAACTCATTTTTGCGGCTTGCGATGCAGCTTCAGAAGTAGTATAATTCAATGTCTTTTTAAACAAAGGCGTTGTAAATTGCCAATAAATAAACAGCGCATACCATTGAAATAAATAGACACCGCTTATTTTCCACATAAATTTAGGCATGTCTTTTATGGCTTCTATTATTTCTGAAAAAGGTTTAATAATTCGTTGACTAAAAGGTAACGTTTTAATTTCATTAATTTCTGCTAATTCTTCTTCGGACGGAGGAATTTCAGGTGTTTTAAAAACGGACCATAATATGGTAGTTAAAGAAAGGAAAGCACCTATATAAAACGAATAATAAATCCATTGTGGAATTGTGCCTGCTTCTTCTATAGATTCGCCACCAAACCAATATTGAAACAAGACAATAGAACCGTTAGCTAATAGAATACCTGCGCCTACAAAAAGAGCTTGCATTTGATATCCGAGACTTAGTTGTTTTTCTGGTAATTTATCGCCTACAAAAGCTCTATATGGTTCCATTGCCATATTGTTACCCACATCTAAAATCCATAATAACCCAACTGCAAACCATAAAATTGGGCTATGTGGAAAAGCAAATAAACAAATACTACCCAACAAAGCACCTATGAGAAAATACGGTTTTCGCCTGCCCCAACGATTAGACCAAGTTTTATCAGACATAGCACCAATAATGGGTTGCACAATTAAGCCTGTAACAGGTCCTGCAATGTTTAAGATTGGTAACATATCTTCTGGAGCTCCTAAATATAGAAATATGGGATTGATAGCGGTTTGTTGCAATCCAAAACTATATTGAATTCCTAAAAACCCAACATTCATATTAAATATTTGCCAAAAAGATAGGCGTGGTTTAGATAGTTTCATATTGTGTAATCACTTAATTTATAACTCATAATTTTTAATAAAATAGGCTATATATTCAGAGATTTTAGTTCCTAAATAATAGGGTAAATTCATTAATAGATACGGTTTTTTTTGCTTTGGAGTTTTGTGTTTTTCTATACTAAACATACCTGCATACAAACGTACAGCATAAGAATGATTGGAACGTTCTATAAACTCATGTAAAGATTTTAGTTTCCCTGTTGGACCCGATTTAATTTCAATAGGGATTATTTTATTTTGAAATTGTACTACCAAATCTACTTCAGCAGATGCTTGTGCCTTATCTCGTACCCAAAAATAGGGTTTTTTATTTTCTCTTGTCTGCAATGATATGAGTTCTTGATATATGATATGCGGAATTATAGCTCCTTTATAGGCGTTGCTTAAATCAGAAAATGCTAATAATTCTGCTTGAATTTTTAAATCGTAGTTAATAAGTCCCGTATCTAAAAACTGTAGTCTTGGCGATTTTCTTATGTTTGGTTTTATAGGGACATCCAAGCCCGTAGTTGGATAGATTAATTGAATAACTTTTGCGTCATCTAAATTTCTAAAGGCTTCTCCTACTTCGCGAGAGCGATAATTAGAATTCCCAAAATTTTCAAATTTTATTTGTTGATCTATATACAAATGTGCAACATCCATAATGTGTTTTATAATATTACGCTCAGAACTATTTTTTGTATATTTTACTACATCTTCTTTGTAAGTAGCCCAAATACTTTGGTATATGATAGACAAATCTGCAATGCTTTTATTTTTTAAATATGTTTTTACTACTTCTGGCATACCACCAATAATGGTGTAGCTATTAAACAGATCTATAAGTGTTTTGTGAGTAAATTTTTTTACTGGAATTTGATGCAACGCTTCTAAAGCCTCTTGTTGCCCGGTTGCTTCCAAGAATTCAGAAAAATTTAATGGATGTAAATATAAAAACTCAACCCTACCAACAGGAAAACTTTTTACTTGGTGTAAAGCAAATTCTAATAAAGAACCTGCTGCTATCACACATAGTTCAGGAATTTCTTCATAAAAATAACGTAGTAATTGTATTGCCTTTGGCGATTCTTGAATTTCGTCAATAAATAAAAGTGTTGTATTTGTATCTTTATTAGAAATATTATTTTCAAAAAATAAAGCATTTTTTACTGTAATTACATCTTCATACTCATTAAAAAAACGAATATCTTTTGGTTTTTCTAAATTTAATAATACTTTATTTTTAAATGTATTAGAAAACTGCTTAACCAATGTTGTTTTTCCTACTTGTCTTGCTCCTCTTAAAATTAAAGGCTTTCTATTGTCAGATATTGCCCAATCTTCTAAATGTCTGTATGTATGTCTATTAAAACTCAAATTGATATAAATTCGTAATAAAGTAAGGGCAAATATACTAAAAATTTGTAACAGAATAAGGGATCATTTTAAGGTTTTTTGTAACAAAGTAAAGGGTATTTTAGTAATTTTTGTAATAAAATAAGGGATGATTTTTCTATTTTTTGTAACAAAGTAAAGGGTAATTATATAATTTTTGTAACAGAATAAGGGATCATTTTAAGATTTTTTGTAACAAAGTAAGGGGTGTTTTAGTAATTTTTGTAACAGAATATACCCAAATTAGATAAATCTTTGAAGAATTTAATTGAAAACTGAATAATTAAACCTATTTATTTTTTAATGTATTTACCGCAAAACGACCTAGTTGCTTTCCTTGGTCTAAACCAATATCAACAGCTGCTCTGTAATGAATTCCTCCATACATTCTGCTAATGGCTGCTTCACTTGAGGCTTCATAAAATGATTTAAAACTTCTAATTGGCAACCCAAATTGGACTTCAGTATCATCATCAAAAGCAAAGTTTTCACCAAAAATATCTGTTAAAACTACCGATGCAGTACCAGAAATTACAGAATGCCCGCTTGTATATTCTGGAAATGGCGGCGTTTGTAAAATAGGTAACCAATCTGGATCTAAATTTTGATTGATTAATGTTTCTGGGCGAATTAAATTACTTCTATATTTTTCATCCCAACAACTTATAAAAGCATCGGCAATGGCTAAAGATGTTTTTGTGTAAGCGTTGACAGTTTCTATAAGATTTGAGTTTGTTTTTTTTGTAGCAATTTTTACAATGCCAATCCAATGCGCTCCTGGTGTAATTTTTTTTGTGACAAACATAAAATGTCCTTTGGTAACAGATACATAAGGATTGCAATCCCAAAATCGAGCAATTTGTACTTCTTCTGAACTGTCTCCTTTTTTGGTTATTTCTTTACTAATTTCATATACCTCTAACAATTCTTTATAAAATTTTGAATCTTTTTCTAAAGAAAATTTTGGATGCGTTTTTGGTTTAAATTGGTTTGCCGATTTTAATAAAAACGGTCTAATTTTATTCCAATGTGGCTCAATTCCATCTATATAGGCTGGTGGTGTTGGTTGCCACCTAGAAGGATCATCAGTATCAACAGAAAATTTTGGCATTGTTCTAGTTTGGTTGTAATTATCTGCATTCATCCATTCTTTAATATGCTTTACAACTTTTAATGCATATTTTTTTGATTGCCGAAATTCTTTTTCGTTTGTTAATTCCCAGTGATTGTACAAACTGTCTTGCAATACATTGAATTTATCTTCTGAAAAAATGAGCGTTTTACTGACTTCTATATGCGCTATTAAAGCAGCCAAATCTGTATTTATTTGTTGACTTTCTTCAATTTTTGGTATGGGTTTTAACTCATTTACTGTTGAAGTTAACGAGCTGTATTTTTTGTCTTTTTGAGTTAGAATCTCATAAGCAGCCACATTTGGATAGGCAAAAATTCTGCTTGCAACTGGTGGCGAAAAAATATCGTGAATCATAATTTCTGTAATTTTATCTACAGCAATATGATATACATCTGGGGTAATTTTTATAGGCTCTGATGGTTTTTGACAACTTAAAAAAGTGCCTATCATAAATACAGTATATAGCTTAAATTTTAGATGTGTCATTTTGTTGAATAAATAAGTTTTCCGTATAAGCGAATGTGTTCCTTCATTTCTTTAGATTGTAAAGATTTATAAGAAATAATATTAAATGATGTGCGACAATTTGTTATAATCACAACTTATTTAGAATTCAAATTTAGGATTTTATTTTTATTTGAGATGTTTTTTAATCATCTATTACTTCCAATTCCTCATTTTTGAATTGTGAAACAATATCATACTAATCAAGTACAAATTCCTGTTTTTTAAAATCAGTATTTCTACTCTATTAAAACTTATAGTGTCATAATACATTTGTAATCTAATCAAAACAAAATATTCGATTAAGTAGCTACCATTAATTTTTGATTACAAAGGCGGAATCTGAAAAGCCTGTATTAAATAGAGTAGGAAAATAATTATTAAAAATAAATATTATGACATATTCATTTAGTGAAGAAGCAATTTCACACGCATTAGATGCGGCAAAAGCAACGTATGAAGGAAGCGTACTTGACGCTAAAAACTCTGATTTTAAAACCCATCGTGGTGGGTGTATGCTTGTTAGTGCCGAATGTATTAAAGTAACTACACAAGGGCACCGTGTATGTATCAATTTACCTTTAGGTTTTGGAAAACATTGTTTTTCTCTGCCTGTAAGTATTCCAAGTGGTTCTATTGGTCAGGCTTGTATTAGCATTTGTACTACATGGGGAATACCAACTGGGGTTAAGGTTTCTATTGTAATAGGAGGTGTTACAGTTGTAAGCCAATCATTTGGTAAATGTTAATATGATGAATGCAAATCAAGGGTTGAGTTTTAAATAATATTGAGTATCAACAAAATATTTTCAACCCTTGATTTGCATTATCAATATAGTGTCTTTGATGAAATACAGTACCCGATCAAATCAATACACAACAAAAAAAATCGCCTAAAAATTATTTTTTAGACGATCTATTTTTTATACTAAAACTGTAAAGTTTTTAGTTTACAGCATCACTTAATCCAGCTCCAGCTTTAAATTTTGCTACATTTTTAGCAGCAATTTGGATTGTTTTTCCTGTTTGAGGATTTCTTCCTGATCTTGCAGCTCTGTGAGAAACTGAAAAAGTTCCGAAACCAACTAAAGCAACTTTACCGCCACCTTTTAAAGCAGAAGTTACATTGCTTGTAAAAGATTCTAAAGCTGCCTTAGCTGCTACTTTAGAAATTCCTGCATCCGCAGCCATTGCATCGATTAAATCTGACTTGTTCATAATAAATAGATTTTTTAAAATTAATTAATTTTTTTGCTTAAACGCCTGACAAATATAGACGGATTAAGGGTTTACGCAAATTTGTACTCTAAAAAAGTGATGTTTTGTTAATAAATGTATGTGAATTGTTAATAAAGGCTAATTAAATATAATTGAAAAGCTTATCAATAAAGGGTTATATCATTTTTGCTTTGGTAGAAAAAGTAAAACCATTCAACAAACTTTGTGCGTCCATTTTTTTCTTACCCGCAAGTTTAATCTCATTGATACGAATATATCCATCTTTTACAGCAACTCTAATTTCTTTTTTAGTTGTGAGTATTTTTCCAATAGGATACTGATGTTTTTCTCTTTCTTTTTTTATAGCATACATTTTTGCTAAAATCTCATCATCGCCATTCTTAAGAATAGACCAAGCCGTAGGGAAAGGGTTTAAACCTCTAATTTTATTATAGACAGCATCAATAGAATCCGACCAATTAATTTTGCAATTTTCTGGATATAATTTTGGCGCAGCTTTTTCTTCCAATGTTGGTTGTTTTGTAGTAGTTACATTTCCTGTTTTTATAAGGTCAACGGTTTTTAAAACCAATTTTGCGCCTAAAAACATTAATGTATCGTGTAAAGTTCCAACAGTTTCGTTATCAGCAATTGAGGTTTCTTCTTGAAGAATAATTTCGCCAGTATCAATTGTATCATCAATAAAAAAAGTGGTTACACCCGTTTTGGTTTCACCATTGATAATTGCCCAATGTATGGGTGCTGCTCCACGATATGCTGGCAATAAGGATGCATGCAAATTGAACGTACCAAATACTGGCATTTGCCAAACACTTTTTGGTAGCATTCTAAAGGCAACTACTATTTGTAAATTGGCCTTCAATGCCTTTAACTCTTTTTGAAAATCTTTGTTTTTTAAATTTTTGGGTTGTAAAATGGGTAGGTTTTTTGATAAGGCATATTTTTTTACAGCGGATTGATGTAATTTTCGTCCTCTTCCTGCAGGTTTATCCACTGCGGTGATTACGCCCACAATGGTCTGATTATTTTCTACTAAATGTTTTAAAATAGTAACTGCAAAATGGGGAGTTCCCATAAAAACGATGCGTATGTCTCTCATAATCTTAACTTAAATAATAAGGAGTTGATGTCAAAATACGGTGGTATACTCAAAACAACTCCCTTTTCGATTTTTACACTTGTTCTTTTTTCCTTTCTCTGCGTTAAAATTTTAAACTGTAACTAGGCTATGCTTGAAAATTTTGCCCCTGTCTGCCGGCAGCTACGGTGTACCCACAAATATCAGAAATGATTAATAGATAAAAAACAGGATTTATAAATGGTTAATAATTAAAGTTTTATTTATTTTCATTTTTTGAAAATCATCTTGGAAGGCAAATATTAGAAAAATATAAATTATTAATAATCAGATATTTAAAAAGATGTGGGTACACCGTAGCTGCTAGCAAGCAAGGGTACATAGCAAACATAGGGCTATGTGAACTATGTGCCTATGTTGTAAAATTAAAAATTTTAATGGTTTAGTATTATAATCGCTTGTAATTTTTTTTCTCAAAAATGTTCATAATTTTAAGTTTCATAATCTTATTGTTTTTAAGTTAGTTTTAATTGCGTAGAACTCGTTATATCAAGAACAATATTCTTGTTTATTTTTTAAAGACAATAAAATTGTATCTAAAGGCAAAGTAAATGCTTTTAAAAAATTAATCTATAACCTCCACACCAACCTCCCTCATATCATTCCAAAAATTTTGATACGATTTTGAAACCACTTCAGCATCTAAAATTTGAATAGGAACTTTAAAAGCCAGTGGCGCAAAAGCCATGGCCATTCTATGATCATTATAAGTTTTTATAGCAATATTTTTATGTATTTCTGACGATGCTTCTAAATGCAAACTCTCATTAGTTACAGAAATAGCTGCACCTAGTTTTGTCAGTTCCTCTTTTAAGGCTTCTAATCTGTCCGTTTCTTTAATTTTTAAGGTGTGTAGTCCTGTTAAATGACAAGGAATTTGTAAACCAAAACAAGTAACAGCAATGGTTTGTGCAATATCTGGAGCGTTACTCAAGTTATGAGTTAAGAGTTTTGAATTATGAGTTGTTTTCTTGGTTAAAACAATTGAATTTTCTTTATATTCAGTGGTTACACCAAAATGTTGGTAGATTTCAGACAAACAAGAATCACCCTGTAAACTTTCTTTTTTGTATGCAGATAATGTAACCTCTGAACCTATTTCAGAAAATGCAACAATAGAATAAAAATAACTAGCAGAACTCCAATCAGATTCAACAACTACGGTTTGTTTTTCTATTTTTTCGACTGGAAAAACAATAATTCTACTGCCCTCAAAACTTGTTTTAATTCCCAATTGATTTAATAAACCCAATGTCATTTTTATATACGGAACAGAAGTAATTTTGTCAATCAAATCAATTTTCAATCCATGCTGTAAACTGGGAGCAATCAATACTAAAGAAGAAATATATTGACTACTTACATTTCCATGTATTTGAACGGTATCTTTTGTAATTTTTTTTCCTTTAATTCTAATAGGTGGATAGCCATCTTTGGCTTCATAAGAAATTTCTGCACCCAAATTTCGCAAAGCATCAACCAAAATTTTAATAGGTCTGTTTTGCATTCTTTCTGAACCCGTAAGTACAACTTCTCTACCTTTTTTGACTGCAAAATAAGAAGTCAAAAAACGCATTGCAGTTCCTGCATGACCAATATCTATGAGTTCATCTTTAGTAGAAAGTGCGTGTTGCAAATGAACAGAATCGTCTGAATCAGATAAGTTTTCAATTTGAATATCAGGAAAAAATTGTTGTAAAATTAGCAACCTATTCGACTCACTTTTAGAGCCAGAAATAGTGATTTTTTTATGTATTTTTTTACTTTTGATACCCTGCAATAATACATTCATCTATTTATTCATTTAAAATTCATATTTTTAGCTACCAAAAATCAAACTAAACTATTATGAAAAAAATTATCTTTCTTGCAATTTGCTTCTCTTTTTTAACAAACATCAAAGTTACTGCACAAAAAAAATCTAACAAAGTTTCTGAGGAATATTTTAGTGCAACAAAATGGCGAAATATCGGACCTTTTAGAGGCGGAAGATCTGCTGCTGTAACTGGAGTTTCAGGAAAAGCAAATTTATTTTATATGGGTGCTACTGGTGGTGGCGTATGGAAAACCACAGATGCGGGTAATACTTGGCAAAATATTTCTGATGGTTTTTTTGGAGGTTCTGTAGGTGCTGTGGCAGTTTCTGAATATGACAATAATGTGATATATGTTGGAATGGGTGAGAAAACCGTTAGAGGAAATGTCTCTTCTGGTGATGGAATTTGGAAATCTGAAAATGCAGGAAAAACGTGGAAACATATAGGCCTAAAAAACGCACGTCATATTCCAAGAATGCGAATTCACCCTAAAAACCCTAATATTGTTTTTGCAGGCGTTTTGGGCGATTTGTACAAACCAACCCAAGAAAGAGGTGTTTATAAATCTACGGATGGCGGCGAAACTTGGAAGCGAGTTTTGTTTTCTGATGAAAATTCTGGTGCAATCGATTTAATTATCGATCCAAACAATCCAAGAATTTTATACGCTACCACTTGGGATGTGAGAAGAACACCTTATAGTTTGTCTTCTGGCGGAAAAGGTTCTGCTTTATTTAAAAGTACCGACGGTGGCGAAACTTGGAAAAATATTTCTACACACAAAGGGTTGCCAAAAGGAATTTGGGGAATTAGCGGCGTTACAGTTTCACCCGTAAATTCTGATATTGTTTGGGCATTAATAGAAAATGAGAAAGGCGGTATTTACAAATCTTTAGACGCAGGAAAAACGTGGAAGCTCATAAATTCTGAACGAAAATTACGTCAAAGAGCTTGGTATTACACACGTTTGTATGCAGATACACAAAACGAAGATATTTTATATGTGTTAAATGTACGCTATCATAAATCTACGGACGGAGGGAAGACTTACAAAACATTTAATGCCCCACACGGAGATCATCATGATTTATGGATTGCCCCAGAAGATAATCAACGAATGATTATTGGCGATGATGGTGGCGCACAAATTTCGTTTGATGCAGGCAAAAATTGGAGTACCTATATGAATCAACCAACATCACAATTTTATAGAGTAACTACAGACAATCATTTTCCGTATCGAATCTATGCAGCGCAACAAGACAATTCTACCGTTAGAATTTCATACAGAACTTCTGGAAGATTTATAGGGGAATCTAATTGGGAATCTACTGCTGGTGGCGAAAGTGCACATATTGCAATTGACCCTTTAAATAATGACATTGTGTATGGTGGAAGTTATGGTGGATTGCTGACTAGAAAAAATCATATAACCAATGAAACTCGTGCTGTAAATGTCTGGCCAGATGATCCTATGGGACATGGCGCTGAAGATTTTAAATATCGTTTTCAATGGAACTTTCCAATTTTCTTTTCGCCTAATAATAAAAAGAGATTATATGCGGCATCCAATCATTTGCATATAACAGAAAATGAAGGGCAATCTTGGAAAGTAATAAGTCCAGATTTAACAAGAAATGACCCAAAAACATTAGGTTCTTCTGGTGGACCCATAACCAAAGATAATACGGGTGTAGAATATTACGGAACTATTTTTGCCGCAACAGAATCTCCTTTTGAACCTAGTTTACTTTGGACAGGTTCTGATGACGGATTGGTGCATGTCTCAAAAAATAATGGCGAAACGTGGACAAACGTAACTCCCAAAAAAATGCCTGAATGGATGATGATTAATTGTATTGAAGTAAATCCGTTTACGAAAGGGGGAGCTTATATTGTGGGAACAAAATACAAAACTGGAGATTACAAACCCTACATTTATAAAACAGAAAATTATGGAAAATCCTGGAAACAAATTACTAACGGAATTGGTAATGAAGATTTTACAAGAGCTTTAAGAGCCGACCCAAAAAGAAAAGGTTTGTTGTATGCAGGAACAGAAAGAGGAATGTATATTTCTTTTGATGATGGTAAAAACTGGCAGTCATTTCAGCAAAATTTGCCCATTGTTCCTATTACAGATTTAGCTATTAAAAACGACAATTTAATTGCAGCTACACAAGGACGTTCGCTTTGGATTATTGATGATTTAACGGCTATTCATCAATTAAATAATGAGCATAAAAACATTGTTCTTTACAAACCCAAAGATGCATACAGAATGTCTGGCGGGAATGGAAGAACGTCAAGAACACAAGGAACGAATCATCCTGGTGGTGTTGCCATTAATTATTTCGTCAAAGAGAAAAGAGAAAAAGATGTGGTTTCTTTATCCATTTTTGATAATAATGATAACCTTATCAAAAAATATTCGACCAAACCAGATAAAGAAAAGAAAGAGGAAAAATTGAAAGTGGAAGATGGAAACAATATTTTTTATTGGAATATGATGTACCCAGGAGCTGAAAAAATAAAAGGAATGATTCTTTGGTGGGCATCTTTAAATGGCCCCATAGCTTTAGCTGGAAATTACAAAGTTGAATTAGCTTTCAATGATGAAAAACGAAGTCAAAAGTTTACTATTCTTAAAAATCCTATTTCTGAAGTTCCTTTTGCAGACACCAAAGTGCAATTCGATTTTATTAACGACATCAATAAAAAGATGACTGAAATTCATAAAGCATTAAAAAATGTAAAGAAAGTACGAACTCAAGTTTCAACTTTAAAAAAATCTATCAAAGACAAAACTAAGTATAAAGAACTATTAGATTTTGGGGATGCTTTGGTAAAAGATATGACTAAAGTTGAAGAAACGTTGTATCAAACAAAAAGTAAAAGTAACCAAGATCCTTTGAATTTTCCTATTCGATTGAATAATAAATTGGCACATCTAAACTCGCTGACAAGAATAGGAAATTATGCGCCCACACAACAAGCGATTGATTTTAAAAATGAAATCACCAAAGAGATTGATAGCGAATTAGCAAAATTATATTCGTTATTTAATAAGGATGTAAAAGAGTTAAATAAAAAAGTGAAAGAAAGTACTATTGATTTGATTCAGTTGGATTAGCAACATAAGTTGTTGTTTTATAATACATTAAAAAAATAAATAGTAGTGTGTAACCGCAAAGGAAACGCAAAGTTTTCGCCAAATGCGCAAAGGTTTTTCACCGAAAAATGAAACTAAAAAGTATTAGACAAAATTTCTCTGCGAACTTTACGTTTTGCGATTAATTTTTGGCTATTAAACCAATAAACTTAATATTTCAAAACCTCTTTTAAATCTACAATCAACTCATCTTTTATACCAAGATAACGCCTGCTTCCTAAATATCTATTTTTATTAAATTCATCATAGTTAGGTTGATTGGAATCCATAGAATTTATATGTACATTTCCTGAAGCGTGCATAAATTCCTTTTTATTATTTCCTAACCAAATAGCTACATGAACAATACGTTGTTTTTGAGTTTCCGTTGCTTTTTTTCCAAAGAATAATAAATCCCCTTTTTGTAAGTCTTTAAAATCTAAACTTTTATCAACTATTTTTCCAGCCTTTATTTGTTGTGATGCATCTCGTGGAATTACAAATCCATTCATCAAATACACCATTTTTGTAAACCCACTACAATCCATTCCTTTAGAGGAAGTCCCTCCCCATAAATAAGGAAACCCTTCAAATTTTCTTGCAAGAGTTTCAATATTTTCTTGCGTGGTCATAGTATTTTTTAACCAAGAATTATACAGAGTTGCTTCTTCTTTTTTTACAAAACCAATTCTGTTATCGGGATATTCTACTTTATAATAAGAAGTTGTTTCAGAAATATATTTTAATAATCCGCCTAAAGAAATATCAGAAACAATGGTAGCATTTTCATTTTTATCAGCATAGACAACGCCAACATTTTCAGTAAATATTATTTTTTTAGATTGATTCCAAGCATCAAAATCATCTTTGTTCATTCTTGTAATTCCTCCTTTGTCCACCCAAGAAATATAATTATCTGGAGTTTGTACACGATAAAAATCGCCTTTTTTATCTAGCACTTTCAGGCTCATTCCCAACAACCCCTGTGTGCCTAATTCTGACGAATGACTTGGTTTAGAGCGAATATTTATGACAGAATTTCTTGCCACTGCAAACATAGTATCCGCTACTACTGAATCGGGTAGTATCCGAACTTTATTTACATAGTTTACTTCTCTTTTTTTAAGACTATCTAACAAAATATGAAATGCTTTTTTGTTGGTAGTTTCTCCTTTTAAGATGACTTCATTATTTTTTATATCAAATTGAATATCAAATAAATCAACCCGTTTGTCTGGAGCATAGATTGTTTTTAAATGGCGATGAATATGTTCCAATACTGCAATAGAATTAGTATTGTTTTTACAGCTTATAAAAACGACTAAAAATAAGAAGAGAAAATAGTTTAAAAATTTCATTTGAAATACTTTTTGCTAAAATACAAAAATGACACAGAATATTTTTTTCTTGCTAAAAGCGTTCTCAATTTCTTATCAGAAGAGCAAGGAAATTTCTATGGATGACAAACAAAATGGTAGAAATAATATCAAGTAAAATATAAAACAAATGATAGAATGATTTAACATCTGAATTTGTATTTTTGTTCCGTTAAAAAAATATCATACAATGAACTTACACGAATATCAAGGAAAAGAAATTTTAAATAGTTTTGGTGTTAAAATTCAAAGAGGAATTGTTGCTAGCAACCATAAAGAAGCGGTAGATGCTGCAAAACAATTAAGTACAGAAACGGGTACAAGTTGGTTTGTTATCAAAGCACAAGTTCACGCAGGTGGACGTGGAAAAGGTGGTGGCGTAAAGTTGGCAAAAAACTTGGCTGAAGTAGAAAAAATTTCTAATGATATTATTGGAATGATGCTAAAAACACCCCAAACCCCTCCAGAAGGAAAAAAAGTAAATCAGGTTTTGATTGCTGAAGATGTGTATTATCCTGGGGACAATGAACCCGAAGAATATTATATGTCGGTTTTATTAAATCGTTCTACGGGCAAAAATATGATTATGTATTCTACTGAAGGCGGTATGGATATTGAAACCGTTGCAGAAGAAACTCCACATTTAATTTTTACAGAAGAGATTGATCCGCTCTTGGGAATAATGCCTTTTCAAGCACGTAAAGTAGCTTTCAATTTAGGATTGTCGGGAACTGCATTTAAGGAAATGGTAAAATTTGTTACGGCACTATATACTGCTTATATAAAATCTGATTCTTCGATGTTTGAAATTAATCCCGTTTTAAAAACCTCGGATGATAAAATTATGGCGGTAGATGCTAAAGTTTCTTTAGATGATAATGCGTTGTTTAGACACAGAGATTATGCTGCAATGCGAGATTTACGTGAAGAAAATCCTATTGAAGTTGAAGCAAAAGCAGCGGGTTTAAATTATGTAGATTTAGATGGTAATGTGGGTTGTATGGTCAATGGTGCTGGTTTGGCCATGGGAACTATGGATTTGATTAAAGAATCTGGTGGCGAACCTGCAAACTTTTTGGATGTTGGCGGAACTGCAGATGCACAACGTGTAGAAACTGCTTTTGGAATCATCCTAAAAGATCCAAATGTAAAAGCAATTTTGGTAAATATTTTTGGCGGAATTGTACGCTGTGATAGAGTAGCACAAGGTGTTGTAGATGCGTACAAAAATATGGGTGATAAAATTACTGTACCTATTATTTGTCGTTTACAAGGAACCAATGCGAAAGAAGCGAAAGAATTAATAGACAATTCTGGAATGGAAATTATTTCTGCAACAGAATTTCAAGAAGCAGCTGACAAAGTACAAGAAGTTTTGTCTGCTTAAATTATTAGGTTTAAATATCTGGTTATCAAAATATAGATATAACAATAACTCATAAAAATCCTAAAAGTTGGAAAGAACATATTAATAATAAATATGGAGAGAAAGGAACAGAAAGTAGAGAAAAATTTGAGGAAGAATTAGAAACTTTTAAAATTAGAGTTTTTTAATTCAGGAGACAAGAAAACAACAATAGGACAGAAAAGACAGAATAACAATATGCTAAATGAATTTTTTAAAGAAACTCATAAATTTAACATCTTCATCTGAAGAGAAAGAAATTAGAAAACAACAAGTTCATTTGTCTTTAGACGATGCTTTTGTTCATAATTTTATAAAAAAAGGAGGGAAGTTTTTATATTGTACCAAGTTAGATGAAGTTGTAAAAAACGTTAAAGAAATTATCATAGAAAATAATTGGACAGACCTTATTGTTTTTGACCATAACCTGTCTAAACTAATTCAAAAAGAAAAAATAACTCAACATAAAAACCATCATAGTATATTTCCTTTTTTTACTACTTGCGAGCATTTAATTGCTGAAAATGGAGATGTTTTGTTTTCCTCAAATCAATTAGGCAGTGCCAAACTTTCAGAATTGTCAAAAGATTTTATTGTGTATGCAACTACAAGTCAGATAGTTAAAAACACAGGTGAAGGTTTAACGGGGATAAAAACAAACTTCAAAGAAAATATTCCTACCAATATATCTTCTGTAAGAAACTATAATCTTGATGACGAAGACGATAATCTTTTAAACTTCGGAAACAATAATTCAAAAAACTTATATTTGCTCCTGTTTGAAAATTTATAAATATGAGCGGCCTATCTAAAAGGGGTATTTCTGGAATTATTTACGTCACTATTTTTATTGCTACCATCCTTTTTTCTGAATATGCTTATATCGCATTAATCTCTATTTTTGGAATTTTATGTATTTGGGAATTTTCAAAAATGCTTCACTTCAAAAACTTTATCTCTTATATTATCTTTGGATTGAGTATTTTTTTATTTTTAAAAAGACCAAAAAGTTATGCTATTATAGTCATTTTACTTCTCACATTAGCATCGTCAATCTATTTAATCTATCAATTGTATGCTAAAAAAGAAATCACATATAGAGACGATAGGTCTAAATCTGGAATGATAACACGCTATTTAATATTCCCGTTTAGTTTTTTAGTATTACTTCCGTTTTATGACCAAGCCTATTACCCTTATTTAATATTGTATATTTTAATTTTAGTTTGGATTAATGATAGTTTTGCATTTCTTGTTGGTAAAAATTTTGGAAAGCGAAAACTATTTGAAAGTGTATCACCAAAGAAAACGATAGAAGGATTTGTAGGTGGATTTATTTTTTCGCTAATTGCAGGATATGTCATTTCTAACTATGCAACTATTTTTACACCGTTAAATTGGATGATTATAGCTTCAATGGTTTCCGTTTTGGGAACGATTGGAGATTTAGTAGAATCGAAATTTAAAAGACAGGCTACCATAAAAGATAGTGGAAACATCATGCCTGGTCATGGTGGGATTTTAGACAGACTAGATAGTTTGTTGTTTGTTGCACCCTTTGTATATTTGTATATTAATTTTATTATTTAATTGAGATGATTCGCTTTCACAAAGAAGGATACACAATTATTGCAATCGCTTTTATTCTGTCTATTGCAGGAATTTTATTGGCTGAAAAATTTATAGAAACTAACTGGCTTTTAAAGACGGTTCAAATTTTTATTCTCGTTTTTTTAATGATCATTCTACAGTTTTTTAGAAACCCTAAAAGAGTAACTGTTCTTAATGAAAATCATATTATTGCACCTGTAGATGGTAAAGTAGTGGTGATAGAAGAGGTGGAAGAACCAGAATATTTTAAAGATAAAAGATTACAAGTTTCTATTTTTATGTCGCCCATAAATGTACATGTTACACGATATGCAATGGGTGGCGTTATTACATATAGTAAATACCATCCTGGTAAATATTTGGTTGCATGGCATCCAAAATCTTCTACCTTAAATGAAAGATATACAGTGGTAATAAGCAATGAAACGTTTGGCGAAATTTTGTACAGGCAAATAGCGGGTGCTTTGGCAAAACGAATTGTTAATTATGCAAAAGAAGGAGACAAAGCGGTACAAGGCGCAGATATGGGTTTTATAAAATTTGGTTCTAGAGTAGATGTATATTTGCCAATTGGAACAAAAATAAATGTAAATATAGGTGACACAGTTAAAGGGGGAATTCAAGTCATTGCAGAAAAGTGATTCAGTTGAAAGTGATTTAGATAGTGCGTTTAAAGAAGCAATCAATAAAATTTCTAATCTGAAAAAAGTAATAGCACCAGACATAATGCTAAAATTGTATGCGTATTATAAGCAAGCTAATTTTGGGAATAATTTTTCTTTTGGCAATGATTTAAACATTAGAAACGCTTTTAAGTTTAATGCGTGGATGCAACTAAATGGAATGTCTGCCGAAGAGGCAAAAAAAGAATATATACAATTAACCAATACCATTATTAATCTCTAAAAAATACGATCATGAAAAAAGTATTTATTTTATCGTTTTTATTCACCCTTTCATTTCATTTTTTAGGATGTAAATCTGAAACAAAAAAAGAAGAAAAAAAAGTTGAAACTATAAAAAAAGCAGCATTTTCATTAAAAAAATCAAAAAACAACATCAACTTTACTGCTTATAAAACAACGGAAAAAATTCCTGTAAAAGGTCAATTTAAGAAAGTAAACATTATTTCTGGCGGAGAGGGAAACTCTATTAAAGAAGCGATCAACAACACCGAATTTGCTGTGCCTGTTAGTAGTCTTTTTACGAAAGATACGAGCAGAGATTTTAAGGTTAAAAAATTCTTTTTTGCCGTTATGGATCAAACAAATTTATTGTCTGGTAAATTGGTGGTAGAAAATGACTCTGTTGGATATACAACTATAAAAATGAATGGAGTTACCAATAAAGTTCCCTTTAATTATACCATTGTAGAAAATAAATTTTCTATGAATGCAACAATAGATATTCAAAAATGGAACGCTTCAGCTGCATTAAAATCATTAAATGAAGCCTGTAAAGATTTACATAAAGGAACAGATGGTATTTCTAAAACTTGGAATGATGTAGCATTGCATATTGTATCTACATTCTAATGGTTTAATCGTTTGAATGAAACTTCATTGTTTATAAAATGATTTAAAAACAAACGTCTTTGATTTTAGGAACTTAAGGAATCCTAAAAATCTATTTTATAAATTTGTAAAACAAAAAATTGCATTTGCTAGTTGAATCTACCGAATTTTTGAGTATGGTATTTAGGCTAGGATAATTCTTATTTTTTAGTTTCTTACAAAGTTATTCATTAAAACTAAAGGTCTTTAGTTAAGGATTTTACAATTTTGTTTTCTGATAAAAACTCTTTTAAAATCACTTTTAGAGCGGTATATAAAGGAACGGCAGTAATCATACCTACAATTCCAAAAAGTAATCCGCCTATAATAATGATTAAGAAAATTTCTAATGGATGTGATTTTGTTGTTTTTGAAAAAATAAGTGGCTGACTTGCAAAATTATCAACCAACTGTGCAATAAAATAGCAACCTAAAATCCATAAAGAAGTTGGTAAAATTTCCGTTTGAAAATCTTGACCAATATTGCTTGTCATTGATAAAACAAACATAATTACGGCACCAATCATAGGGCCTACATACGGAATTAGATTTAGCAAGGCACATAAAAATGCAATAACAATGGCATTATCAATATCAAAAACAAATAAAATAATAGTGTATAAAACGAATAAAATGGTAATTTGAAATATCAATCCAATAAAATATCTTGACAATAAATTATTAATCGTTTCTAAAGATTTAGAAAACCTACCTTCAGATTTATTTGGAATTAATGTCATCACTCCATTTTTAAGCAATCTACTATCTTTCATAAAGAAAAATGAAATAAATAAAACTGAAAATAAACCAACACTTAAAGAGCCTACAGTGCCAACAACTGAATTTAACAAATTGGGAATTTCTTTAAATTGTGAAACGATATTTACATTTTTTAATTCACCCAAAACATCTATTCCTTTTGAAGAAAAATACGTGGTTATTTCATTGAATATATTCTGAATATTAGCTTGTAAACTATCTACTTCTAAAAGCGATAAACTTCTTCCTTGTTCTGATATTAAAGGAATAAACATACCAATTAAAGTTGCTAGAAATCCTAACATCAAAAACATGGTTGTAACTACGGAAAGTGTGTTTGGAAATTTTAATTTTCTCCTTAAAAAAATAATTATTGGGCGAGCTATCAATGATAAAACTCCTGCAATGATAATGTAAATAATTACAGATTGAATTAGATATAAGAAATAAAGTAGAAGGGCTATTCCTATGATAATAGCTAAAGCTCTTAAAATTCCGTTTGAAATTGTTTTTGCAGTCATTAGTTATATCCTTTTACTTTTCCCATACTTAATTTTCCTCCATTATTAAATGAATGATTTGTAGGTAATAAGGTGCCACTTTCTGTGGTTATCCAATCTTCCCACGTTGCTGGAGTTCCGTTCATTCTTCCATTTTTTAGATACATTTTATAACTTTTTGGGATGTTGTTTTCATCTAAAACCCAAAGATAAGAATCACCAGGAGTTGTACCGCCAATAGTATATTTTACTAACAAGGCATCTTTACCATCCACTTTTTGGAGGCTTCTTATAATCCCATCCTCGAACAATTTGTGTGGTGCAACTAACCAGAAACTATCATTATTAAAAAAATCATTGGCTCTTTTTACAATCTTTTCATCGGCATTTTCTTGCAATTTTTCATTGAAAAAAACAGTACTTTTTTCTATAGAATTGGGGTGTAAATTTACTCGAATAGTATCCCAAGAAACATCAACAATGTGTTGCTCTTTATTCCATTTATAATGCCTTCTTCCGCCAAAACTCCATATTAGATGCTTGGTATTTTTATAGGCTTTATGATTGATTGCCTTTAAAATTCTTTGAGCAAGAATATCAGCTTTACTGTTTTGTGTTTTTACATTTCCCATATTCAATTCCATTCCGCCAAATAAAGCAATGGTATGTTTTGTTGGAAGCTGAATGCCTGTTGTTGTTAATTTCCAATCGTTCCAAGAAACTTCTACACCTCCAATAGGAATAATTTTTGTCCACATTTTATACGAAGTTGGAAAACCAGCATCATCTAAAATCCATAAATAAGAATCGCCAGGAGTTGTACCTCCTGAAGTATAAGTAACTAATAGCGCATCTTTATCATTGTGTTTTACAATGCTTCTTTCTGTACCAGCATCAAAAATTTTATAGGGGGCTACTAACCAAAAGGAATCGTTATTAAAAAAAGCGGTTGCTTGTTTTATAAGTTTTGGGTGGTCAACTTCTTTATGGTCAACAAAAACGTTAGATTTTTTTGGTTGATTGGTATGTAATGCAACTTTATTATTATCCCAAGAAACATCAACAATATCTTCTTGTTTATTCCATTTATAAAAATGATTCCCTCTAAAACTCCATTCTAATATTTCTGTATTTTTATAGGCTTCATTGTTTAAGGCAGTCAACATTTTTTGTGCCAAAGCATCTGCTTCTTTACCTTGTTTTCCTTTAGGTAAGCGTTCATTATTTACAACATAATAAACACCAATAATAACAACTAATAAAATGATAATTGAAGCAAGTATTTTTAAAAATTTCTTCATGAGAGGGTTTTGTGTATGAAAAGTAGCTAACTTTTATTTTATGTATTTACTTTTGATAAAGTATGTAAACTGTTATTACTTATACACATCTTTATTGGGCCAAGTATTTAATATATATTTTTTACTAATTCTAAATCTCCTTCGCTTAATTCGTCAGTCTTTATTAATTGTATTGGTTTTTTAAAAAAGTTACTTGGGAAATTATATAACATAACAGAGGCTGGGTCAAATATTTTATTTTTATAAAATGTATCGTCTGTATTCATCGTTTCTAAATTTCTATTAATTGTTTCTTTAGTTGTTTCTTCAGTCCAATCAAAATTAGTCTGATACGTTTTAAATATTTCATCCCAATTCCATTCGTCATGAATTCCTGGTGATTGATGTTCATGAATTAAACCAAGTACATGACCAAATTCGTGAAGAACTGCAAATCTTTTATCTTTAAGATCTTCCATATACTTAATTGACCCTAGATTTATTGTTGGTTCATCTTTTGGAATTTCTAAAGCTTGTGTACCAATAAATGACCAACTAGCATTACCAACAAAAGACACCCGTATGTCTGATGCCAAAGCATCGCTAACAAATTCATAATTTAAATCAACATCACTGACGTTAACCCACTCTTTTGCTACTTGTTTTACAAATTCTATAAGTTCAGTATTTCCGTCTAAAAAGTTAATTTTTAGCACTTTTCCTTTTTCCCAATACTTCGTGTAATTACTACTTTCAATTGGCGATCCATCGTTATTCGCTACTTTAATGCTGTCAGATGTTATTACTTTAACACCTTTTTCATTATTCATTTTTTTCTCAATCTCAATGAGTCTTTCATTAATCTGTTTGTCATCTATTTTACTCGGATATAAGTAACTGCCTAATATAAAAATGATTACCATTACAGCAATACCACCTGTAAGTCCAACTTTAATAGGTGTGTTAAGAATGGGTACGTCCAAATTACCTCTGGCGTTAGCACCTCCACCCAAAAATCCAGCACCAGCACCAGCGGTAAAGGCTAGTATTGAAATTACAAGGAAACGACTTTCTAAGGGTACTTGTTTATCCATTAACACTGCGATTAATACAAGTACCATCAAAAAAAATATTGAAACTATCAATAAAGATGCTCCAATAATTAAAACCTGTTTTGGTGATTTTCTTTTTGTCATAATTCTAGGTCAATACTTGGTATAATGTTACGTATAACTATCGTAGTATTCCGTAAGGTACTATGCCTAATTATACTCTTAAGCACTAGGCTTTACGCGATTTGGTTTCATTCGTTGCTCTTTAAAATATGCAACAATTTCTACTTTGGTCATTTTGGATAATTTTGCATCCAATTTGTCCTTGATTTCACGAGCCATTTTTACAGCATCAAATTTTTTTATTGTTTTAGTTCCCATAATCCATTAAATCTCTTGGTGAACGGATTTCCAATTGTTTGTATCCATTTTTTATATTGATGGAATTATAGCCACGTATCCGTTCAAAATTTACGATATGCTTAATCCCGATAGTTATCGGGACCAACTTACGAGTAAATCGGCTTGATTGATTGTCGCTAAAGCAATATGCAAACAATCGGGATAGCTTGTTTTGCCAACTACATTTTCAGCAATAAATTATACACGGCGTGAGCAACAGTTTCTACTTTTTTTCTTCACGCAAAATTTTCTCCATTTTACGACCTCTTGCCAATTCGTCAATCAGT
>JBMYWO010000013.1:0-29268 GCA_049607505.1 Polaribacter sp.
GAAGCAGGTTGTGGAAGAGGGAATTACAAAAATTATCAAACGAATTAAAAATAGAAATACACGTCTGTCATTTTCCGCCAGGGACAAGTAAATGGAATAAAATTGAACATAGAATGTTTTCCCATATCACAAAAAACTGGAGAGCAAGACCATTAGTAAGTTTGGAAGTTATTGTTAATTTAATAGCCAATACTAAAACATCAAAAGGATTGGTAATAAAAGCGAAAGCAGATGAAAATCAATATGAAAAAGGAATTAAAATAACAGATAAAGAATTCAAAGAGATAAACATAGTAAATAGTAATTTTAAAGGTAATTGGAATTATAAAATAATCCCTAAAATGTAGCATTTATTTGTTAACAGATACTTAATAACTCAATAAAAGCTTTTTATAGCACTTTGCGTCCTCAACAAAACCAAATCAGAAATTATACAAACCTGTTTTTGAAAAATGCTATATTATTAAAATCTTAAACTTGTGGTTTTTCAGCAAACCCTAATTACAGATTTAAATAACAGAGGATTAAATGATATTTTAATTGCTTGTACGGATAATTTAAAAGGCTTTAGCGAAGCTATTTTAAGCATTTTTCCCAAAACACAAATACAAAAATGTATAGTACATCAGATTAGGAACTCGCTAAAATATGTAGCCTCTAAAGATCAAAAAGAGTTTATTAGAGATTTAAAATTGTTCTATAAGGCGACAAATAAATTGGTTGCTGAAGATGAATTACTAAAATTATCAGAAAAATGGAGCGAAAAATACCCCGTAGTCATTGAAAGTTGGGAGCGTAATTGGGAAGAATTATCAGCTTATTTTGAGTATGCTCAACCCATCAGAAGAATTATCTATACCACCAATGCCGTAGAAGGATTTCATCGACAAGTAAGAAAAGTAACCAAAACAAAAGGTGCTTTTACCAATGATATGGCACTTTTAAAACTGGTATATCTTGCCACAAAAAACATCGAAAAAAAATGGACAACACCGCTTCAAAATTGGAGTTTGACCATTCAACAATTATATATTAAATTTGGTGATAGAATTGAATTGGATATTAATTCTAAATCAACTAAAAATATGATGGGGCATTGTTGAAATGGAATAACTTTTTTAACGGACTGCGTCCTAAAAGTTATTTCCAGTTCAACAAGCCTCAAATCAACATCATAGGTATAAAAATTAGTTTAAAATGAAAGATAATACAGACAGAGTTTAAATTACACTCCCCAAAACACAAAAAAAATATCGGGAGTGTAATTTTAAATGTTCATATTATTTTAGTAATTTCACTCCTCAATTTTTATTAACTTAATCAACTTTAACTTTATGAATACTTATTTTATAAAACCGTTCAAAATTATTGGTCTTTTCTTTGCTTTTTTATGCTTCATTTCATGTAGCAATGACGATGACCCCGAACCAACAAATATCATTACAATTTCTCCTAGCGATTCCGCAGCGGCAGAAGCTCAATTAACTTTTATTGAGGTAGAATCAGAAAAAATAATACAATTTGAAGAAGGTGTATTTTCATTTACCAATACCTTGTCAATGGATAATAAGAATACCATCATCATTAGAGGAGCTGGTAGAGATAAAACATTTTTAGACTTTAGTGGTCAAACTTCGGGTGGCGAAGGTGTTTTGGTTACTAATTCTAGCAGTATTCGTTTTGAAAACCTAACCGTACGAGACGCAACGGGTGATGCCCTAAAAACAAGAGATTGTCAGCGCGTTAGTTTTGTAAATGTGGGTACAGTTTGGTCTGGTGAACCCGATGAAAATAACGGAGCCTATGGCTTGTATCCCGTACTTTGTAGTGAAGTTTATATAGACAATTGTTATGCCTACGGAGCCTCTGATGCAGGTATTTATGTGGGGCAATCTAACAAGGTAATTGTAAAAAATAGTGTTGCAGAAGGTAATGTAGCAGGAATTGAAATAGAAAATACTATAGATGCAGATGTTTTTGATAATGAAGCTTTTGATAATACTGGAGGTATTCTAGTTTTTGATTTACCTGGTTTATCTCAAAACGGTAATAATACACGAGTGTTTAACAATAATTCTCATAATAATAATAGAACCAATTTTGCGCCACAAGGTAATATTGTAGGAAATGTACCTGCTGGAACGGGCAGTATGATATTGAGTACAAAGAATGTAGAAGTTTTTAATAATAAATTCACAAATAATAACTTTGCTGGAGTGTTGGTTTCAAATTATCTTTTAGTAAATCAAAATCTAACTGATCCAACATTTAATCCTTTTCCTTCTGGTGTACACATTCATGACAATACACTTACCATGACGGATGCTCTTAATCCTATGCAACCTACTTTTATTCAACCTTTGGTTGGTGTTATCAATGCGTATATGTTGGCACAACCTCATATTTTAATTGATGGTTTAATAATTAGCCCTACAGATATTTGTATTCAAGAAGATGCTAGTACAACTTTTATCAATTTAAACGCTAGCGATACTACTTTTTCGATGGTAAGTACAGACATCACGCCTCATAATTGCTCTCCCGAACCACTTCCCGCAGTAACTTTTAATGAATTTTAAAAAAACTTTTTGGTAAGCACATTTTTTTCAATCTAAAAATTTGTGCTTATCAATTTAATACAAAAAATATGTATAAGAAAATAAAAACATTCCTTATAGTTATATCCACTTTTATATTTATGGGATGTAATTCCGATGAGTACGAACCTACAGAAAACAATGTTACTATTCCTACAGGAACAGCTTTTAACACCCTGTCCGAATATAATTTTTTTAAAGGAATATTAAAAGATTTAGACCCAAATACTGGAGTAATCCCTTATGATTTGAATATGCCTCTTTTTAGCGATTATGCTTTAAAGAAAAGATTTGTGTATGTGCCTGAAGGAATCCCCATAAACTATGACACAGAAAATGTTTTAGATTTTCCTGAAAAATCTATATTGATAAAAAACTTTTATTATACCGAAAACGGTATAGACAAGATGATTGAGACACGTTTATTAATAAAAAAATCTGACCGTTGGCAACCAGAAACCTATATTTGGAATGAAAATCAAACCGAAGCAGAACGTTCTGTTTTAGGCACTACAATGAACCTAACTGTAAATGTTAATGGATCTAATGAATCGTTTCATTATTTAATACCAAATCAAAATCAATGCGCTAATTGTCATGCTTTAGATGGTAAAACCGATTTGATAGGGCCTAGAATACAAAATTTGAATAAAGATTATACTTATAGTTCTGGTACTCAAAATCAAATAGACTACTGGGTTTCACAAGGATTATTAACAAGTCCAACCACGACGGAAATTCCTAAATGGGCTAGTTTTGATAATACAAACAATAGTCTAAATGATAGAGCCAGAGCATATTTAGATGTAAATTGTGCTTCCTGCCATAGAAGTGGTGGTTCGGCTTCTAACTCGGGTTTTTTCTTAGATTACTATAATGAAGATGAATTAAGTTTAGGAATCTATAAAACGCCTGTTGCAGCAGGAAACGGTTCGGGTGGTTTTACCTATGTGATTGAACCTGGAAATGCCAATGAATCCATTTTGACGTACAGGATGAATACCAGTGAAATTAATGCTAGAATGCCAGAAATAGGTAGAGAACTCATTCACCAAGAAGGTGTACAACTTATTAAAGATTGGATAGATAGCTTATAACTAGAACATTAAAAACGGTCAATCTATTTTAGGCATTGACAGACAGAAACTTGAAACTTGAAACCCATTCTAATCCACACACATTTTCATAAAAGAAGAACTGGTGTTACTCGAAGTATTGAAAACGTTTTGCCTTTTTTTAATAAAAACTATGAAACCTATATCTACGGTTATGGAGTAAAAGGAAAGAAAATTTCTTTTCAAAAATTAATTTCTTTTTTCTTTTCAGAGAGAAAAATTATTGTGCATTGTCATAGAAATAATGAAATGATACGGATGTTATTATTTCGTTTTTTTGGGGCAAAATTCAAATTGATTTCTACTCGACATGCAGCAACAACACCTTCTAAAATCACATATTATTTACTAAAAAAATCTGATAGTGTTATTACGCTTACCAAAAGTATGTCAGATAATTTAGAGATAAAAAACACTGTGGTTAGCCATGGAGTTGATGTTGATTTTTTTATTCCCAATTCAAACCAACAACTAAAAAATGTTGAACAACAAAACACAATACTTTGTGCAGGAAGAGTTAGAAAAGCAAAAGGGCAAGTTGTTTTATTAGAAGCTGCAAAAGTTTTAGAAGCGCATAAAAATTGGGCGTTAGTCATTGTTGGTAAAGTAAAACCAGCTTTTTTAGAAGAACTAAAAGCCATTGCAAAAAAACAAGCTATAGAACAACAAGTTTATTTTATTGATGAAACTTTAGACATTCTTTCCTATTATCAAGCTGCAAAAATTGTAGTTGTTCCTAGTTTTTCCGAAGGATTTTCTTTAGTTACAGCAGAAGCTATGGCATGCGAATGTTCCGTAATAGCCACAAAAAACGTGGGTGTTCACTCTCGTTTAATTTCAGATACAAAAAATAGCTATCTATTTGAAGTTGGAAATATTACGGCATTAGAAACACTTTTATCACAAAAACTCGATGGACAAATTCCACTTTTAGGCAAAGAAGCAAGAGAAGAAGTTGTTAAAAATTGGAGTTCAAAACAGGAGGCTGAAAATTTAATAGGTGTTTATCAGTCTTAAGAAAAGATTTTTTTAGACTAAAGAGTCTAACTATATGACAAAAAATAATATTAGTACATAGTTTCTCTAAAATTAGTTTTTTCAAAACAAATGTTGTGAGACCTTTCAGGTTTTTGAAACCTGAAAGGTCTTGATAACGAAAAACTTACAAGGTTTTCAATCAATGATTCTTATTTTTTGTCATGTACTTAGCTAAAGAGTCATATATACAAATACAATATAACTTACTAACAGCACAAGACCATCTTTCCAATTTAAGCGCATTCCTCTAGGAAAAAATACAAGTGGTAATACGATAAAAGAAATCCCTAACATCCAGAAAATATCATTGGTTAGCAATCCTTTATCAGATACATATACAGGTATTATCATAGAAGTAATTCCTAAAACTGCCAAAATATTAAATACATTAGATCCAATTAAATTTCCTAAAGAAATCGCTTTTTCTTTCTTTATAACAGCAATAATAGATGCCGCCAATTCGGGGACACTTGTGCCAATAGACACAATGGTTACCGCAATGATTCGCTCGCTAACACCAAATTCTTGTGCCAAAGAAACAGCTCCTTTAATGAGCAATTCTGAACCTCCCCAAAGCCCCACGCCTCCTAAAGCTAAAAATAAAACTATTTTATACAATGCCAAAGGCTCATCATCTTCTGGAAGTTCATCGGCTACAGCTACTTTTTGAAAACGTAATAAATAGATTAAAAAAACAATTAGAAAAGAAAATAATATAATACCTTCATAGGCAAGAATAACACGATCTCCAGTTAAAAAAAGGAACAACATTCCAGAAGCTATCATCATGACTGGCCAATCGGTTTTATAGAAACTTTTTTGAACGTCCATTTTCCCAAAGAGTAAAGTTACGCCCAAAACCAAGCCTAAATTGGCAATATTTGAGCCTATTACGTTCCCCAAAGCCAAATCCGATTTTCCAATCAAAGCAGCATTTATACTTACAATGAGTTCTGGTGCCGATGTTGCAAAAGACACCACCGTCATACCGATCACAATTTTTGGAATGTCTAGTTTTAATGATAAAGCAACCGCTGCTTTCAATAACCAATTTCCCCCTAAAACCAATAACAACAAGCCTGTAATTATATAGACTATACTCATGATTCCTATTTTATTGCGAAGATATGATTTTTGTAAATGTTATGAACCCTTAAAACAGGTATAAAAATAACATCTTTTAAAGGATGATTTTTATGATGTTTTTTTAATTGATAAAAATTGAAACGTCAAAAAATAGCATTTTAAAAATGGTTTTTGCTTTACTTTTTTAAAACACTTAAAAATCTCACAGTATTTGATTATACTTTTAAATTAAAAAATTATTTTATGGTTATATATTATAACTAATTTATAGATATACGTATTTAATTTTAAAACTAAAATTACTTTTTTAACTTCATATATCAACTCAAATTTATTAAATCATATCAAAAAATTTGGTAACAAGATTTCATCTGTTATATATTGAGAAAACAATTTCGAAATTAAACAAATTTACTAACTTAAAAACACTAACAATTATGATTATTATCGTACTAAAATGTATCAAAACCGTATCAGAAATTTTGTTTGAAATAGTATTCTAATTATTTTTAGAATGATAAAATTACTCCATAATGAAAAGGAAGAAAAACAGATTGACTGTTGGAAAAACAACTCATTCTTTTTGAGTGGGTTGTTTATTTTTTCATTAAATTTACACGTCAACTAATCAATAATGAAAAAACAAGGATTTAAAATTTTAGCTAAACTCAACAAAGCCCTTTTACCTTCTTTAACAAAAAAAAGATTGGATATTGCAAAAGCATCAAAATTTCAATTAGCAATGATTGGTTGGAAAGCTTATGTTACCATGAATTCACTGGATTAAACTATTTTACAACTATGAAACAAGAATATATAAAGGTATATACAGCCTCAACAATTTTAGTAAAAAGAGTACAGACTCTTATGAATGAAGCAAAAATCCATTCAAGAATTAAATCGGATAAAATTCCAGCATACGAAATAACAAATTATATAGATGAACTCTTTGTATTAAGTTCAGATGTAGAAAAAGCAAAAGTAATTGTGGATGATTTTAAAGCGGAGATAAATTAAAGATAAAAATGCTTTTCCAATCTAAAAAATAGCCATTATATTTGCATCCTTAAAAAAAGGCCATGTGGCGCAACTGAATAGCGCACTTGATTACGGCTCAAGAGGTTGCAGGTTTGAATCCTGCCATGGTCACTAAAAAAATCATAACGTATTATTATTTGATATGTTTCGTTTTTTTATACGATTCCTGTTTTGCTGAACTTGGTTCAATAGAGCAGGAATCTTACTTTTTTATTAAATGCGACCCAATATTATATGTCTAAATTTTCAGTTTCAAAAAGTTAAAAAAATGTAAATTATTATAAATAAGATATTTAATTGATATTATTCTTATATATTTAGATGATAATATAAACATTAAATTAAAATAATTATGAAAAATTTTAAATTTATAGCACTGTTTTTATTAATAGGTTTTTGTGTAAACAGTTACTCTCAAAAAAAGCAAAAAATAAAGATTTCAATTTTAGTAAAAGACAGTAAAAATAAACCTGTACCTGGTGCTATTATTCTTTTTGATGATCTAAAGCATCCTAGAAGGACCAATGAGCAAGGTGTTTTTAAAATTAAAATGGACACAGCTCCAAAAGAAATTAGTGCATTTTTCCCAACAATTGGCATTCAAAAAGTGAAATATGTAGGAGAAAAAAAATTAGTGATTACTATAAAAACTGGTAATGATTCTTACGTGGTTAGCACACCAAAAGTAAAATCTATAGACACCAAACAATTCAGAAATATATATGATTATTTAAGAGGTCAAGTACCTGGTGTGAATATAACTTCAGATAATGTTATCAATATTAGAGGATACAATAGCGTTAATGGTAGTACTACTCCGATGTTTATTTTAAATAATAACCAAGTAGATCAATTAGTATTTGGTGATATAGTTCCGACTACAATCAAATCTGTTGTTGTTTTAAAAGGTCCAGAAACAGCAATGTATGGATCTAGAGGTGCTAATGGTGTTATAAAAGTAACGACTCTTTAACAGGGGAGGAGTAACAAATTTTTACTAATACCGCTTTATAAAATATTCGTGAATTCGTGGCAATCTTCAAAGAAGCAATTTCATCAGAAATTTTTAATCTAATCTCAAAAGCATCAAAACAATTACAGATACAAAGTTATGTAATTGGAGGTTTTGTACGTGACTTTTTTTTAGAACGAGAAACTGCTAAAGACATAGATATTGTTACCGTGGGTAGTGGCATTGAGTTGGCAGAAAAAGTGGCTCGTCTATTGCCCAACAATCCAAAAGTTCAAATTTTTAAAACCTACGGAACAGCAATGTTACGCTATAAGGATATGGAAATTGAGTTTGTTGGCGCACGAAAAGAATCCTATTCAGAAAAAAGCAGAAACCCAACAATTTCCACAGGAACTTTACAAGATGATCAGCATAGACGAGATTTTACCATCAACACTTTGGGATTCAGTCTGAATGAAGAAAATTTTGGAGAATTATTAGATCCATTTCATGGGATTAAAGATTTAGAGAATAACATAATTAAAACACCTTTAGATCCAAATAGTACCTATTCTGATGATCCATTGAGAATGATGCGTGCCATACGTTTTGCGTCACAATTAAATTTTAAGATTGAGTCAACATCTTTAGAAGCAATTACTAACAATAATGAGCGACTGAAAATCATCACTAAAGAAAGAATTATTGATGAATTGCATAAAATAATCCTGTCAAAAAAACCATCTGTCGGATTTTTATTATTAGAGAAAACAGGTTTATTACAACAAATTCTTCCAGAATTAACAGCACTTAAAGGCGTAGAAGAAATTGAAGGACAACGACATAAAGATAATTTTTATCACACCTTAGAAGTTGTAGATAATATTTCTAAAAACACAAAAGACCTTTGGTTGCGTTGGGCAGCATTATTGCACGATATAGGTAAAGCACCTACAAAAAAATTTAATAAAAAAGTGGGTTGGACGTTTCACGGGCATGAATTCGTAGGCTCTAAAATGGTTTATAAATTGTTTAAACGATTGAAAATGCCGTTGAATAACAAAATGAAATTTGTTCAGAAAATGGTCTTATTGAGTTCACGTCCAATTGTTTTAGCAACCCAAGTTACCGATGCTGCAATACGACGTTTGGTGTTTGACGCAGGCGAAGAAATCGATTCTTTAATGACACTTTGTGAAGCAGATATTACCACTAAAAATCCAAAGAAATTTAAACGCTATCACAAAAATTTTCAACTGGTAAGAACCAAAATTAAAGAAGTGGAAGAGCGTGATAGAATTCGTAATTTTCAACCACCCATTTCTGGCGAAGAAATTATGAAAACGTTTCATCTACAACCTTGTAAAGAAATTGGAATGATAAAAGAAGCCATAAAAGAAGCTATTTTAGATGGGAAAATTCCAAATGAATATGAGGCTTCTTATCATTTTATGATTGAAAAAGGTAAAAAATTAGGCTTTGTTGTTAAATAAGAGTTTTCAGAAATGAGATTGAAAAAGAGCTTTTATTTGAATTTCACTAACTTGTAGTAGAACCTTTACTTATTATACACATCAAAAGTTCCGTCAGAATAAAAAGCAACAATACGTTGTATTTTTTTTTCTTTATTATTTGAAGAATTATCAAACAAAGATAGTGGAGTAGAGGAGGAGCTACTTTTTTCGACTTTAGGAAAAACACCTTCGCCTTTTAATAACCAATGAATATCTACATCAGTAAATTGGGAGGTAACTTTTAGAACAAAATCCAAACTAGGTTTATTACGTCCAGATAGAATATGCGAAATACTAGAACGCTGTACACCAATTTTATCCGCAAATAAAGTAGCCGATAATTGGTGATGTTCCATTACTTTTTTAAGTCGAAATGTAAATTCTGATATGTTTATCATTGTAACGTTATTTAATATTACAAAAGTAAACAAATAGAATCTAATATCAAAATAAGTAAAGTTCAATGACATATTTTGATGTTATTTATATTAAAGTATTACTTTAAATAATTAATCATAAGTGTTTGTTTTATAATATTATAAAATTAAAATGTTATATTGAAATAATTAGTAATTGTATACGATTAAAAACTTAAGTACTATAAATTTAATTTGTTACAAAAGTAAATTATTGTAATGCAAACTATGGTTTACAAATGTGAAATCATCTGAATTTACATTTGTAACTTTATATTATGATACCCTATATGAATACTGTATTTTTGAAGCTTCTAGTAGCAAGTAAAAATGAAATCAATACCCATCCCTTTTTTAAACAAAATTTATATTGAGCAAAAAGAAATAAGTCTTTTTGGAAAATGGATTTCATTTAAAGACATCGAAAAGATATTCGAAAAACATTCCCATGCTTTTAAAATTTCTCAAATAGGAACTTCAGAAGAGAATAAACCTATTATGAGTTTACAAATTGGAACTGGAGAAAAAAGAATTTTGCTTTGGTCTCAAATGCACGGAAATGAAAGTACAGGTACCAAAGCATTATTTGACTTATTTAATTGCTTTTCAAACTCTTCAGAAAGCTATTTTAAAAAGATTTTAGAAGAATGTACGCTCTTAATAATTCCTATGCTAAACCCAGATGGTGCTTTGGCATACACTAGAGTTAATGCAAACGGAATTGATTTAAACAGAGATGCAGTGAATAGAAAAGCAAAAGAAAGCAAGTTGTTAAGGAGTATTTTAGAAAAATTTAACCCCAATTTTTGTTTTAATCTACACGACCAAAGAACAATTTTTGGAGTAGAAGGCACAAAAAGTCTAGCAACCATATCTTTTTTAGCACCTTCGGAAGAAGTAACTAGAGCGATTACTAAAGGCAGAAAACAGACCATGAATGTAATTGTTGCTATGAATACCGTTTTACAAAAGGTAATTCCTAATGCTGTGAGTAGATATACAGATGAATTTTACCCAACTGCAACGGGAGATAATTTTCAAAAATTAGGATTTAATACTATTTTAATCGAATCTGGACATTATCCAAATGATTATGATAGGGAAGAATCAAGAAAATATACTTTCTTTTCTGTTCTTCAAGGAATATATCACATAGCAATTACCAATGATTTTAGTACTTATGATGCGTATTTTAATATTCCCAACAATCAAAAACTCTTTTTTGATGTCATTCATAGATATCCCAATTCAAAAGAAAATGTTGGATACCTATTTAAAGATACAATCATCAATGGAAAATTAGTCTCAAAATTGGAAAAAGTAGATGAAACAAATTTAGATTCTAAAATTGGACATAATGAAATCCTTTTCGTAAAATAATTTACTACTTAAATAATATTCATTATTTTAGTGGTCTGTTTAAATTTTATTTATAGATTTGCCAAGTTAATTGAATAATATATAAAATGAAGAAATTTATTCTTGATGAAATAGATCATCAAATTTTAGACATCTTAATAGAAAACGCAAGAACACCATTTACTGATATTGCAAAAAAGTTACTGGTTTCAGCAGGAACCATTCATGTTCGTGTAAAAAAAATGGAAGATGAAGGTATTATTCAAGGTTCTACGCTTACCTTAAATTATGAAAAAATGGGCTATTCTTTTATTGCTCATGTGGGTGTTTTTTTAGAAAAAACTTCTATGACACAAGATGTTATTGAAAATTTAAGATTAATTCCTAACGTTACTGTAGCGTATGTAACTGCTGGAAAATATAATATTTTTTGTAAAGTAAGAGCAAAAGGAACTAAAGATGCAAAAGATATTATTTATAGAATTGATGATGTTCCTGGTGTAAATAGAACGGAAACTATGATTGCGTTGGAAGAAAGCATCAATGACAAAAAGAGAATGATGCACGCTATTTTTCAAGATTTATAACAAGGGAGCATGCTCCCTTGTCATTACTGATTTCCTAATATAATTGGCATTCCGCTTTTACCAGCACCAATCAATACCACTTTACTATTTGTAGATTTAGATAATTCTAGCGTTGCCTCTATCCCTTTTTCTTGTAAAATTTTATCGGTTAAAGATGCACTTAAAATTTTGTTTGCAACAGCTTTACCTTCCGCATCAATTTTTTGTCTTTCTGCTTCTTTCTTTGCTTTGGCTAATCTAAACTCATATTCTAAAGATTCCTGTTCTTGCTTTAATTTGGTTTCAATAGCGGTTCTAATAGTAGTGGGTAATTTTACATCTTCTACTAATACTCTTTTCACCACTAAATATTGGTCTTTTAAAACAGATTGTACTTCATCTAAAATTTCTTGTTCTATAACATCTCTTTTGCTAGAATACAATTGTTCTGGCGTATAACGTCCTACCACACTTCTGGCAGCGGCATTAATAGCTGGGTCTAATAATTCACGTTCGTAATCTTCCCCTTTAGTTTTAATTAATTTTCCTAAATTTTCAATTTGTGGTTCATACCATATAGTCCCATTTACTTTCACTTCTAACCCATTCACAGAAAGCACATTCATTTCATCTGAAATGGACTGCTGACGCACTTTTCTAACAATCATTTTATTCCAAGGAGCAACAATGTGAAAGCCTTCTCCATACCATTTTTCAGTATTAATACCATCGCCTAAAGTTTCAAAAATAACGCCTCCCTCACCTGGACCAATGGTTACTGCTGATTTTGATATTAAAATAATTCCTAATATTAAAATAATTACAAAAAAGATTCCGCCTTTTGGTAATTTTAAATCTATCTGATTATTTGCCATTTTTATTTGTTTTTTAATTTTTACCAAATTTACAATTAAAGATTTTAAATACAATTAATATAAGGACAATCTTCATTGCTTCCTCTTGTAAACTTTTTTTCTAATACAAAACTCTAAATTTAATAGTTTCTTCTACTTCACGTAATTTTTTAATTACTTTTTGGTTGTATTCTTTGTCTAAATCTGTAATTACATAGCCCACTTTTTCATCAGTAGATAAATATTGCCCAATAATATTCATATCATATTTTGCCAACACTTTATTAATTTTTGCCATCACGCCAGGTACATTTTTATGTATATGCAAAAAACGATGTGCGTTTTTATGTTTTGGCAAACGAATATTTGGGAAATTTACAGCATCCACGGTATTTCCAGAATTAATATATGCCATCATTTTATTAGGTACAAAACTCCCAATATCTTTTTGTGCTTCTTCTGTACTTCCCCCTACGTGAGGTGTTAAAATTACATTGGGTAAACCTTTTAATTCTGTATAAAAATCACCATTTTTTCTAGGTTCTTCTGGATATACATCTACTGCTGCACCTGCAATTTTTCCACTTTTTAAAGCTTCAACTAATACTTTAAGATCTACCACAAATCCACGAGAAAGATTTACTAAATATGCGCCGTCTTTCATTTGAGAAATTTCTTCTTTTCCAAAGAAATTTTTATTGGCAGCATTGTCATCAATATGTAAAGTAACCACATCGGAAATTGCCAATAAATCTGAAAGTTTTTCAACTTTAGTGGCATTACCTAAAGCTAATTTATCTTCTATATCGTAGTAAAAAACATGCATTCCTAAGGCTTCTGCTAATACTGATAATTGCTTGCCAATATTACCATAGCCAATAATTCCTAATTTTTTTCCACGTACTTCTCTAGAACCTTCTGCGGTTTTGTTCCATTGTCCATTATGCAATTCTGTACTTCGTTGAAAAACGCTACGCATCAACATAATAATCTCGCCAATGGCTAGTTCTACAACAGAACGTGTGTTGCTATAAGGCGCATTAAAAACAACCACTCCTTTTTCTTTACATACCTCTAAATCAATCTGTTTTGTGCCGATACAAAAAGCACCTACAACCATCAATCTATTAGCTGCTTTTATTACTTTTTCAGTAACCTGTGTTTTCGATCGAATTCCTAAAACATGTACCTCTTTTATTTTTTCAATAAGTTCTTTTTCAGACAGACTTTTAGCAATCGTTTCTACTGTAAATCCGTCTTTTGATAATTTTTTAAACGCATCTGGATGTACATTTTCTAATAATAAAATTTTAATTCTATGTTTTGGGTACGATATATTTCTTGGCAATTTATTTACAAATAAAAACTCATCTAAATTGGGTGCAATATGGTCTGCATTTTCAGTAGTTTTATGTCTAGAAACATTTTCTGTATAGGCAAAAAATTTATCGGCAACCCCAGCTTCTCTTGTTACATAATCGCTATACCCATCGCCAATTACTTGAATTTCGCCTTCTAAATTCAAATTTTTTAAACACTGTATTTTCCCATTGTGCGTTGCCAACACATTTTTTCTATCAAAACCAATAATGTTTCCGTCTTTATCAAATGTAAATTCATTTGCAAAAACTCTTTCAGAAGGAATGTTGTATTCTTTTACAATATCGTCTATAAATTCTTTAAATCCGCAAGAAACTACATAAATATCGTCTGAAAATTTTTCGAAAAATTCCTTATTACTTTCTATAGATTTTGATACTTGTTTTTTTAATGCAATAATCAACGCTGATAAATTTGACTTATTGGCATTCAGTAATTTAATTCTTCTTTCTAATGACTCTGTAAATGAAATTTCGCCATCAATTCCTAAATTGGTAATATCAATAATCTCTTGAATAATTTCATCTTTTTTCGGATTGGTTGCCAAAGTAATTTCTGCCAAAACATCTAATGCTTCAACCCGTGTCAACGTACTATCAAAATCGAAAATATAATTTCTTTTTATGGCATTCATTTCTATGAATCTAAATGGTGTGATTTAATCCCGCAAATTTACAAAGTTAATCAATGAGGAAAGTAATTTTGCAAATATTTATGTGAGGTATCAGCCAAAAAGAAATTCTATGCAGTATTTTTCTAAGACATATACCGAAATACTTGAGTAGATTTTCTTTAGGTTCTATTTTTTTCCAATAAAACAATCGCTTCGTACGAACTAATTTCTTCTGCTGAAAAATCTACTGAAACCGATGCGTCACCTCAATAAAATAATGTATTTTTAGGACTTATTTTTGGCTGTAAATTTTAGTGTTGTATTTTTTAATACAGAAAAACCAGATGGTACTATGCGCAAAGTTACGGATGTTTCTAAATTACATAAATTGGTTTGGAAACACACCGTTGCTTTAGAAAGAGGAGTTCAAAAAATGTATGATTGGTATTCAGATAAAAAGTAGTTAAAACAATTATGAGAAGAATCGTTGCTTTATTGCCAATGAAGGGTACTTCTGAAAGAGTTCCTAATAAAAATTTAAAAGAGTTTAATGGAAAGCCTTTGTATCATATTATTATGAATACGCTTTTAAAATCTAAGTATATTGATACGATTGTTATAAATACTGATAGCGAATTTTTAAAATCAGACATTCTCTCAAATTATAAAGAACGAGTAACTGTAATTGATAGAGATAAAGAAGTTTGTGGAAACTATGTTTCTATGAATAAGGTTATCCATCAGGATATAAACAATGTAAAGTCAGACATATATATTCAAACACATAGTACAAATCCATTATTAAAAACAAAAACTATTGATAGTGCTATAGAAAAGATGATGTCTATATTAGATACAGATAACAATAACAGTTCGGTTTTTTCTGTATCAAAAGTTCAAAAAAGATTTTACAATCAAGATGCAACTCCTATGAACCATGATCCAAAAATGCTTGTTACACAACATTTGACACCAATTTATGAGGAAAACTCTTGTTTTTATATCTTTACAAAAAAGAGTTTTTTAAACAACAATAGTAGAATTGGAGTTAGACCTTTTATGTATGAGATAGATAAAATTGAATCTACAGATATTGATGAACTTGAAGATTTTATTATTGCAGAGACACTCCATAAATTATTAAGATAATCTTTGATTTAAAACAGAAATAATTCAAAGTTTATAGATAGCGATATATAAATGAAAAAATTTTCACATAATAAAAGCACTCTTAAAGAAAAACTTGAAAAACATCAACTTTCATTAGGTTCTTGGTTAACAATACCTCATCAAGCTGTTATTGAAATTTTGGGAACTGCAGGATTTGAGTGGTTAACGATAGATATGGAACATTCTCCAATAAGTATTGAAACCATTATGAATTTGATAGGTCATATCCAAGCAAATGAAATGCAAGCATTAGTTCGAGTTAGTAAGAATGAAGAAGTTGCAATAAAAAGAGTTTTAGACGCAGGAGCAGATGGTGTTATAGTTCCAATGATAAGAAACAAAGAAGAAGCTATTCAAGCTGTTAACTATGTAAAATATCCTCCATTAGGGAAACGGGGGGTTGGTTTAAATAGAGCCCAAAAGTATGGTACTGCATTTAATTCCTATAAAAAATGGGTAGAAAATCATGCAGTAGTAATCGCTCAAATAGAACACATAGATGCTGTAACTCATTTAGAAGATATATTTTCAGTGCCTGGTATAGATGGCATTATTGTAGGCCCTTATGATTTATCAGCTTCTATGGGGTATCCAGGAGAGTATGATAGACAAGATGTTAAAGATGCTTTAGAAAAAATAGATATTATTACCAAAAAACTAAATAAACCTTTAGGGTTTCATGTTGTAGATTCTGACCATTCTAAAGTTATTGAGAAAATAAATAAAGGATATTCGTTTTTAGCATTTAGTTTAGACTTTTTCTTTTTAGGGGATAAGGCTAGAGATGAAATGAATTCACTTAAGAAAAAAATTATAAAATGAAAAAAATTTTAGTCTTTGGAGGTTTTGGATTTTTAGGATATTATCTTTTAAAAGAACTTTTGTCTCGAAACTATGATGTGGTTGTTGCAGATATTAAAGAAAATGATGAATTTAAGAACGTTGTTAAATATATATATTGTGATATTTTAAAAAAAAATCAGATAGAAGCTGTTTTTAATAATCAACATTATGATGTTGTCTATAATTTAGCAGGTTTTGCAAACCTAGATGACGCCGTTAAAGAACCTATAAAAACAATGCAGCTTAATGTTATTGGCAATATGCATATTTTAGATGCTTGTATTAACTGTAATGTTAAAAAATTCGTTTATGCTAGTAGTGCGTATGCTATGAGTAATAAAGGATCTTTTTATGGGATAAGTAAATTGGCTTCCGAAAAAATAATAGAAGAATATTATAAAAAATACAATTTAAACTTTACAATTTTAAGATATGGATCTGTATATTCAGAAAGAGATTATAATAATAATTATATCTACACTATTGTAAAAAAGGCAGTATTAGAAAATAAAATAAACCATAATGGAGATGGTAATGAAATTAGAGAATATATTCATGCAGGAGATGCTGCCAAATTATCTGTAGATGTAATTGAATCTAATAAATTTAATAATATTCATGTTATACTAACCGGTACAGAACGTATAAAAAGGTCAGAGTTATTTGAAATGATAAACGAAATTTTAAATGATAAAATTCAAATTGAATATAATCAATCTCAACACCAAAACCATTACAAATTTACTCCCTATTCTTTTGAACCTTCTTTAAGTAAAAAACTGATTGCTAACCCTCATATAGATATGGGACAAGGGCTTTTAGAGTGTATCAGGTCTGTTAAAAATAATGAATAAACTATCTAATCTTAAAACCTTTAGTTCAGATGAGTTTATAAATAATTCAGCACTAGCATTAAAAAATAGTATAGAAGAATTACTTGAAAATTCATCAACAATAACGATAGCTCTTTCTGGAGGAAACTCTCCATTACCTGTATATGAAAAATTAAGCACTTTTGAATTAGAATGGAATAGAATTACTTTTTTTTTAGTCGATGAAAGATGCGTACCGAATTCAAGTTCAGAAAGCAATTATGGAAACATAAAGAAAGTACTTTTTAACAACATAGATTCCTCTAATTTTCCAGTTATAAAAACGATGCAATCTTTTAAAAAATGTGCAGATAATTATCAACAAAAAATACTAGACAACGTAAAAAAGATTAACAATATCCCTAGTTTTGATTTAATAATATTGGGTATGGGATTAGATGGTCATATTGCATCTCTATTCCCTAAAACAAAAGCATTAAATGAAGACAAAAACGTAGTAGTATTAAATGATGTACCCCAGTTAAATACACAACGAATTACAATGACTTTCCCACTAATAATGAATGCTAAAAAATTGGTATTATTGATAAAAGGAGAAGAAAAAAAGAAAGTTTTTATAGATTCTCTTACTCAAGATTTACCTGTATCTTTTATAACTCCAAAATTAGATATAATTTTAAATTAAATATGAATAAATATATAAATAGAGCTAACTATTATTTTAAAAAATATTTAGTCGCTAAGTTTAAATCAAATTTCAAAATAAATTATAAAGAAAAAGGTCTTATCAATTTTATAGATATAGGATCTGTTGGTGTTCCTCCAGAACCTTGGTTTTCTAATGCAAATAAAGTTAATTTTTTACAACAAATTTATAATGTTTATAGTCGATTGATGACTTAAAAGAAAGAAAATGAAAAAAATATTAAAAAATAATTTACCTCCTAAAATTTTTTATTTCTTAAAAAGAAAATTATCAAATCAATTTGATGAACGCCGTATAATTTATGATCTTTTAGATTATAAAGGAGGTACTATGTTAGATGTTGGATCGATGGATGGATCTTCATTTATGCCTTTTTTATTAAATAATTGGACTGTTTTTGCTTTTGAACCGGACAAAAAAAATTACAACTTAATTCATTCATACTTAATGAAATGGAACTTGAATGCAAGCCTACATAAAAAAGCAGTTTCTGATATTGTTGAAAAAAAAACATTTTATAAAAGCCTCGCATCTACTGGCATACCAAGTTTATTAAAATTTAATAAAGATCAGGTGCCATCACATGAAGTTAATACAATTACCCTTAAAGATTTTATACACGAAAATAATATAACTGAGGTAGATTTTTTAAAAATTGATGTTGAGGGGTATGACTTTAATGTTATTAAAGGGAATGATTTTAATTTAGTAAAACCAAGAGTAATTTTGAGTGAGTTTGAAGATAAAAAAACAAAATTACTTGGATACTCAACAAAAGATATGGCAAAATATCTATTAGATAAAGGGTATTTTATAGTATATTCCATTTGGGATCCAATCCAAGAATACGGAATTAAACATACATGGAGAAAAATGTCAATAAATATTAATGAAATTAAAGAGTTTGATTGGGGTAATATAATTGCATTTAAAAACGAATTAGACTTTAATGAATTTAGAGAAAAACACAAAATTTAAAAACATATTTTTTGATTTTGATGGTGTCATAGCAGAATCTGTAAGTGCAAAAACAGAGGCCTTTATAGAGATGTATTTACCATACGGAAAAGAAATTGCAGGTAAGGTAAAAGAATATCATATAAAACATGGAGGAGTTTCTAGGTTTGAAAAGTTTAGACATTGGGAAAAAGCTTTTTTTGGAAAAAATATTTCTGAAGCAAGAGTACAAGAAATGGCGCAAGAATTTTCAAATTTGATGTTAAAGAAAGTAATCAATTCAGAAGAAGTTTTAGGAGCCGAATATTTTATAAAAAAGTATTCAAAAAAGTTAAACTTTTGGATTATAACAGGAACCCCTACTTCAGAAATTGAACTTATTACCAAAGAAAGAAATATTAAAGACTACTTTTTAAGCGTTCATGGTTCGCCAGAAAAGAAAGAGTTTTGGACAGAATTTTTAATAAAAAAACATACGTTAAAACGTAATGAGACCCTTTTTCTAGGTGATGCAACTACAGATCAAGAAGCTGCAAAATTTTCTAAACTTCATTTTATACTTAGAGAAAATGAAGAAAATCAGCATCTATTCAAGAATTATAAAGGAGTTAGATTCAAAGATTTTTTTGAACTGGAAGAAAAACTAAAAAACAATATTATTTTATCTTAAATAAGCATGAAAGTATTACTAACAACCACATCCTTTCAAGACACACCAGGCACACATCAAGACTTATTATATAGTCAAGGTTTTGAGATAGATACATTAAGAGGCCCAATATTGGAAGCAGAATTATTACCTATTATTCAAGATTATGATGCGGTAATTTGTGGTGATGATGAATATACTGAAGCTGTAATTAAAAAAGGAGTAGAAGGAAACCTTAAGTATATATGCAAATATGGTGTAGGACTAGACAGAGTAAATCTTGAAGCTGCCAAAAAGTATAATGTTGCTGTAACAAATTGTCCTGCAGTAAACCAAACATCTGTTTCAGAACACGTGCTAGCCCTATTGCTTACTTTTGAAAGAAATATACATCTGCAATACAATTCAGTACAAGAAGGAAGTTGGAAGCGTTTGACTGGCAATGAGATAGAAGGAAAAACAATTGGGATTATTGGCTTGGGCGCAGTTGGAAAGGAGTTAGCAAAAAAATCTTCAGTTCTTGGTATGAAAGTCTTAGGATTTGATTTATATAAGGATAAAGTTTTTTTGTCTAAATATGAAGAAGTAGTTTTTGTCGATTCTTTAAATAAAATTTATAAACAAGCAGATATAATTAGTTTACATTTACCTCATACACCAAAAACAGAAAACTTAATTAATAGAGAAGTTATTTTTAATAAATTAAAAAAAAGACCTATACTTATTAATACAGCAAGAGGAATGTTGGTAGATTCTGTTGCTTTAATTGATGGATTAAAAGAAAAAAAAATACGTGCATATCTTACAGATGTTTTAGCTCATGAACCGATGTTGGATGATGAAGTTTTAAAAGGTGTTGACAATATAATTATTACACCACACATAGGTTCAAGAACGTATCAAAGTGTTCAACGACAAGGCACAATGGCAGTAAATAATTTATTAAATCTTATAAAACTTGAAAGCTAGCCTATCTAATTTACAGATATTCTTTTTAAGCCTTGTTGGACTGTATCCGTTATTAAGATTTGATTGGTCTTCAAAAATATTAATTGGGTTTTGTGTCGTATCTATAATTATAGGCATAACAAACAGGAGCATACAATCTACCAAAAAAAGCGTTCAAAACTATCTGTTTATGAGTGCTTACTTCCTACTACTTATTATTTCTATACTATATTCTTCAAATAAAGAGCAGGCTATTACTAGAATCATACAGCTATCACCTTTATTAATTATTCCTTTTATTATATTTTTTACAAATATTGATTTTAGCAAAAAAATAAAATACACTGTTTTAATTGTCTTTGTCTTTGCTAATATTATATATACACTATCTCTTCTTTATATGTTTTTCTCTCATATAGATAATTGGGATTATACCTTAAGTTACTACGTATTTAGTTATGATATGTTTCAATATGATTTGAATAAAAGCATACAAAATAATGCCATTTTTATACACAAACCTTATTTTTCAATGGGTTTTGTTATAAGTGCCATTTTCTGTCTAAAAATGTTTTTTAATCGTTTTTCAAAACGGGTTTTCATACGAGTATTGTACTTCTTTGCAGTTATTTATTTTTCTCTATGGATTTTTTACGCATTTTCGTTCCCAAACGTCATTGCTCTTTTTTTAAGTATTACATTCTTATTATATAAAGAACTAAGTAAAAATTATTTTTTTATTACAATGACTGCTTTTTTAATATTCAGTTCTATTATAATAGCTGGAAAATTAAATGACATAGATGTTCAAAGAGGGTTTAACTTTATGAAAACAGTTGTAAATAATCAAGAATATGAGGTTAATGATAATCGTGGAGAAATTTACAAGTCATACAAAAACATAGCTCAAAATAGTAGCTTTTCTGAAATCTTATTTGGTTTTGGTGTTGGAGATGTACAAGACAAATTAAATGCTGAATATAATAATAGATTACATGAAAATAGGAGTAATAATTTGCTTTACTTTTCAGAAGAGTTTAACAATTCATACTGGTTTAAAAACAAGGTAGAAATAGTTCCAAATAAAATAATATCTCCAACAGCAAAAGTTAATGCAGATTTAATGATTGCAAATATAGATGATGCCAAACATTCTCATAATATATGCGTTAAAACAATTAAAAAGGAAGGCTTATATACCTTTTCAATCTATGCTAAAAAAGACAAATCTCAATATATTATTTTAAGACTTGGAGACATAGATCAAAGAGCTACTTTTGATATTCAAAAAGGAAAAATAATTAAAAAAAAGAATATTGTTGAAGCTAAAATTTATAGATTAGATAACGATTGGTATCGATGTTTTATTGCTGTTCATTTAAAACAAGACGGTTTAGCATTAATTGGGTTATCTAATCAGAAAGGAGACTATGTGTATAAAAATAAAACAACTAAAAGCACCTATTTATGGGGAGCTCAACTTGAAGAAGGTACGCTAACAACATATGATAAAAATAGAAAAGAATTACTTCAAGTTACTTTAGATGAAGAATTAAATACGCACAATAACTATTTGTATTTCTTGATGGCAACAGGAATTCTAGGGTTATTATTATTTTTAATTACTATACTATATTTGTTTAAGATTTCCTTAAAATCACGGAATATACTTCAACTATCATTTTGTATTATTATAACCTTAAATTTTTTAACTGAAAACATTTTATCTAGACATTGGGGTTTACTATTTATTTCCTTTATGGCTATTGTATTATTTACTAAAGAAAAAACTAACAAAAATATCATTTGAAAAAACTTTTTGATACATATATAAAAAATAATTTAGGACTAATAAATCTTTTCGGGAAATCTTTTGGAAGAATATTATTCCTATTATTAACCTCTTTTTTCGCTTATAAACTATCTGTTGAAGATTTTGCAGCTTTTGCAATCTTTTGGTCTTCACTTAGACTGTTTACTTTTTTCTCTGTTAACAATTTGTATATTATATATTTTAATGAGGTAAGAGAAAATTTAATAGATTACAAGAAATGGCCTATTAAAATTTCATCCAACATTATTTTTAACGCTATTATATTTAGTGTAATATCTGTTATTTTATCTGCTATTATTTTTGATAACATTGTTATTATAATATTAATGACTCCATCAATATTGTTATTCATTATTATAAGAAATATTTCAGAATTTTCAAAAGCAGACAATTCATTAAACCTTTATATTTTTATAGAAGATTTTCTCTTTTATTTCCTTTTTTTTGTTTTTGGAGTTCTTGCAATATTTACGGCAAACAATCTGACAACCATAATTATGGCTTTGTTTTTGACTCTTCTCATAACTGCAATTGCTAGCTTAATTTTATTTAAAAGAAAATTTAACTTTCAAATAAAAAAAATTAACATTAGATACAATCATTTTTCTTTTACAAACTTTAAATTAGGTGTTAACTATACATTTTTAAGAGGAAACGATTTCTTTTCCAATTTTGGAGTTCGTTATTTAGGACAAATATATTTTGGGGATTTCTTTGTTGCCTATACACACATTATGTATCAATTTTATAACATATTTTCTTTAATAACCATAGCAGTAATATCTGGTTTGCAATCAAAAATAACAGTAAAAAATATATCTAATTTTCATAAAACTTTTGTAAAAAGTACATACCTTAAAATTTTAAAAACAATTGCTCCTTTTATTGGAGTTGGAATAATTATAATTGTCTTTTTTAATTCACAAATTTTGGAATGGTTTTTCCCTAAATATGTTCAATATGATGAATTGCTAGTAAAGGTTTCATTTATTGGTTTCATTTTTATGTTTATTCAACCATTGGTTTTAATCTTACTTTATAACAATAAATTTTTCAATATTAAAGCACTTAATTTCACACAATATATTGTTATGTTTATACTATATATGTTGCCTTTTGTTTTTCCTAAATTTAATGAACAATACTGGCTTCTTACAGTAATGACGGCATTTATTATTATACAAGGCTTTTTTGCGGTGTTAAATTATAAAAAAATAAGATGATATATTTTTATATACTTTTATTAAGAATCGTAGCCTATTTAGAAGGACCTTCAAAAATAGTTGCATTCATAGTAGTATTTAGTATGATGTCATTTTCAACAATTAAAAGAATACCTCTTACAAATCTTACTAAAATTTCAAAGACTAATTTTTATGCACTATTAATATGTATATCAATAACAATTCACGCCTTTATATTTAGTGAAGTTTTATTAAGAGATGTAGCAGTATTATTAACCTACTGGATTTGGCTAATTTTTACACTTACCTATTTTAAAGATAAAACTCTAGATGAATGTTTAAAATTTATATTGATCACTTTTTTAATTTTTAATGTTGCTAATTACATTTATTTTAAACTATATTTTGCCGATCAAAAATTTGGTTTAAATAGTATTATGTCTATGCTTGGAATTTTTGGTTATAGAATTTACTTCCCCTTATCTTCTGGAGCAAATACCTTTACATCTCAATTAGCTTTAAACGCTTTAATCGTATTATATTTTATTAAAAAATCTAAAAATAAATTTCTATATATAAGCATATATGTATATTATATTTTAATGCAAATACTAGCAGATTCTAGATTGATATTATTCTTTACAATAACTTTTTCATTTATATATTGGTTTTCACTATCTACCCTGATAGAATTTTTTAAAAATTTTTGGTGGGCTATAGGAATATTACTTTTCGGATTTTTATTTGTTTTTTATGGCACTAATCTTTTTGACGCATTTAAAAGAATAGGGGAAATTCAAGGAAAAGCCTTATCTAGAATTGAAATTTGGTCTATTGCAAAAGATGTTATTTTCTCCGATTTTCATTTAATTACTGGGTATGGTTTAAACGGATTTGAAAATAATATGTTAGAAACTTCAAAGAAAATTTTTGAAAAACAGTACTTACAAACTTCACATAATTTTATTATTCAAAATATAATTGATTTTGGTCTTTTAGGCATTGTTATTATTTTATATTTGGTTTTTGAAATTTTTAAAAAAGCAGTTAAACTAAAACTTCAAATAATCACTATCTTAATTATAATGATTTTATTCATGGGGGTAACAGAATCCATACCTTCATTTTATTCCTTTGAACCAACATTATTCTTTATTGTTTTATTATCAATTATTTTGACCCAAAATGAAAGAAAAAGCGTTAGAAATCCTAAAAGTAATAACGTATTATCCTAGAAAGTTTTTAGATTTTTTTTTATATCATCTTTATTTAAAGAAGAAAAATAAATGGGGTATTTTGAAAAAATATACAAAAAAACCCATTTTAATAGTTGGTAATGGACCAAGCCTGAATAAGACTCCATTAGACAAATTAAAAAACTCTTTTGTTTCTATAGGAATGAATAAAATAAATTTAATTTATGAAAAAAGTTCTTGGAGACCAGACATAATAACTTGTGTAAATGGATTTGTAATAAAACAAAATAAAGAGTATTTTAATCAAACTAAAAAAGTTTTGATAATGCCAGTTAGAGCTTTTTATTTAGGGATAAAACCTAGAAAGAATGTGTTATTTGTCAACCTAAAAGACCAAAATAAAATTGAAGCTAATATAGAAAAAGTTTTATCTACTGGATGTACAGTAACATTTACGGCATTGCAAATAGCTGCATATTTAAAATCAAAATCAGTAAATATTGTAGGTGTTGACCATAGTTTTGTTGTAGAAAAAGGACCTTTAGTTCAAAAATTTAAAGGCGATGATGTAAATCATTTTAGTAAAGACTATTTTAAAAATCAATATTGGGGGCTTCCTGATTTAAAAGGTAGTGAAAAGCTATATAAAATAGCAAAAGATTATTTTGAATCAAACAATATTCCAATAACAGATTATACCGTTAATGGAAAATTAAAAATATTCAACAAAGGAGAAATTAAAGATTTGTTCAATTAAATAGTATCACTTCCAAAAAAATCTCAATTTAAAAAATGATATGAGATACTCCATTAAAATAATATATCTTTGTAAGGTTTGAATCCTAAAAATAGTGCATTTTGCACTGGCAATCCTGCAAAAATTATAAGAGATCGAATAGGTGAATAGCACAAAAAACATTTTAATCACCTCACCCTTTTTTTACCCAGAGCCTATCTCTACGGGTAAATTTAATACAGACATAGTTAGAGAATTAAAAGACAAAGGGCATAAAGTTACTGTACTTTGCTTTCATCCATTTTACCCAAATTGGAAATCAAAAAAAAGTGACCATAAAATTGAAGGCGTAGAAATTATTAGAGGAGGAAAAAATATTTTTTACCCGAAAAACACAACGTTAAGAAGAATAGTTCTTGAGTTTAGTTTTGCCTTTTTTGTTGTAAGAAAACTAAAAAAATACCAAAAAAATCAAGATATAATTATACCTGTTTTTCCACCTAGTTTTGCTTTTTATAGCATTTTATTTTTTTTAGACAAGAAGATAAAAAAGATAGGAATGGTACACGATTTACAAGAAATATATTCTTCACATAAAAAAGGCTTTTTAAATAAAATAGTAAAAAAATACATCCATAAAATAGAAAAAAAATGTTTTAATGCTTGTGATACATTGATTTTTCTTTCTAATGAAATGAGGGTAGCAGCGGCAGCATTATATCAATTAGAATCTAGCAAACTTGAGGTTCAATATCCATTTATTACATTGTCTAATACAATCACCAACAACTTAAATGGTGCTTTAAAACCAGAGAAAATTAATATTGTGTATTCGGGCGCTTTAGGCGAAAAACAAAATCCTAAAGAGTTATATAACTTTTTTGATTATGCAACCACTCAAGTAGAAAATTCTGTTTTTCATTTTTTTTCTCAAGGAAAACTGTTTGATCAATTAAAAGATAAAAACCGAAATCAAAGAATTAAATTTCACGATTTAGTTCCCAAAGAAAATTTAGAAGAGTTATATACAAAAAGTGATGTGCAAGTTTTACCTCAAAAAGCCAATACTTCAAAAGGTTCTTTACCTTCCAAATTACCGAACCTTTTAGCGTCGGGATGTAAAATACTTGTGATTACAGATAAGGGTAGTGAAATTGAAAAACTTTTTAAAAATCAAAATTTAAACCAAGTTATTAATTCTTGGGAATATGATGTTATTTTAAGCGGACTCAAAGATGTATTAAGTGCTGAAAATAAAAGTTTACAACAAAAAAAAGTGGCAAAAGAATTTTTTACCATTGATAAAATGATTGATAAAATATTAAACTAAAATCACCTATTTTATCCCACCACCTTCTCAAAAAAACTAAACACATTCCCACCATAACGTTTGCTATAACTGTATTTTTTATGATCAGATATATCAGTATGTTTTGAGTGTTCTATGATTAAAATTCCTTCATCGTTTAAGAGGTTTCTTTCAAATACCAGATCTACAATTTTAAGAAATTGTTGAACATCAAAATTATATGGCGGATCCCCAAAAATGATGTCTGCTTTTAACCGTGTTTTTTTTAAAAATTTATAAACATCACTTCTATAGGTGTTTATGTTTAAATTTAATTCTTTAGAAATGGTAGAAATATAGTTGGTGCAACCAAAATCAGCATCAATTGCATAAATTTCTTTCGTGCCTCTAGAAGCAAATTCGTAGCTAATATTTCCTGTTCCGGCAAACAAATCGACGACAGCAATCGCATCAAAATAATAGTGATTATTGATGATATTAAACAACGATTCTTTCGCCATATCTGTTGTGGGACGAACGGGTAATTTTTTGGGAGCAAATAATTTTCTTCCTTTATGTTTTCCAGAAATTATTCTCATTTATCCCAAAAGTATATAGTTGCTATGTTTTGGTTGTTCCAACGTATTGAAAATAGGATTTTTACTTTCTAAAAAATCAATATTTCTAATGTATTTATAAGCAAGTTTAAATGGTTCTGATTTTTTATGAATATTGCCTAAAAAGAATAACTGAAATGTATCAGTATCTAAATTTAATTGCTCTGCGGTAAATAAAATATAATAGACAAAATCTTCTTTACTGCTAAAAGAAAAGGTGTTTGAAAGCAGTAGCTTTTTACCTTTTAAAACAACAATGTCAAAACTATTTTTGGAAACATGTACATACATTTTTGTGTCTTCAGAAGTATGTTGTGTGGTTAATTTTTCAATCAAAATGGTTAAATGATGCTTGTATTCAAATTCGCCAAAATTTTGAAATAGATAATTATTAATATTGATATAGGGAACATACACGTTTTTTGCTTGTAGGGCTTCTACATCATCAAAAGCAATAAAATCAGAAGCCAGTGTTTTAATGGTATAGTTTAGGTAGTCTTTTAGTTTGTTTTTATCAAAAAATTTGTTGGGTACTAAAGTTGATAAATCATTTTGGTGAATTACAAAAACGGAAGAAAAATCATACTGTAAATGTGCATCTGTTTTAAAAATTTCTTTGATTTTTGTCAAAAGAATTTCGGGTGTAGCCACTTTTTTATCAAACGGATAATCAGAAAAATAAACTATTTTTTTAGTATCTGAAATAGAAAAAGAAAATCCACCCAAACTAAATTGGATGGATATTTTTAAATTTTCTGTATTTTCTAAAGATGTACTATTTGTCTTTTGTTGCACCTTACTTTTTGTCATAAGACGGAGGCCAGTTTCCACCCGTAGTTACTTCATTTAAAGAACCTACAGAAACATATTCTCCTTTAATTTGATCCGTTTCTATAGCCTCTAATTCCTGTTTTACAAGAGAATTGTTCATTCCTTTCAGAATATCTTTTTTCTCAGTTTTTGCTTCAAAAGTGGGTACTAACAGCCCTTGTACTTTTTCTACAGTTCCTATTTCCAAATCAAATTCTTTTCCTGCTACACCAGGAACTTGAAACATGGTTTTATAATCTCTGTTTTTAAAATATTTTAAAACAGGTTCATAACCAATAGTATCTGTAACCTTTTTTTCTACGGAAACTATAATTCCACCACCTCTATTTTCTTTAGCTACTATTGTTTTAGTTTCTGTTAAAGCCAATTGTGCCGAATCTATAAATTTAATTAAGCCTACTTTGTCTTTCGTATATTTACCATATACTTCATAATGTTTTACTTGCGCATCTCTAATAATTTTTAAATTTTCTACAACTTTAGAGTATCTAACAACTTTATTTTCATTGAAGTTGATAGGTTCCATAATGCCATTATAGATTTTATAACCTAAAAATATTGCTAATAATAATAATAATAAAGATGCTACCCATCTAAATTTTAAAGGTAAATATTTAACTACAACAATAGCTAAACCTACAGCAACCAATGTTGCTACTAAAATCATTATAAGTAATCCCATTTGATATTTTGTTTTTTAATAGTCCTATCGCAAATCTACAATTTTTTTTCAATGATAAAAATTTTTATTTACAATTCGATGTATCTTTGATGTTTTAATCTTTATATGATAAAAATACCTGCAGATTTTTACAAAGAACTTATTAGTAAATTTCCTTACACTCCAACGTCTAAACAAAAGGAGTTATTGTTTCTTTTAAGCGATTTTGTTTTTAAAAAAGATAATAACTCTATATTTTTATTAAAAGGTTTTGCAGGTACTGGTAA
>JBMYWO010000014.1:0-21861 GCA_049607505.1 Polaribacter sp.
CAAAGAAAAAAATAACTGCCTCTAAAATTCCCAAAACCTATCTATTTTGAGTATAGCTACAAAAAAATTGTATTTTTGATGCACTAAATCATACATTATGAAAACCTTCACAAGAAAATATATCAAAATTTTAGTAGTACTGTTGCTAACATTTGGCTTACAAAATTGTGCTACTAAAAAGAATAGAATTTCTGATAAAAATATTTTATATCTATTTGATGGAAAAGAAGTTAGTGCTAATTTTATAAAGAAACTAAACTCAAGCCATATAGAAAAAATAACTGTTTTAAAAGGCAACAAAGAAGTGGCTAAATATACTGACAAAAAATATGACGGTGTCATCATTATTGAAAAGAAAAAATAGTTTGATTTTACCAAAAGTTTACTATAAAAATACACTTTTGTTTTTCTCTTTATTCGTTATAGTTTCTTGTAATTCACAAGACAAAAGAGTTTTAATTGGCGAAACGGTATATCAACAAAAAGAAAATATTCGCTTTAAAGATGCCTCAACATCGCCATTAAAAAAGAAGGATTTAAAGAATTTTAAAGGTCTCCATTTTTTTCCGATAGACTCATCATTTATAGTAACAGCAATATTGACAAAAACTGTTGATGCGCCAACTTTTGAAATGGCAACAACAACGGACAGAAAACCTTTGTATAAAGAATATGGAATTTTAACGTTTAGCCTACAAGGAAAAGACTGTAAACTAACGATTTATCAAAGTCAAGATGAGCGAGACGTAAAATATAAAGATTATTTATTCTTGCCTTTTACAGACAATACAAGTGGTTATGAATCGTATGGTGGCGGACGTTATATGGATGTAATGACCACTGATGAAAAACCAAACGGAACCATTGTTTTAAATTTTAACAATACATACAATCCCTATTGTGCTTATAATGATAAATATTCTTGTCCGCTAACACCTAGAAAAAATCATTTAGCTATTGAAATAAAAGCGGGTGTCAAGGCTTTTAAGTTCAACGAGTAAATGCAAAAACTACTATTCTGGATATTCTACTCTAAGGTGATAAATATTCATCAACTTTTTCTTAATCACTTTTTTTATCACTTCTATTTCTCTGAAGGTAATATCAGAATTTAAAAACTGATTATCAGACATTTGTTTGTCAATAATCTTATCAATTAAATCACTAATTGTCTGTGCAGTAGGTATCTTTAAACTTTTTGAGGCTGCTTCTGCGGCATCACACATCATTAAAATTGCGGTTTCTTTTGAAAATGGAATAGGGCCTTTGTATTGAAATTTTTCAGGATTTACTCCAATTTCCAAATTTTGTTCTTTTTCTTTCGCATAAAAATAATAGACCAAACTTGTTCCGTGGTGGGTTCTAATAAAATCTATAATTCTATCTGGCAATTTATTTTTCTTTGCCAATTCTACTCCTTTTATTACATGATCTATAATAATTTTTGCACTATCTGTTGGCGATAAATCATTATGAGGATTTACTCCTGTTGATTGATTTTCAATAAAATACATTGGGTTTAGCATTTTGCCAATATCGTGATACAAGGCACCTGTTCTTACCAACATAGAATTTGCTCCAATTTCATTGGCAGCCGCTTCTGCTAAATTGGCAACTTGCATAGAATGCTGAAATGTTCCCGGAGCTTTTTCATTCAATTCTCTTAATAATTTTGTGTTGGTATTAGACAGTTCTAACAGGGTAACATCAGATACGAAACCAAATATTTTTTCATAGACATAAATAAAAATGAGTGAAAGAAATGAGAGCAATCCATTTGCGGCAAACATCATAAAATACATCCATTTAATTTCAGATGCATTTCCTTCTTTAATAATAAAAAACGCAAAATAGGTAACCATATATATGAATGTAATTTGTGCTACAGAAATAAATAAATTTGCTCTTTTGTAAAGTTCGGAAACTGTTAGTATTGTTACAATTCCTGCTATAATATGCAAATAAATAAACTCAAAACTATTAGGGGCAATATATCCTAAAAGTAGCACTGTTAGTACATGTACAAAAAGACCTAAGCGGGCATCAAAAAAGGCTTTTAATACGATTGGCAAAACACTTAATGGCACTACATATAAATAATCTGAATTGTATTTTATAACAAGTGTTTGAATTAAAATCATCAAGAAAACATTTAAGAAAATAAACGTAACCTTGTTGTTGTTTTGAAAAATTTCTACTCTGTATTTTCTAAGGAATAATAACAACATTAACAGTGCTAAAGACACCAAAATTGTATAGCCAAGGATAATCCAATTGTAATTGGATTCTGTCCAAACTTTAGATTCAGATTCGCTTTTTAATGAATTTAAAATGGTTAACTCCTTACCCTGTACAATTTCTCCTTTTAAAATAATAAGTTCCCCTCTAGAAACCTTTCCTTTTGTGTAAGAAATAGCACTTATTTCATTTGCAATCATTCTCTGGGTAAATTCGTTATCATAAGAAACATTGGGTTTTATAATTTCTGATAATACATCCAGTAATTGTTTTTCGCTATTTGAACTAGAACTTCCTCCTAAATTATTGGTGATGATTGCTAAAACATCTTTAGATTGTAAAAGCCTTCTATAATAAGGAATATCTTGTACTTCGTTTTCTTTTCTTAATGCAATGATTGAATTCTTATCGGAAACTTTTCCTTGACTTGCTGGTTCTACAAATCCATTTCTATATACATCTCTAATAATTTTTAAACCTGTTGCCTTTAATTTATTTATTTCTTCCGAAGAAAGAGAATCATTCCATTGAAGCGTAGTTATTCTTTTTTGATAAATGTCATGAACACTTTCTACAATAGATGAGTTGTATGAAAAATAAAGTTTTGCATTGGTATGTATTTGTTTTTTTTCTGTGGCAATTTCTTCATCACTTTTTTGAATGGCAAAATCAAACGGAGCATGTAAATCGTTATATTTCCACAGCTGACCATTGTTATAATCATATTTAAACTGACCCACTTTAGGAAATAAATAAACAATAGCAACTACTGTAGTTAAAAACAAAATTACCTTATAAATAATGGCGTTATTCTGATATAATTTATTTACAATTTTACTCATCCCTTTTTTGTTATAACAACAAACTTACAGTAAAAAATTGGAATTTGCTTGTAGTTTACAGTCACAGTTTACAGTTACAGTTTTCAGTTTACATTCTGTCCTCTCATACTATTAGTTTACACAAAGTTTAATTTTTGAACCCTTTTGTTAATAACCTTATTTTATTATTTCCATTATTATTTATTGTTTTGCTTTGTCAATGAGAAGCGGAAGATGTTTTGTTGTAGGGACTCAAAACATCCAGGAATATCATTTGACCAACTAAAAAGTTGATTGGAAGCAGTAATTTGTTTTTACAAAATTACTGCTTTTTTTAGTTTATAGTAATCAACTTTTTTTGTTGCTTTATGCCTTGTTCAAAGTCCCTCACACAGTATTATTTTTCTTTTGTAAAATCATATAGTTTTAGTTTAGGAGGTATTTGCTGTGTTTCTAACCACTGCTCAAATTCAACAGGCGTTTTATATCCCAATGCTTCTACTGGACGTTCCTGATTAATTAATCGTTTTATTTTAGTTAATTTTTTATTTAAATCGCTCACACTCTTTATATCACTAGTCATATTAATTGTTTTTTAATACCCCATTAAGTTGCTCTGCCATACCATTTTGCAAACAATTTTCAGCAATACTCATTGATATATTATTTGTTTTTAATATCTTTTTATACGCTTTTGATTTGTATTGAGAACCTGCATCAGAGTGATGAATACAACCAGCTATATTTTTACCTCTTAATTTTATGACTTGTTTGAGTGTTTTTATAGCATTTTTCGAAAGCATCGTATCACTGCCATACAATCCAACTATTCTTTTGCTATACATATCTTTTAGCGTAAAAATATAATACGTTATTTGCTCTAAAATCAAGTAGGTTATATCGCCTGCTATAACTTGGTTTATTTTGTTTAAAACCAATCCATTGATTAGATTAGTATCACTTTTCTGATAGCATCCATTAGTTGTTCTGATACGTTTTCTTTTTACAACTACACACAATCCGTTTCTTGATACTATTTTCTCAAATTTATTGACCCCTATAGTTTGAATTCCTAGATGATGAAACATTACCCGAGAACCCATAGTTCTATGGGTTTCTCTGACTTTTAAAACCTTTGCGATAACATCCTTTTCAATATCTTGATCTTTGATTAGGGCTTTTTGTTTTTTATAAACAAATTGTCTTGAAATACCATTTGCTTTTAAAAATTCACTCTTATAATACCTCCCAACAATCTTTTTAAAGCCTAATGCTATTGCTGAGAGTTGAATTTTTTTTCAATATCAATTCCTAATAATGTACTCCCACATTCTATAATTGATTCTTTGTAAATAAGTTGTAGTTGTTGCTGACCAATGACTTGTTCTAAAGAGGCTATCTTTTTTAAAAGTTCAATATTTTTTGACTCTTCACTTATCTTTTCTACAACAATCCGCTCTGTCTTTGCTAATTTACCATATTTGGATAACCACTTGTAAACCGAAGTTGAACTAACTTGATACGTTTTGCAAACTTCTGAAACACGTAGTTTGCCTTGTTCTATTAATCCAACTTTCTCTTTCTTAAATTCTGTACTAAACACTCTTCTGGTCTTTAAGTTTTTCATAAATTTACCCTTTTTGTAATAGTTTTCAACTAAACTTTACGTAAACCTATTCTATGAGACCACATTCAAAAACTTTCCCGAAAAAGGAACAAGTTGCGGTTAATAAACCTTATTTGAATACTAACATTGAAAACTGCGACTGCGACTGAAAACTGAAATTGGACACATTAAAATTAATTTAAAAAGGTTATTTTTGTAGATAAATCGTACACAAAACCTACTTATGAAAGAAGTTGTTATAGTATCCGTAGCCAGAACACCTATTGGGAGTTTTATGGGAAGTTTAGCTAGCATTCCTGCCACAAAATTAGGAGCAATTGCTATAAAAGGAGCGTTAGAAAAAATAAACTTAAACCCAAATTTAGTAGAAGAAGTTTTTATGGGAAATGTAGTTTCTGCAGGTTTAGGACAAGCACCTGCAAGACAAGCTGCCATTTTTGCTGGCATACCAGACACTGTGCCTTGTACCACCGTAAATAAAGTTTGTTCTTCTGGAATGAAATCTATTATGCTAGCTGCTCAAACCATTGCCCTTGGTGATGCCGCTATTGTAGTTGCTGGAGGAATGGAAAATATGAGTTCAATTCCCCACTATCAACATGCGCGAAAAGGATCGAAATTTGGATCCATAAAAATGGAAGATGGCATGCAAAAAGACGGATTAGTAGATGCGTATGAGCAAGTGGCTATGGGTGTTTGCGCAGATGAATGTGCAGCTAATTATAATTTGTCAAGAGAAAAACAAGACGCCTATGCAATCCAATCTTACAATCGTTCTGCTAATGCGTGGAAAGAAGGAAAATTTGCAGATGAAATTGTTCCCGTAGAAATACCGCAACGGCGTGGAGATGCTATTATTTTTTCTGAAGATGAAGAGTATAAGAATGTAAAAATGGAAAAGATTCCAACCCTACGTGCGGTATTTACAAAAGACGGAACAGTTACTGCTGCAAACGCATCTACTATCAATGACGGCGGAGCAGCATTGGTGTTAATGTCTGCTGAAAAAGCAAAAGAATTGAACATTACACCCATTGCAAAAATTAGAAGTTATGCAGATGCAGCACACAAGCCCAAATGGTTTACTACCGCTCCTGCAAAAGCATTGCCTAAAGCCTTGGCAAAAGCAAATATTTCTATTGATGATGTAGATTATTTTGAATTAAATGAAGCCTTTTCTTTAGTTGGATTAGTCAATATGAAACTATTAGAAATTACAGATAAAAATGTAAATGTAAATGGTGGAGCAGTTTCTTTGGGACATCCTTTAGGAGTTTCTGGTGCTAGAATTGTGATTGCTCTAACCTCTATTTTAAAACAAAATAATGCCAAAATTGGTGCAGCAGGAATCTGTAATGGTGGCGGTGGTGCGAGTGCTATGGTGCTAGAACGGGTTTGATTTATCAGTTATTATTTACTATTTGCTATTTATTATTTACTAATTACTAATTACAATTTATTATTTTACCATTTATTAATCATTAATTATTATTGTTATGAAAGAAAAATTATTACAAAGAACAAAAGTATTTGCTCACAATGCAGTTGATTTAGCTTTAGAATTACCAAATACATATTTAGGAAACCATATAAAAGGTCAATTAATTAGATGTAGTACATCTGTAGCTGCAAATTATAGAGCTGCTTGTTTAGCACAATCAAAGAGGAGTTTTGTGGCAAAATTAAGTATCGTAATTGAAGAAGCTGACGAAAGTATATTTTGGATTGAATTTGCATTAACTAAAAATTTAATTTCCAAAGAAAAAACTAAAAACTCTTTTACGGAAGCCAAAGAATTAACTTCTATTTTTGTGGCTTCAAGAAAAACTATTAACAGAAATAATAATCAATAGTAAATAATAATTAGTAAATAATAAATAGTAATTAATCAATAATAATTAGTCAATGTTATTTGGCATTTGTAATTTAAGCATTGTTCCCTTACGTTTAGAAGATTCTGATACTTCAGAAATGGTCAGTCAAGTTTTATTTGGCGAACATTTTCAAGTTGTAGAACAACAAAAAAAGTGGAGTAAAATAAAATTACATTTTGATGGTTGTGAAGGGTTTATAGACAACAAACAATTCGTAGAAATTTCTGAAAAATTATATGTTGATTTATCCGGTGAAGACAAACAATATTCAGGAGAAATCATTGATTTTATTACTGACGATAGAAATCAGTTAATTACCATTCCTATTGGTGCTAGACTACCTTTTTTTTATAATAATTCCTTTCAAATACATGAAGATACATTTTCTTATGAAGGTATTGTTTTTAACAAAAAACTTCCGAAAGAAGAAATTTTACAAAAAGCATTTTTGTTTCTAAATACACCTTTTTTATGGGGAGGAAAAACTCCTTTCGGAATTGATTGTTCTGGTTTTACACAAATGGTGTATAAACTTTGTGGCTATCATTTACTTCGTGATGCAAAACAACAAGCTACACAAGGAGACGTATTAAGTTTTATTGAAGAAAGCGAACCTGGAGATCTAGCTTTTTTTGATGATGACGAAGGTGTTATTACACATGTAGGCATCATTTTAAATAATTATAACATTATACATGCACATGGAAAAGTTAGAATAGACCTATTAGATCATAGTGGTATTTACAATAAAGATTCCCAAAAACATACGCATACACTTCGAGTGATAAAAAAGATAATATAAAAAGAGATTGTTTTGAATATCTTGTAGTTTTAACGCCAATGTATCTTATAACGTAACTTTAAGAAACTTTTATTTTTTATACTTATGAGGATTTTCTCGAAGCCCGTTTCTAAAAATGCTACGAATATTGTTTCTTAATAAAGTATCAATCCTTAAAAATAAGTCTTTTACTTTTTCAGTTTTTCTACCTCTAAATGAAGTTACATGAAAAGAGTCATCGGGCAATAAAGGTGTTTCTGAAAAATAATAATTAGAAACACAACATCGTACCTCATCAACGAGTACTTTATTTACAGAATGCCACGAATTTTGATGTGTTGCCATGACCACCAATCTATTAAATCTACTTTCAATTAGGGTGGGTTTATTTTTTATTCCTTGTGGCCAAAGTTCTAAATTACCACCATTCTCAATGTTCCAATTGGGTGTTACATAAAATAGCAGATTTAAAACTCGCCAAAGTTTTCGGTCTTTATCATGCGAATTATCCAAATGTGGATTTAAAAAATTGTCTTTTTTCATTAAAGACAATCCACCTGCATACAAATTTTTATCGGGCAAAGTATCTTCAATCTGACAGATTTCAGAAATCAGATTAACAACTTTTATATCTTGAAAAGCATAAATAACTTCCTCTAAAAGAGCATGATATTTATCCATTTGATAAGCAATATACTTGTGTTCTCTAATGTCTTTTCTTAATTCTGCGTCGCTTAACTTTGGAAAATTCTCGTATATTTTTAAGGCTAGCTCTTCTGGCAGTAGATTATCTAAATAAAAAAATCCAATTGTTTTTTTACTTTCAGAAAATTGTTTTTTAAGTACTTCCTTTTCAGTAATTAATTTTGCTGAAATTAAAGATGCTATTTCTTTCCTAGAACTGTCCATTTATAAATTTTCTTAACACAAACTTTACAAATACAATACTATAAAATAAAGGCGAAAATAATACCGAACTATGATTAATTTTTAAACGCACCTCTTCTTTGTAGATTTTCCAAGTACCAGATTTAGAAACCCCATCAGCATTGCATATTGCAATTATTTGATCTACGAAATAACAAGAAATTCTCTTTTTAAACAATAAAAGGTTGAACCAATAATCTGATAGTACAGGATATTCTAAAGGATATCTGTCATCTAAAAACACCTCTCTTTTATAAAATGTTCCTTGATGATGCAAACTATTTCTTAGCCAAATAGAAAACGACCAAGAGGGCGTTTTTACTATCTTTTTTTTACTATGGATAAATGGTTTCGTTGTTCCTTTATAGACGATTTTACTAGCAATTAAAGAAGCGTTTTTTGGAATTGAATTTGAGAAAGTGTCTTCTAAACTCCTCTTATTATTTAATACATCTCCACTTCCTAAAAAATAAAGCCAGTTTCCTTTAGATAGCGTAATTCCCTTATTCATAGCATCATAAATTCCTTTGTCCTTTTCTGATTGATAATAGAATGGTGAAGTCAATTTCTGAAGATATATTTGAGTTTCTTCTGATGATTTTCCATCAATAATCCAAACCTCAAAATCTGTGAAAGTTTGATTTTTGATGCTTTCTACAGTTTTTTTTAGCCCTTTAAGATTATTGAAAACAGGAATAATTATGGAAACTTTGGCTTCGATATTTTAAGTTTAGTTGAAATATCTAAATAAATAACAAAAAATAATATTAGCGCATAAACTCTTTAATCAGTATTTTAAAAACAAATGTTTATGAGACCTTTCAGGTTTTTAAAACCTGAAAGGTCTTGATAATAAAAGATTTATAAGAATTTCGATTAATAATGATTATTTTGTTGTTACGTACTAAATCAAGTTCAATAAGTAAACTTGTGAGGTCTTTATGCGTTTTTAATCAATTACGTCAATACTTTTTATGGTATATATTTAGTGAAAATAGACATCTAATTTTTTACTCTCTTTTTCCCAACACAAAATTTCTTTTGCTGCTTTTTGATTTTCCTTTATTTCAGCAATCAAATTAGGGCTAAGTAAAACCTTATTTATTTTTTCAGCAATTTCTTTTGGCGAATAATCTTTAACCGTTACTCCTACTTTATACTCCTTAATAACTTTAGAAATCTCTGGCATATTTCCTGCAATAATGGGCAATTCAGCATGCATATAATCAAACAATTTATTGGGTAGAGAATATTCAAAACTTTTTCCAAGTGGTTCTTCTAAAACCATTCCCAATGTTGCTAATTTTGTATAATTAAAAAGTTTTTCTCTAGAAACTCTTCCCAAAAAATGAACTCTATGATTCATTTTTTCCTCAGAAACGAACTTCTTCAAATCGTCTTTTACTTTGCCATAACCAATAATGACCAAATCTAAATTATCTATTAATTTCAGAGCTTTAATCATAGGTTTTAAACCTCTTCCAGGATTCAAAACGCCTTGGTATAAAATGGTGTTTTTATTTGTTGGAAACGAAACTTTTTCGACTTTTAAACTATCATCTTTTAAAGGAACGTTTCTAGTAACTCCCATTTTGTTTTGATATTTCTCATTGTAATAATCTGCAATAGATTCACTTACCGTATATGCTTTTTTAATTTTTGGTAAGAAAAAATCTTCTAACTTTCTCCAAAATTTTTGAACAATTTTTTTTCCTTGTAATTCTGGGCCTTCAGAAAAAAGTTCATGACTATCATACACCAATTCAGTTCTTTTTAACTTACTCGCAAAAAAACAAGCGGGCAAGGTATCTAAATCATTTGCTAAAATATAGTCGTATTTTCGAAATACTAAAAAGAAAAAAAGACGCAGATTGTACTCTGCATAAAACCAAAAATTATGGTTAAATACATGTTTTTTTCTAATGATTTTATAGTCTCTTTCTACTTCTATGGTGTTGGGTAAAACTCTTCCATACACATCTATGGAAAAATCTTTGCTTAATAAATAGTTGCAAATTTTATGCACTCTATAATCTGTAGAAACATCGTTTGTAACAGCGACGAAAATTTTGTTTTTAGGGGTCAAAATAGTTTTTTTAAATTTTTACTGGAGCCTGTTGTTGTATTTCAAACAATTGCCCACCTTCACACTTTATAGTTTTTTGTTTAAACTTTACAATCAATTGATAATCATGAGTAGCCATTAAAATAGTTTTTCCACTTTTATGAATATCATTCAATAATTCCATTACTTCCAGAGAAGTTTTCGGGTCTAAATTGCCCGTTGGTTCATCTGCAAGTATCAATTCTGGGTCGTTTAGCAAAGCTCTTGCAATGGCAACTCTTTGTTGTTCGCCTCCAGAAAGTTCGTAGGTTTTTTTATAATATTGGGTTTTCATACCCACTTTTTCTAAAACCTGATGAATTTTATTTTTTATATCCTTTTTGTTTTTCCAGCCTGTAGCTTTTAAAACAAATTCTAAATTCCCGAAAATAGTTCTATCATTCAATAATTTAAAATCTTGAAAAACAATGCCTATTTTTCTTCTTAAAAACGGGATTTCTTTTTGTTTTAGTTTTTTTAAATCAAAATTAACAATAGTTCCTAAACCTCTTTGTAATTGTAAATCGCCATACAAGGTTTTTAGCAAACTGCTTTTACCACTTCCTGTTTTACCAATCAAATAATAAAAATTACCTTTCTCTATCCTCAAATTTACTTTAGATAATACTAGATTATCTCTCTGATAAATATCTGCATTTTCTAAAACTAAAATGGATTCATCCATACATGTCATAGTTTTTACAAATTTAATAAGTTTTTGAGGATTTTTTTATACAAAAAGGGGATTATTTTTGTTTTGCAGTATTCAGTCGCAGTATTTTACAGTCTCGGTATTTAAAAACTTTGTAAATATTGATCGTAACTACCACTGAAAACTGATTACTGCGACTGAAAACTGAGTACTGCAACTGAAAACTGAATACTGCCATTGAAAACCAAAACTATAAAACCAAAAAAACTTTTTTTATTACTATATCCAACAAAATTACAAAACCTTCGTTATTCATTTAAGTAACAAAAATAATTGTATGGAGTTTCATTTTTATAAAAAATATCTTTTATTTTTAGTCTATCTATCAACTACTTTTTTAGGATTTTCTCAAGAGTCTATTGCTGATGCCAGTATTTTAACTGATTATAACGATGCCTTAAAATTGTACAATAATAAGGCGTATGCGGCTGCACAAAAAACATTTTTAAAAGTTTCTGAAACCGCAGCAAACAGCTCTAATTTAAAAGCAGACGCATCTTATTTTGATGCGATGTGTGCTATCAAATTAAATCAAACTGAAGCAGATAAAAAAGTGTTGACTTTTGTGGAGGAAAACCCAAATAGTAATAAAAAAAACAAAGCATATTTTAATGTTGGCAATTATTACTTTGCAAATCAAAAAGCAGCTCATGCTTTAAAATGGTACAAAAAAGTTGATGTTGATATTTTATCAAAAGAAAACAGAAAAGAACTCAATTTTAAAATGGGTTATGGTTTGTTGTCAACCAACAATTTGTCGCTAGCAAGAAGTCGTTTTTTGCCTTTAATCAATGATGCAAAATACGGAAATGATGCCAGATATTACTACGGATTTATTGCGTATAAACTTGAAGATTATGGAATTGCAGAATCTACTTTAAAAGAAATTGCAGACAACAAATCGTATAGTGCAGAAATCTCTTATTATTTGCTAGACATTAGTTTTAAGGCAGGGAAATTTCAACGTTGTATAGATGTTGGAAAAAAGTTGATACAGACATCCAAAAGAAAAGAGCAGTCAGAAATTTCAAAAATTATTGGCGAAAGTTATTTTAATTTAGAAAAATATAATGAAGCAATTCCTTATTTAAGAGATTATAGAGGCAAAAAAGGTAGGTGGAATAACACCGATTATTATCAATTAGGATATGCCTATTATCAACAAAATGATTTTGAAAATGCCGTCAATAACTTCAATAAAATTATTGATCAAAAAAATAATGTTTCACAAAATGCCTATTATCATTTAGGCGAATGTTATTTGAATTTAGAGAAAAAAGCAGAGGCTTTAAATGCTTTTAAAACGGCTAGCGAAATGGATTTTAATACTTCCATTAAAGAAGACGCTGCGTTAAATTATGCCAAATTAAGTTATGAGCAAGGAAACCCTTTTAAGAGTGTTGCAGAAGTGTTGCAAGATTTTTTAAAAGCCTATCCAAAATCTAAATTTTACAACGAAATTAACAAATTGGTGGTTACCTCTTTTATTCATCAACAAGATTATCAAGGTGCGTTAGATTATTTGGCAAAAAAGAAATCTAAAGAAAATACGGATTTAACTTTAGAGGTTTCACTGTACAGAGGTATTCAACTATTTAATGAAAAAAAATTAGAAAAATCACTTTCTTATTTTGCAAAAAGCAAAAAGTCTAACGACCTAAAAATCAAACAGAAATCACAATATTGGGAAGCAGAAACCAATTATAGACTAGAAAATTATAAAGATGGATTGGCAAAATTTATCAACTTAAAAAAGAATATCAACACCAATGAAAGTGAGTTTTCACTGATAGATTATAATATTGGTTACAGTTATTTTAAATTGAAAGAGTATGAAAACGCCTCAAAATATTTCGTTAATTTTCTTAAAAATAATGAGATTGAAAATGAGTTAAAAGATGATGCTTCCATTCGTTTAGGCGATAGTTATTTTGCAACAAGAAATTATAAAAAATCCGTTAATTCTTATAAAAAAGTGGTGGATGAATTTGGTGCAGGCGCAGATTATGCACAATATCAAATTGCGATGAGTTATGGTTTTACAGGCGATAATAATACAAAAATTATTGCGCTAAAAAAAGTGGTCAATGACTTTGAAATTTCTTCTTTAAAAGATGATGCTTTGTACCAATTAGGAAATACATATACTACTCTTAAAGACCATAAACAGGCGCATCAAGCCTACAATAGATTGTTAGAAAAACACCCAAAAAGTGTGTTTTTTCCAAAGACTTTGGTACGTCAAGGATTGTTGTTTTATAATGATAATCAAAATGAAAAAGCGTTGGAAAAATTTAAACAAGTTACTCGTCAATTTCCAAATGGACCAGATGCTTTAGAAGCGGTTGCAAATGCTAGAAATATTTATATAGATAATGGAAATACAGATGATTATGTGGCTTGGGTTAAAACTTTAAAATTTGTAAATGTCAGCAATTCAGACTTAGATAATACTGCTTTTGCAGCTGCAGAAAGAAAATATTTTGAGTCTAAAAAGGCTAGAGAAATTATAAAAAGTTTATCTAATTATACCAAAAGTTTTCCTGAAGGAATTCATACATTGAAAGTAAATTATTATTTAGCAGAATCGTTGTATAAAGACAAGCAATTTGACAAAGCGATTGCTCCATATAAAATTGTTTTAAATAGCGAACAAAATGAATTTAGTGAAGAATCTCTAAACAAATTATCCCAAATTTATTTATCAAAAGAAGATTTTACAAATGCGCTTCCGTTGTTACATAGATTAGAGCAAGAGGCTTATACGCCAGAAAATATTTTGTATGCGCAAAGTAATTTGATGAAAGGGTATTATGAAACTGAAGCCTATAATTTGGCGATAGAATATGCCAAAAAAGTGCTACTAAAAGACAAGTTAGACAGTGCGGTAGAATATGATGCAAAAACAATTATTGCACGTGCTTCTTTTAAAACCGATGATTTGCCAACTGCGGAAGAATTTTATACCGAAGTGGAAAGAAATGCAACAGGCGAATTAAAAGCTGAGGCTTTATATTATAGTGCGTTTTTTAAAAATCAAAATAAAGAATTTGACGCGTCTAACAAAATTGTTCAGAAACTAATTGCTGATTATTCTGCTTATAAATATTGGGGCGTAAAAAGCTATGTTACCATGGCAAAAAACTATTATGGTCTTAAAGATGTGTATCAAGCCACCTATATTTTAGAGAATGTGATTTCCAATTTTAAACAATTTGAAGACATTATAGCAGAAGCCAAAATAGAACTTGATAAAATAAAACAAAACGAAGCCAAAACCAATACTTCTGTAACGCCAGAAAAGAAAGAAATTTCTAAAAAAGAAACTGAAAACTAATACTCTCACAGAGGGATAAAGACCTTTCAGGTTTTTAAAACCTGAAAGGTCTTGCAAAGAAAATATTTATGCAAAAAAGGTTCGCCATATTTTTATTTTTATGTCCATTTCTAGTAATAAATGCTCAAAAAAAACCTGCCGTAAAGAAAGTAAAAGATACTGTAAAAACAGAGGTGGTAAATGTTGTAACTACCTACAATCCTAAAATTGCAGATGCCAACAAAATAAAGAAAAATCCTACCATAGAATTGCTTAAAAATAGTGAAAAGAAAAAATTGAAATATACTATTTTCTCTGCTCCTGTTGCCTCTACTTTTATTCCAAAAAGCGGTGTTGTAAAAGGAATTGATGTAGGCGTAAAAGAACGTATTTATAAAAACTATATGGCAGGGGGTTTTGGAAATTATATGTCGCCTTATTTTGAAACTTTTTTACATCATAACACTCGTTTTGAAAATGAATTCGGATTTTCTGCTAAATATTCTGCATCAGAAGACAATGTAAGAAATTCTGTTTTAAATAGTAATTTTTCAAATTTTAGTGCAAGTACTTTCTTTAAAAAAGAGGAACGTTATTTCGATTGGAAAGTGGGTCTGTATTCAGAAAGAAATGAATACAATTGGTATGGTTTACCTACGCATATAAACTTTGATACGGCAACTGTAAATGCTATCAATGAAGAGCAAAAATACAATTATTTTAAACTTGTTGGCGAACTCACTTTTGAAGATTCTTATATAGAGTATAGCAAATTATTAGTATCGTATTTTACTGATACTTATGAGAGTAAAGAAGCATTTCTTGATTTCAACACAAAGTTAGATTTTCCTCTAGATTTTTTAAATTTAAACTTGAACGAGATTAGTTTGAATACAAATTTTGAAGTTTTACGTGGCGAATTTAAGAATAGTTATCAAGATGAAAGTCCTATTAATTATTCTTTGATTACCGCAAAAATTAGTCCAACATATACACTAACCTACAATGACTTTTCTTTGAAATTAGGCACAAAATTAGCGTTGTCTTTAGATTCAGAAAACAATTCAACAAACCTATTAATATACCCAGAAATCTTAATTAATAAATCAATTGTTAAAAATTATTTGAGTGTTTATGGTGGAGTTACAGGCGACTTAAAAACAAATAGGTATAAAAGTTTTACGGAAGAAAATCCATACGTTTCACCAACACTATTTATCACACAAACCAGTGAGAAATTCAATTCATTTTTAGGAATACACGGAAGATTGAGTAATGATATTAGTTTCAATATAAAAGGAAGTATTAAAGAGGAAGAGGACAAACCTTTATATCTTAAAAATAATTCTAAATCAAACGGAACAACAAGTACCTTAAGTAGCACTATATTAAAAGGTTATGAATACGGAAACTCCTTTGGTGTTTATTATGATGATATAAAAACAACAACCTTCTTTGCAGAAATAGAATATGATTTTACCAAAAGAATTGTTTTAGGAACTACTATTCAGCACAATTCTTATACCACAACAAATAGTTTAGAAGCCTTTAATTTGCCAACGCTACAAGCCTCTTTTTTTGGTACCTATAAAAGCAACAAATGGTATGCAACAACCAATGTTTTTTATGTAAGCGAGCGTAAAGATGCTAGCTACAATAGTATCTATCCTTCAACCTTTTCAGGTACAGAAACCATCAATTCTTTTATGGATCTAAATCTAAATGGTGGGTATCATTTTAACGATAAATTCTCTGTATTTTTAAAAGCAAATAATATTCTAAACACCAACTACCAACGCTTTGCAAATTTTGATACCCAAGGCTTCCAAATCTTGGGAGGTATTACTTATAAATTTGATTTTTAGTGTTAACTTTGGAATTGTATAGAAAACGAAACCTATTTATATATAGATTTTTTAGATGTTTATAGGTATGTTTTACATCTATATAAATAAGTTGTCCACAATTTGAAAAATAAAATTATGAATTTAAAGGAATTTACATCTGAATTAGTTGAAGATTGGAGGGAATATAGAGCACCGAAAGGAATGGCTGGAGCTGAAATTATTGATAATAAAGAACGTGGTTTAAAAGGAGAAATTTCAGCATTAAGCAAATTGAATAGAGATTTTAAAGACTCTGAATATAAATTTGAATTAACACCAAATAGCAAAAGTCCAGCTGATATTGTTGGGTTGAGAAAAAACCCAAAATATTGGCACTTTACTTTATATCAAGTAAAAACCTCAATTGAATTAAAAAGTCTGACAAGTGAAATACCTGAAAAAAAAACGTTGCCTATACTTGCTAAAATTCTGAAGAAAACATTCTTAAATAGCGACCAAGCTAAATACTTTAAAAAAAAACCTTTATATATAACAATTGGTTATTTAGGAGTTTTCCATTCAAAAGGAAAAAATAAAATTGTGAAAAGAATACCCTACCAAAAAAATTTCTCAATGAATGGACTTTCTTTAACAACTTCTGAAAAAACTGAAATTAGGAATAAATTACATAGAAAACAAAAAACTGTGGGCAACAACTAAGTATTCGGCGTGGCGATAGCCCAACGCCACATATTAGGTTGATGAACCTAGAATTGGTAAATAAGCACTGTACTACCGGGAATTAGAGGAAGTTGATTTTGGGAGTGTTGAAGAAGTATGTTGTGTTTTAAAACTTTTTTAGTTGTTATTCTAAAAAAAACACCCAATACCAACGTTTTGCAAATTTTGATACCCAAGGCTTCCAAATCTTAGGAGGAATTACTTATAAACTTGATTTTTAGTGTTAACTTTGGAATTGTATAAAAAACGAAACCTACTTTATACATAGATTTTTTAGATATATATAAGTATGTTTTACTTTATATAAATAAGTTGGGTGTAATTTGAAAATCGAGATAAATTTGGAATTTTTACCAAAAATTGGTAACTTTGAGTAAAATTTATATAAAATGAAAAATACATCAATATCACTTGGAAATTATTTTGACCAATTTGTGAACTCACAAGTTACTGTTGGAAGGTATAAAAATGTAAGTGAAGTAATTCGTGCTGGACTTCGCCTTTTAGAAAATGAAGAAAGTAAAGTAATTGCTTTAAGAAATGCCATACAAGAAGGTTTGAACAGTCCAATAGTTGAAAACTTTGACTTCCAAGAAAATCTAAGAAAATTAAAATCCGAAAAAAGAAAGAATGCCTAAAGTTAATATCAGGCAAAAAGCAAATGATGACTTAAATGACATTTGGAGTTATACTTTTGAAAACTAGTCTGAAAATCAAGCCGATAAATATTATATGATGCTTAAACTATCTTGTGAAAAGATCGGAAAAAATCCTGAAATTGGGAAAATATATAGCGGAATAAGTAAAAATTTACTCGGACTCAAATCTGGAAAACACATAATCTTTTATTACTCAATTTCTGTAAATGAAATTGAAGTTGTTAGGATATTACACGAAAGAATGGATTTAAAAAACAAATTGACTGAATAAAAACTACACCCAACAACTAAATATTCCGCGTGGCGATAACCCAACATTGCATATTAGGTTGACGAACTCGGAATTGGTAAATAAGCACCGTACTATGTGGAATTCGAGGAAGTTGGTTTTGGGAGTATTGAAGTAGTATGTTGTATTTTGAGTCTTTTTTTAGTTGTTATTCTAAAAAAGCATCCAATATCAACGTTTTGCAAATTTTGATACCCAAGGCTTCCAAATCTTAGGAAGTATTATTTATAAATTTGATTTTTGATGTTTAGGTGTTGGGTTTTTTATAGGTTTAAAAAGGATTCTTAAGCGTTAAAAAAATGTTCAAATTAAAAGAAAATAACGACTAAATGTTGCTTCTTGCTTTTTTGTATCTTTGTAAGATACTTTAAACCAGTATCTAAGGAATTAATCAATTTTTGGGAAAAAGCAAAAATTCCGAGTAAAATAGGAAGAATAGATCCTTTAAAGTAAAGATTATGAACAAAGTAGTAGAAATAGAATTATTAGATAATTACATTGTATGGTTAAAATTTGAAGACGGTTTTAATAATCAAATTAATCTAAAACCATTTTTAGGCAAAGGAATTGCAAAAGATTTGCTTAAAAAAGAAAAATTCGAAACGCTACATCTTGAAAGCGGTGGTGGAATTTCATTTGATAATGGCTATGATTTTTGTCCAAATTACTTACGAATGTTAATGGATAAAAAAACAATTACTCTATAAACCGTATAAAATTAATTTAGAATACAAATATATTATGCACAACAAAGCCGCGTATAATTAATTGCTTGGTAAAAGCCTACTTGTGAAAATTCTCTCCAATTTTCTACACGCAAAATTTTATTATCTTGCAACACTAATCTAACCAAATTAATTTACTGATGAAGAATTTACTCCTAGCGTTTTTATGCACTTTTTCTTTTTATACTTTAACCGCTCAATCTAATCAAGAAATTTCAAATGTTTATATAAAAAGAGCCCAACAAAGTTTGAATAATTTAGAAATAAAACAATCTTTGATTGATTTTACAAAAGCTATGAAATATACGGATACGATTACGTCTCCAAATATTGCAAAACTAGGTGTTCATATTCACTATGAATTAGGAAATTTTAAAGAAGCTAAAGGTTTTGCGAAGCAATACTTTTTGTTAGCAAAAAATAGAAACTCCGAAGAATACAATCAACTTTTAGATCTTTCAGTAAATATCAACGAACAATTGGAAGAACAACTTATAGAAGAAAAGAAATTTGAAAAAGAGCGCATTAGAAAAGAAAAGGAACTAAAAGTTTTAGATTCTCTAAAAACAATTTGGAATGATAAAGCTACATCTCTTTCTTTAAAAGTTGACAGTATTTATCGTTTTGACAAAAATAATTTAGCTCTTTTTAGAGACAATGGAAGCTACGGAATTATCAACGATAGAGGAAAAATTATTGTTCAAGCAGATGAATATAAAGGAGCCATAGCTTTTGATGGGTTTATTCTATTTATGGATACATTACAAGAACCTACAAAAATATATAGCTATAATAGAAACAGCAAAGAAGGTTTTTTATTACCCAATATTTCAGATTTAAATCCGCTTTCTACTCATTATGGTAAAGTGATGTTGCCAAGAGCCAATGGAAGATTAGTTACCTATCCAAATAATTCTTACCAACCTATGGTATATGATTTGAATACGAAAAAAGTAATAAGAGTTTCGAATGAAAAGACACTTTTTAAAGACTTAAAAAGAAGAGATATTATTGATAAATTTAATAAAGAAGGTGAGGTTAAAATTAATAAAATATGGTACTCGTTTGGAGGACATTTAGGTGGGGGTATTTATCCTTTATACAAAGAGAAAAACTACGATGTTCATTCTTTTTTATGCGCTATTGATGGTACAATCTTAGACGCTACTTCAGATTATCAATACATCGGTGCTTTTTATAAGAATACGTTTCAAGCCATTGAAGGAAATAAAACAGTTTGGATTAATCAAAATGGAACAAAAGTAAATGGTGCTGAAGATGAAGCAGGCAGTTATTCTGGAAGTTCTAAAATTAAGAAACTCAAAGACGGTTCTTATCAAATTTTGCAAGATGGAATTATTATTCTTGGTGATAAAAAATTAGAAAAAATGGAAGTTTTCTTGAGAAAAAATATCAAAAAAAATACCAACAAATAGTCAAAATTCATTTAGAACTTGATGAACAGTTTTAAAAATTAAGTCAGTTTCATAGCCTTTTCTTAATAGAAAATCTATGAGTTTTTTCTTTCTTTTGTGTCTGTTTTTTTCGGAAATTATCTCGTTCCTTTTTTCAGTAATTCTGTAAATTGTTTTTAAATATTCTTGTTCGTCAATTTCTTGTAAAGCGGTTTTAATATTATAGGCAGAAATTTCTCTAAATTTTAATTCTCTTACTATTCGTTGTTTTCCCCAATTTTTTATTCTGAATTTTCCTCGTGCATAACTTTTAGAAAAACGCTCTTCATTCAAGAAGTTGTCTTGTAGTAAACCCAAAAGAATTTGATCTTTTGCTTCTGGAATCAAATGATACTCTTTCATTTTTTGTGCTACTTCTTTATGGCATCTATCTTGATAGACACAATATTGCTCTAATTTGCGTTTAATTTCATCAACTGTAAAAACGGTTTTACTCATAAGACGAAAATACAAAAAGGGTTGAATAAAATTTTTATACCCTTAAAAGAAAATATGCTATTAAGATAAATAAACTGAAGCTCTAAAGAAAAATAATTCCGATTGAACAAGTAAACTTAAATTTGATTATTTTTGTAAATTAAGTTTTTAATAACTAAAAATGAATACTTTAGAAGAAAAATATATAAACCCATTGACTGATTTTGGATTCAAAAAGCTGTTTGGCAGTGAACCCAATAAGATTTTGCTAATTGATTTCCTCAATCAAATACTGCCAGACAGAAAAATAAAAGATTTGTCTTATACTTCAACAGAAAAGTTGGGTTTAGCGAAAGTGAATAGAAATGAGATACTCGATTTGTATTGCATTGGGGATAAAGGAGGTAAATTTATTGTAGAATTACAGAAAGCAGAACAAAATTATTTTAAGGAAAGAAGTGTTTTTTATACTTCTTTTCCAATCCAAGAACAAATTAAAAAAAACAATTGGGATTATAAACTAGACGCTATTTATCCTATAGGTATTTTAAATTTTATTTTTAATGATCATAAAGGCGAAAAAGAATTTTTACATATTGTAGAATTAAAAAACCAAAAGCATAAAGCCTTCTATAATAAATTAAAATTTGTTTATCTCGAACTTCCTAAATTTAGAAAAAAGGAAGAAGAATTAGAAACACGTTTTGATAAATGGATGTACATTTTTACGCATCTTACTCAATTACAAGACCCTCCAAAAAAATTGCAAGACAAAATTTTTTCCAAATTATTTGAAACTGCCGAAATTGCTAAATTCACTCCTAAAGAAAGAAAAACTTATGAAGAAAGTTTAAAGCATTATAGAGATATTAAAAATGTTGTAGATACTGCAAGAGAAGAAGGTTTCAAAGAAGGAATGAAAATAAAAAGAAAAATTGAAATAGCACGAGAAATGAAAAGGGAAAATGAACCTATTGACAAGATCGTTAAATACACAAACTTGACGAAAGAGGAAATAGAAAAATTATAGTGTGAAACAAGGCTAGCATTAAACTCATACTATATTTTTTTAACCACAAACATATCTAGTTTTAAGACAGGTTTGTGGCTAAAAATCATCAAAGTAAAAACATAAGTTTTCTTTGGTATTATAAATACTATCCTTTTTGTAGAATCACTTTTTGTGGAATTACTTTTTTTTGAGAAGTTGTTTTCTTCCGCAACCACATTTTAAATCGTGTAATTAAATAAAATAAAATAGGTACAACGACTAAAGTTAAAAAAGTAGCTACAAACAATCCATAAATCACGGTTTTTGCTAAAGGCCCC
>JBMYWO010000014.1:21871-28624 GCA_049607505.1 Polaribacter sp.
AAAATTACGTTATCACCACCCATATAAATGTTTGCATCAAACTCACTAAATAAGGTAAAGAAATTAATGTTTAGCCCAATTGCTAAAGGAATTAACCCTAAAATAGTCGTGATTGCGGTTAATAATACGGGACGCAAACGTGCTTTTCCTGCTTTTACAACACTTTCTAATAAATGTTTTTTTGGTAAATATTTATCATTATCTAAACCTAAATCTTCTTTTTTTCTGTCTATGAGAAGCTGAGTATAATCAAGCAGTACCACTCCATTATTTACTACAATTCCTGCTAAAGAAATAATACCCATCATCGTCATCATAATGACAAAAGAGGCCCCAGTAATTACAATACCTCCAAAAACCCCAATAAAACTTAAAAAGATAGCAATCATTATAATAGCAGGTTTTGAAACTGAATTAAACTGAAAAATCAAAATGAAGAAAATTAAGGCTAATCCTTTAAAAAATGCACCTATTAAAAAAGCCTGTTGTTTGTTTTGTTCTTCAATCTGACCTGTATAATCTATTTTAATATTCGTTGGTTTTTCAGTAAAAATTTTCATTTCTTCCTTAATCTGATCTACCACAGCTGCAGCATCTACATAGCCTGGTGCAAGTTGAGAATATACAGTAACCACTCTTTTGGTATCTCTGTGTTTTATAGCACTAAAACCAGAACTATTACTTTGGGTGGCAATGGCAGATACAGGAATGGCTCTTATTTGACCAGAAGCCATATCTCTAAAAGTTATTTTCTGATTAAAAAGCGCACTTTTACTATATCGTATGTTTTCTTTAAAGCGTACATTAATGTCATAATCTTCACCATCTTCTTTATAAATTCCTGCTTTTGCACCAAAAATGGCATTACGCAATTGTTGTCCAACTTGCCCAGTAGCTACCCCTAATTCTCCTGCTTTTTTTCTATCAACAAGTACTCGCATAGAAGGTTTGTCTTTGTTCACATCAATCTTCAATTCATCTACACCTGGCACATTTCTACTGTTTACATAGACACGCATTTTTTCTGCAGTAGCAATTAATTCTTCATAATCATTTCCTTCCAATTCAATATTAATGGGTGCTCCAGTTGGAGGTCCATTTGCATCTTTTTCCACAGAAATCAATACGCCTGGATAAATACCTGTCAACGCTTCTTGTACTTTTTGGCGTAACTCTTCACTGTCTTGTCCACGTCTGTATTTATACTCACGCATAGAAGCTGTAATTTTTCCTTTGTGTGGCATTTCTGCTGCCGAACCACTATCTGTTTGCGGATTTCCAGCACCTTCACCTACTTGAGAAACAGAACTTTCTACCATATAATTATGGTCGCCATCCATATACGTATTTTCATTTAAAATACTGTAAACACGTTGTTCAATTTCTTTGGTAATTGTATTAGTTTCATAAATATCTGTTCCTTGCGGATATTCTATATAGACCACAACTTGGTTTGGTTTGTTGTCTGGAAAAAATTCAATTTTTGTTCTTTGTGATGCTACAGACGCTCCAAAACCACCAAAAGCTATAAATAATAGAATGAATGTTCCTACCGTGATTAGTATAGGTTTCCAACCTTTTAAAGCACCTTTTAAGGTTCTTTCGTAAAAATTTTCTAAAGAAATTAATGTGTTTTTTTGAAAATAATTAGCTGCTTTTCTTAAGATTAATCTATAGACCCAAAGCATAATGGCTGTGAATACCATAATAGAACCTAAACCTCTAAATTCGCCTCCAAAAATTATAATGAGCAGTCCAATAACGCCAACAATAAGAGATATAAAAATGATTTTTTTTAGTGGCATACTTTTATCTTCCGTAGTCATAAATTTTGACACCAAAACAGAATTAAAGAAAATAGCAACCAATAATGATGAACCTAAAACTACGGATAATGTAATGGGAAAATAAATCATAAACTGACCAAAAAGTCCTGGCCATAATCCTAAAGGAACAAAAGCAGCAACGGTGGTTACAGTAGAAATTATAATAGGAAATGCAATTTCTCCAATACCTTTTTTAGCGGCTTCAATTCTAGTTAAGCCTTCTTCGTCCATAAGACGATACACGTTCTCAACGACAACAATTCCATTATCTACCAACATTCCAAGACCCATAATGAGTCCAAAAAGAATCATGGTGTTTAGTGTATAACCCATTGCACCCAAAATCATTAGCGACATAAACATAGACATTGGGATGGCAAATCCAACAAACAAGGCATTTTTAAATCCTAAAAAGAACATTAAAACGGTTACTACCAAAATAATTCCGAAAATGATATTGTTTACCAAATCATCTACTTGACCAATGGTTTTGTCTGATAAATCATTGGTAATGCTTACTTCTAAATTTTTTGGAAAATAATCTTTTATTGCCTTGTCTTTTATTTCTTTTACCTTTTCCGCAGCTGCCACCATATTTTTACCCGCACGTTTTTTTACATCTAACATCACTACTTGTTTGCCATCTTTTCTAGCAAAAGTAGTTTTGTCTTTTTCTCTAAAAGTAACTGTGGCAATGTCTTTAAGGTAAATAGAGTTTCCTTTTTCAGATTTTATGACAAAGTTTTCTAAATCTAACGGGGTTTCTATTTCTCCAAGAATTCTAATCGTTCTTCTTTGTCCGCTTGCTATTAAATTTCCTGCGGAAGAAGTTACATTTCCGTTTTGAATGGCAGAAACAATGTCTCCAAAACTTACTTCCATTGCCATCATTTTATAAATATCTACGGCAATTTCTACTTCTTTGTCTTGTACACCTCTTAAATCTGCTTGCTTAACCTCTTCTAAATCTTCAATATCATCTTGCAAATATTCTGCAAATTCTTTTAATTTTTGAAGCGGATAATCTCCAGAAATATTAATGTTTAAAAAAGGAACTTCTTCAGACATACTTAAATCAAAAGCATTAGGATCTACTTTTGCGCCATTAAAAGTGGGCCAATCTTCAGAAGCTTTTTCGGTATCTATTTTGTCTTTTACACGTTGTTTGGCAACCTCTACATCCATATCATCATCAAATTCTACAATAATCATAGAATAATCTTCTTGAGAGGTTGAGATAATTTCTATAATCCCGCTTAAGCCTTTCAGCTGATCTTCAAGAGGATCTGTAATCAACTTTTCTATATCTTCTGCGGTGTTTCCTGGATATAAAGTACTGACATAAATTTTAGTTTCTTTAATTTCTGGAAAATCTTCCCTTGGCATACTAAGATATGCAGAAATCCCTAAAATTAGAATCAAGAAAATAGAAACATACATGGTGGTTTTATTGGAAATTGCCCATGATGATAGCTTGAATTCTTTATCCGTTTTTTTATTTTTTTTAGCCATTAGAGGTTATTTTTAATAAAGTATTTTGTTACCACAAAATTAATGCTTTTTTAGTTTATACCTGTAAATTTGTTTTGAGTATCTTTAGCCTCTATAAAAAGTTACTTTTTTTTATGAAACGCTACAAAGAAAATCAACTTAAAATATACAATTCTCTTACTAAAAAAAAAGAGGTTTTTAAACCCGTAAATATCGGATACGTAGGTATGTATGTCTGTGGACCAACGGTATATAGTAACGCACATTTAGGAAATGTAAGAACATTTATGTTTTTTGATGTGGTGTATAGATACTTATTACATTTAGGCTATAAAGTGCGTTATGTGCGCAATATTACAGATGCGGGTCATTTAGAAAACGATGCTGACGAAGGCGAAGATAGAATTGCTAAAAAAGCGCGTTTGGAAGAAATTGAACCTATGGAAGTTGTACAACGTTATACCGTAGATTTTCACGATGTGCTTAAAAAATATAATTTTTTACCCCCAAGTATAGAACCCACTGCAACAGGGCATATTGTAGAGCAAATAGAAATGATTAAAGAAATTATAGAAAAAGGTTTTGGGTATGAAGTGAACGGCTCGGTATATTTTGATGTTTTGGCATACAATAAAAAAGAAAATTACGGAATACTTTCAGGCAGAAAAGTAGAAGATTTAATTCACAATACACGTTCGCTTGACGGACAGTCTGACAAGAAAAACCCACAAGATTTTGCGTTGTGGAAAAAAGCAGACGAACGCCATATTATGCGTTGGCCTTCCCCTTGGAGCGATGGTTTTCCTGGGTGGCATTTAGAATGTTCTGTGATGAGTAGCAAATATTTAGGCGAACAATTTGATATTCACGGAGGTGGAATGGACTTAAAATTTCCACATCACGAATGTGAAATTGCACAGTCAAAAACATGTAGTGGAAAAAATCCTGTAAACTATTGGATGCACACCAATATGCTTTTGTTAAATAGTCAGAAAATGGCAAAATCTACGGGAAATTATATTTTACCCAATGAGATTTTAACAGGTGAAAACAACATTTTAGGAAAAGCATTTTCCGCTAGCGTAGTACGTTTTTTTAATATGCAAGCCAATTATAGAAGTGTTTTAGATTTTTCTGGTGATGCACTAGAAGCTTCAGAAAAAGGACATGCTAAATTGATGGAAGCGGTTCATTTTTTAGATAAAATAGACCCAGGAAAATCTTCAACTTTTGATGTTAATAAGTGGAAAAACAATTGTTATACAGCAATGAATGACGATTTTAATACCCCCATTTTAATTTCGTATATGTTTGAAGCCGTAAAAGTAATCAACCAAATAAAAGAGCAAAAAGCAAGTTTGACTTCCGAAGATTTAGAAGAATTTAAAGAAACCATACACGCATTTGTTTTTGATGTTTTAGGCTTGATGCACGAAAACTCTCAAGGCAATTCTGATAGAATACACGGGGTAATAGCGTTGCTTATCAAACTGAGAAAAGAGGCTAGAGAAAATAAAAATTGGGCGTTGTCAGACCAAATTAGAGATGAACTAATTGAACTAGGAATTCAGTTAAAAGATGGGCGAGAAGGAACAACATTTTCAATGAATTAATGACCTTATTTTATAAAGGCAATCTCTAGTATTAATATTTTGGTATTCAGATAATTATTTTTATTGTATGAATAGATATAAGAAAACAAGCAAAATAAAAAATCAACAATACGCAATTCACTAAACTTTTAGATGCTAGTGAGTTTTTTCATAAAAAAGGCTACTCAAATTGAGTAGCCTTTTAAATTATTTAAAAAAAGTTTCAAAAACTTAATCAAAAGATTTTTTATTACCTACACTAGCATACTGTGCATTTAATACTTTTTTGCCAGTATCATCTACCAACATCACTAAAACACCTGTTTTAGAACTATTTGAAACAGCATGAGAGGTAAGATCAATACTATAATATAAATGATTTACTCCCATATTTGTGTCTATAGCACTTCCTAAAACATCTGTTGCAGCATATCTTAAAACGTGATTATGTTGAAACCCTACAATAGGGTCACTTCCATTATAGTAACTTGTATAATTGGCTTGATTGTAAACAAGTTCATTTTCAAGAATAAAAACTACCAGTTTAGTTCCACTAACATTTTCAGCAAAACCTGTAGTTACTAAAAGATTCATAGTATTTCCTGCTAAAACAGAGTTTACGGCTAAACCTACATTTGTACTTCCTTGTGCTTGATCTACTGCTTCGTTTACATTATTAGGTTCTGGATACGTCCATTCTGCCTCTCTATTTACAAAAGCCGTAGGAAAAGCATTAACTCCAAAAGCGTTTGCTAAAGCTATTGTATAAGAATTTTCCATAGGCTCTCCATTCGCTAAATGTGCACCAACAGAAAATACTTTATCAGTTTCAGCTTCAACCAAACTTATTGCATAAGAAACTCTAGGACACCACCCGCACCAAGTTCCTGTATAATCTTCTATAACAGCTTTTTTTGTATATGTAGCAGGTGTAGCAATTTGTGATACTTGTAACGAAATTTCATTGCTTGTAATACCACTATATGTAGCCGTTGCTGTTACTGCTCCAATACTAAATGCTATATATTTGTTTCCAACAATATCTAAACCATTAATTTTAAAAATACTTTGCGAAGTTTTATCAACAGTAGAACCGTCACTTAAATTTGCAGTTGCTGTAAATGTTACAACATCTCCAGCATCTGCTGCAGTTACATCTGAAGTAATATCTATAGATGTTACAGTAACAAGTTCATTAACAGTAATAGATATTTCATTACTTGTAAATGTGCTATACGTTGCTTTCATAGTAAAATTACCATGTGTAGACGGTGTATATGAACTTCCTGAAATATCTGTTCCATTAGCTTTAATAGTGGCTTGTGAAGTTACATCTTCATTCAAATCGGTCTTTACGGTAAAACTTACTGACTCGCCTAAATCAAAAGTAGTTTTATCAGAAGTTAGTGTAATAGATGTAGCTGTCGGCGTTGGCGTCGGCGTTGGTGTTTCTCCTTCTGATGAGCATGAAAAGAAAAAAATAGTTGCAAAAATGACGATAAAATGATTAAGTTTACTTGTTTTCATTGGTTATGATTTATATAAAAAATTTTGCTAAAGGTACAATAATTTGAACAAAAGGGCATTTGTGTGAAAAATAATATCAGGGCAAACGGGTTTAAAAATTTTGTAATTTTTGAATAATACTCTATCTTTGCATTAGAAATGGTAGGCGGTCTGCCATTAAAAAAAAATGACCAACAAGGGCCCGGCATCAACTTCAGAAACCTTATTTTCAAAACATTTTTCATCCTTGGAAGAACCACGAAGAGTTGGAAGAGGAAATTTTAAATACCCATTAGAAGAAATTTTATTTTTAGTATTGTCTAGTAGCATCTGTGGTC
>JBMYWO010000015.1:0-27938 GCA_049607505.1 Polaribacter sp.
ATTAAGAGTTTCCCAAGCACCTAAATATTCAAGGGTATTACGATTTCTTAACCAGTCGCTTACAAAAAAATCGCCATCTTTTGCTCTTACCATATCAGTAAGACTAATAAAATCGTTTTCACCAACTTGAGTTAAAGTTATTTCAATTCCTTCTACAATTAGTTTATTGTATTTTGCCATTATGCTTTACATTTTCAAGTGATACTCTGACTCGTTTTTCCTCATCATCTGTTAGAAAATTATGTTCCTCATTCAAACTTTCTTCTATAGAAAGTAAACTTAAAATGTTCACTAATAATTTAGGATTATTGATTGAATTTACTTTTTCAATAATCAAATCTTTTGTACTCATAATTGTATGTTGATTTAAAAGTATTGATACTTGCAAGTTACAAATATTAACGCAATGATTAATTACTTTTGTATTAATATCTCATATGTGGAAGTGTTTTTAGTAAGACAATAATGTCAAATAATACATATCTTTGCCTTATCAAATATAAAATTAAATTACAATTATGAAGAAAACATTTTTAATAATCGGGTTATTAGTATCAGCTGTATTTTCTGCAAATGCACAAGAAATTTCAAACAATGCAATTGGACTTCGTTTTAGTGGCGGAAATGGTTTAGGAGGTGAAATTTCTTATCAAAAGTCTCTAGGAGATAGTAATCGATTAGAAATTAATTTAGGCTTAGGAAATGACTTTAGCGATTTTAAAGCCACAGGGTTGTATGAATGGGTTTGGGAATTAGAAAATAGGTTTAATTGGTATGCAGGTTTTGGTGGTGGTGTAGTTACTGTTTCAAAAACTGGAGTTTTTGCTGCTGGTGTTATAGGAATTGAATATAATTTTGATGCACCTGTTGTAATTTCTTTAGATTATAGACCAGAGGTAGGAATTTCAGGTGGTTTAAGTGGTTTAAATTCTGATGCTGCTTTAGGGGTCAGATATCAATTCTAATTTTTTTTTCTAAAAGACCCTTCAGGTTTCTTGTGCTGAACTTGATTCAGTATAAAATCTGAAGGGGTCATATAATATTTATTTTCTCTTTTTACTAGACTTTGCAAGCGGATTAAAATCTAACGCCAATTGCAACCAATAGTGCAAGTCAGTATCTAAATCTGTAGCTTCATCTGTAAGAAAAACAAAGCCTTTCATAGGACGTTCTGTAAAATTCATTTCTTTGCACCCCTCTTTTAGTAATGATTCTTGATACATATTAGGATTAATTCTTACCATGACTTCATCTTTATGTACGCCCACATACATCTTATCATCTACCATAAAGAGTAAACCTCCCATCATTTTTTTAGTCATAAAAGGAACACTTTTTTCATTTAAAAATTGAGCAATTCTATCTGATAGAAATTCGTTATATGCCATTATTTATTAGGTGGATATTTACTTATTATTTTTTTAATTACTTCTTGCAAATATAAGGTTCGTTCTTTTGGAGTTCTTTTTGTCTTTATGGTAGAAATTAAAGAACCTTCCCAAAACAATTCGTTTGAAGTTGCTTCAATAAATTTAATATTAATTTCTTCATTTAACTTTTTGCTTCCAATGGGGATTCCTCCAGAAATACCAATACCTCCATTTCTACCTCCGCCTCCAATACCAATTCCGATGGTATTATTGTTTTGTTTTTCAGAAGTTTTTGCATCAAAGTAGATAAAAAAGTGAGGTTCAATTTCTTTTTCAAATCCAACTATTTCCAATTGTTGTTGTATGGCAGATGTAATTCTTTTTACATCTAATTCATTTAGACTATCGCCATTATCTTCATAAAATTCAAAGGTTGTAAACTTTGAAAAATCTGTTTCAATATCATAATCCGTAATTACTTTAGACGATGAGCAACTCATCAAAAAAACTAAAAAAACGAATTTTAAATTTCTTATACTATTTTTTCTTTTTACGTTTTCCATATTTTTCTTCGTCTGTCAATACAATCCTTCTCGGTGTGTCTGTTCCTTTTATAATGCTTTCTGTTCCTTTTGCAACAGCTTCTATAGTTTGCGTGATTACTGTCATATTCAAGGTTTCAGCTTCATCAGAAGCTCTATGATAATCTTTATCTGTGTCTATTGGCGAGGTAGAAAATGTATGTGAAGGAACGCCTAAACGTGCCAACGAGGCATTGTCTGACCTAAAAAATAAATTGAATTTTTTATACGGATCTGGAAACAATTGATAGCCTGTACCTTTTAAATTTTTCTGAATGATGTTCCCAAAATCAGAACGTTCAAAACCTGTTAACCATGCCGTATTGGAGCCAAAACTTGGAGTTTTACCAATCATCTCTAAATTAATTCCCGCAACAAATTTAGTGGCGTCAATTTCTTTTCCAAAATGTGTAGAACCAATTAATCCCATTTCTTCAGCCGTAAAGGCAACAAATACAATGGTTCTTTGATTATCATTTTTATTTTTAAAATACTCTGCCAAGGTTAAAACACCTGTAACTCCCGAGGCATCATCATTTGCACCGTTATAAATACTGTCCAACTGCCCTTCTTTTTTTCTAATTCCCAAATGGTCATAATGTGCAGAAACAATCACGTATTCATCTTTTTTACTTTTCCCTTCTAAAACCCCAATAATATTGCTAGAGGTAATGTCTTTTTTAGTTCTTCTATTTTGAAAAGTAAATGTCTGTCTGTAATTTTTTAACGTATCATAGGTTTTCAATCCAATTCTTTTGAATTCGTTTTCTATATATTTTGCTGCTTTTTCTATGCCCGTCGTTCCAGATCTTCTTCCTTGCATTTCATCAGAAGCTAGCGTATATAAATGCTTTCTAACGGTTGCAGAATCTATACTTACAACCTTCTGCTCTTCGTTTTTAGTTGAGGATTTTTGAGCATTATGACAAGAAATAATAACTATTGATAATACTAAAGTGATAATTGTTTTTTTCATTGTTTTTGATTTTTTAAAACACAAATATAGCTAATTTAGTGGCTGCTGATTTTTCTTGAAAATGACATTTATTTTCAATTTTTACTGAAGATGATAGAACTGTTTGCTACAAGGGAGCATGCTCCCTTGCATTTATTTTGAGTGAAAAGTTAGTAGAAAATCCTCACGGATTTTTGTAAATAAGCCAGTATTAGCAATTAATTTATGGTGTTGTAAGCAGTTTTATTGCTTTATATATTTCGCTTGACAAGGTTCAATACAAGGATAGTTAACAATTAAAATATTTTCATTTTGTTCAAAACTGAAATTATAACTTGGATTGTTGCAGTCAGATGAATTAAAAGTTGATTCAGAATCAGAGTAAGTTCCTGAAGTCTGATTGTCAGAGTTTAATGTCATATCACACAAATTTCCATTCGATGTTATTATTCCACTACTTTCAAAAGTTATTATTTTGTTGCTTTGAACAGAAGAGAATGTTCCACTTCCATCTCCAGGGTCTGCTAAAATTTCAATTAATTTCCAATTTCCAATCAATTCTTTGTTAGAGTCATTGCCATTAGTACAGGAAAATAAAATTCCGACTGTAATTAAGATAAATATAATTTTTCTCATAATTGTTGTTTTTATAGATGCTTAGATTGTGTAGCCTTTATTTAGTAGGAGACAGTTTATAGGATTAAGAAAAATCAGATCATATAATCTAATATAAACAACGGTACAACTCCTTAAAATTTACATTTTGAGTTTTAACAATTTGAAGGTACATCCTTAAAATGATTTAAAATAAACTTTAAGTTCTAAAATTTCCCCTTGTGCAACGGTTACTGGTATTGAGCGATAGCTATATCAAAATTAATTTTCACTGTCAATTGCTTCGTCAATTAGTGTTAATCCAAACATAATTTCTTTTGTTAAATTTTTCAAAGCAATTTCAGTATTTCTTCTACTAGTATTAAATTTTAAATTTATTGGTGGCCACTTCATAATTTCTTTTAGCATTTCTGCTGTTGAATTCATAGCACTTTCCATTGAATCACGAAAAGCAACAATATTTGACTCTATGCTATATTCATCATCAATTCCATAAGATTTTAATGTTAAAAATATATCAGATGTTGTTTTGCCAACTTCTTTTAAATTTTTAGAAAAGTTTGGTAATTCCGAATTTATTTCATCATTGAATTCATCTAATTCTTTAGACAACTTACTTACTACTTTTTTTGCTTTAGATAATTTTAGCCTAGTATCTTTAATGTTGTTTGCTTGATTGATTTCTTCAGTTCCTCTATTTAAATTAACAGTTAACTTTTCGAGATAACTTGTTAACGTCGCTAGATTAATAGTAATTTTATCAAAACATTCATATCCGTTTTCGTTAATATCAAAGATATCTATACCTTCGAAATTTCCTTTTGACGGGTTCTCAATTTCTTCTATTAATGAAACAATTTTTTGATATTTAACATCTTTTTTAGGTAATGTTATCCTTGTTGATGCTTCTAGGGGTTTTTGTATATCTATAAATTTATCTTTTATTAGGTTAGATAAATTTAATCGAAATAAAGTCTCAAATTTCTCAATACTTTGAAATTCCTTATATAAAATTTTACCTGAAAGTTCTTTTTTAAACAACATTATGCCATCTAATTCAGATGTATTAATAGAATTTAAATTACTAGGTGTAGCCGTTTTAAAATATATTAGTTGTTGTTTTTCAGGATTTTCAATTGCTCTATTAATTTCTTCTACTGTTCCTGATTTATCTCTTTTTGTAGGTGTACCTAATCTCATCCATAATATCCCAACCAATATATCATAGTCAATTTGATTGTTTATTATTTCTTGTCCATCTTCTCCAATATCTGTATAAGTATCTTCATCCCAATGAACTATTTGTATTGCGAAATTACTTATCTTACCAGTAGTTTTATTGATTTCTTTCACAATTACTTCAATAGAATTTAGTTCATCTTTAATGTCTCCAGGACAAGAAATAAATAAATTTATTTGTTTAATTTTTTTCATTTATAATTTTTTAGTGAATGTAGTTAATCAGATTTCTTTACCAAGTTTACTTCGTTTAGATTTAAGATTAATTATGCCCAACACAAATATATATGAAATAAAAATCATTAACAATTATAGCTAATATCAAATGAAAAAATCGCTCAAATACTAAATTGTATTAAAAGTTTCACTCTGCATGTTTTCTATAAATAACCATTTCTTTTATATACACAAAACACCTGTTTTTGATAGTGTATTAAAATAAAAATGCACCCACAAACCGTCAAAATGTTAAGCACTCTTATTGCTTTTTTAAAAGCTGATTTCCTATTACGCATTCTAAACAACGTTTTGGTGTACAATAGTTGTTTTTAAGTTCTAATAGGGATTGGGTTTCTAACGCATTTTTTGCTGTAATTTTTAGTTCCGAAAATTTAGCAATAATTCCATTTTTTTCTGGTTTTATTTGTTGAATAAGCTTCAATATATTTTCTTCATCAACCTTACCTCTTTCTTTTAAATATTGAAATTTAAGAGGAATAATGGTGTTGATTAATAGCAAATCCACAAAGGCTTTTGAGATTTTTTTAGCACTCTTTTTTGAAGGGGTTTTAAATGTATAATGGGTTTTCCAAAAGTCGTGTATTTCAATAGAAAACAAGTTGTAGAAATCAGTAAGTTGTTCCGTTTTTATCAATAAAGAAAATAAATTTTGATGTTTATAAAAGAGGGAAACCAATTGCGCAATTCTTATGGTTGGAAAATTACTAGGACGCATTCTAAAAAAAGAAAACTGATGTACTGCCATTGATTTTAATTGGTATTTATGTTTTAAATAGTTGTACTCTTTTTTTAATAGATTATGATATTCATTTTGAATATCTTCTTCTAAAAAACCCGCTTGTCCAAAAAACAAAGCTGCCAGTTTTTGTGCATCAAATCGTTCTTTTCTAATGATTGAAAAGTCAATGGATATTGCCAATTGTAAAAAAGGTTCACCATTTACTTTTAGCCCAAAGTTCTTCGCCAATAATTGAAACAAAACCGCTTCATAATCATTATTAGAATTTTCTAATAAGCTATGAATAACATTTGATTTATTTTCTAATCGTTCAAAAAACAAACGTTCTTTCCAATTAGAAAAAGTAAATGGATCTATGGTATGAATTTGAGCTTGACAGGGAATCCAACGAAGTTGTGAAGAAAATAAGTTTTTGTAATTTTTAAGCAGATTGTCCTCCACCAAACCTTTTAAAACCAATGTAGAAATGGGGTTGTTATTTTCTCTAAAAATATCCGCATCGTGTTCCCAAACTACGTGTAAAATAACGGCGTCATAATTTGCATCTATTTCATGATGATGCAAATACCAATCAGAAGATTTTAGATGAATTTCTATATTACCAACCCAAAGTTGATGGTCTATTTTTATGCGGGCATTCAAAAAATCGGGGCCTGCATTTTTATTATGAGTCCCAATATGTATAATTGTAATACGCTCACTTAAAACAGTTTGTAGGTTATTTGTAGAAAACAACGCATACTTCCACACATAATGTAAAAAATCTTCTTGCATAGCTTTTTTTGAGTTTCAAGATACAAAAAATAAATTTACCTTTTTATCAATTTTAATGATTCGAATATGGATATTCTTGAATATTATTCAAGTATTTTTGCATCATAAATAATGAATATTCATTAACAACTTGCGCTATGAAAGGTTTTGTTACTACCTGTTGGTTTTTGAGCGGAAGATTGTTTTATGAAAGATTTAGCAAAACTTACAAAAAAGACTCCAAATAGTATTATAGAAATCACGTAACTTTGCACCATAAAATTCAAAAAATAATGATGAATTCAGAAATAAGAAATCTAGAACCAAAAGTAGTTTGGAATCATTTTGCAGATTTAAATGCAGTTCCTCGTCCGTCAAAAAAAGAAGAACGCATTATTGCTTTTATGGTTGATTTTGGCAAACAACTCAATTTAGAAACCACGGTTGATAAAGTAGGGAATGTGATTATCAAAAAACCGGCAACTATGGGTATGGAAGATAGAAAAACAGTGGTATTGCAAGGACATTTAGATATGGTGCATCAAAAAAATGCCGATACTGTTTTTGATTTTGATACAGAAGGAATTAATATGTTTGTTGATGAAGATTGGGTAAAGGCAAAAGGAACTACTTTAGGTGCAGATAATGGTTTGGGAGTTGCCGCAATTATGGCAATTTTATCGTCAACAGATATTCCACATCCTCCATTAGAAGGTTTGTTTACCATTGATGAAGAAACAGGAATGACAGGGGCTAAAGGTTTAGAAGCAACTATTTTAGAAGGAGATATTCTTTTAAATTTAGATACGGAAGATGATGACGAAATAGGGATAGGTTGTGCAGGCGGTGTAGATATTACGGCAACAGGAACTTATGATTTAGAGGAAACTCCAAAAAATACAACGGCGTTTACAATTTCTGTAACGGGCTTAAACGGAGGGCATTCTGGAATGGACATTATAAAAGGTCTTGGAAATGCAAATAAAATAATGAATCGTATTTTGTTTGAAGGAACTACTGATTTTGGTTTGCGCATTTCAGAAATTGACGGAGGTAGTTTGCGCAATGCCATTCCACGTGAAAGTTTTGCGACTGTTGTCATAGACACAGCTTCCAAAGAAACTTTTTTAGCTGAAATCAACCAAGGTATTAATATGATTAAAGATGAGTTTTTAACGCTAGAACCAAATCTTTCTATTGAAATACGTGAAACTACGCTACCAAACAATAGTATGGATTTAGCTGCACAAGAAAGACTTATAAAATCTATTTATGCTGCTTTAAATGGAGTATATAAAATGAGTCCAAATGTTGAGGGCTTGGTAGAAACTTCAAATAATATAGCACGGGTACTGGTGAAAAATGGGAATATTAAAATTGGTTGTTTAACCCGTTCATCATCCGAAAGCAGTAAGTTTGATTTAGGAAATTCCTTACGTTCTGTTTTTGAATTGGCAGGTTTTAAAGTAGAATTTTCAGGTTCATACCCAGGGTGGCAACCCAATATGAATTCTGAAATTTTAGAGGTAATTTCTGATTTATACGAAAAATTGCATAAAGAAAAAGCAACTATAGCTGCCTGTCATGCAGGATTAGAATGTGGTATTTTAGGAAAGAAGTATCCAAAAATGGATATGATTTCTTTTGGACCTACTATTAAAGGTGCTCATTCTCCTGATGAAAAAGCGCAAATTTCATCAACCAAAAAGTTCTGGAGGTTTTTAGTAGAAATATTGAAAAATATTCCTAAAAAATAAATTGTTCTATAAAATCAATAAAGCAAGCATTTTAGAACACTTAATTAGTCATTAATTAATGATTTTTAGTTATTTTTTAATGATTTAAAAAAAATATTTCTATATTTGTACCTTGTAACAATTAATCAATAATTAAAGATGAAAAAAAAAATACTCTTATTTTTAGCATTAACAATAGTAACTAGTATAAGTGCTAGTACTGTTGAAATCAGTAAAGATTCTGTACATCCAATTAATAAATGGGTTTTTAAAGTTGGTGTAAACACTATTGATAGTAGTGGAGATGCAAAAGCTAATGACCTTTTTAGTTCATTTGACCAAATGGCTTTTACAGGTACCCCTTTAAAAATAAATATAGAGCGTAGGCTTAACAGACTTTTTGCATTTGAAGTAGCAGGAAGTTTAAACAAATGGAAAACAGGTGAAGGTGTTATAGATAGTGATAATCATATTACATTGAGAGAAGACCAAGACTACTTTGCTGTGGACGGAAATTTAAAATTTTATGTTGACGAAGGGCTTAGATTATTTAGAGGTTCCGATTGGCTTGAATTATACTTAAGCGGTGGAATAGGATATTTTAAAGTAACTGAAGGAGGAACAACTGCGAATTTTGGAAGCGGATTTAACTTATGGTTTTCTAATTCAATAGGACTAAATTTTGAATCTGTTGCAAAATGGATTTTAGATTCAGAACCTGCGGCTTATGACACTGGTCATATGCAGTATTCTTTAGGTTTAGCTTTTAGAGGAGGCGGAGATCAAGATATAGACAATGATGGAATTTATGATTATAATGATAAATGCCCAAATGTAGCGGGATCAAAAAGAAACGACGGATGTCCTACTGATGAAGCACCAGACTTAACTGATTTTCCTTCAGACTATGATAGTGATAATGACGGTGTAAAAGATAATGTTGACAAATGTCCAAATATAGCAGGTTTAGCTAGCAATGATGGTTGCCCTAGTACAGATAGTGATGGAGATGGTGTTATAGACACTGCTGACAATTGTCCAACAATTGCTGGTTTACCTGGAAATAATGGTTGCCCAATTGTAGATACTGACGGAGATGGTGTTATAGATAGTGCAGATAATTGTCCAACTATTGCTGGTGTACCAAGTAATGGTGGTTGCCCTGCAAAAGTGGTAGATAATAATAATAATAACAATAACAACAATAGTGGAGGAGGATCATCATTCCTTTCTATGACTAGAAAAATACAGTTTAATACTGCTAAATATAGTTTTACAAACGAAGCTTATGTTGCTTTAGAAGCTATAGTAAATTATATGAAGCAGAATTCAGGTGCTATTTATAGAATACAAGGTCATGCAGATAGTGTAGGAACTTCTAGTAATAACAGAGCATTGTCTGTAAAAAGAGCTCAAGCTGTTAAAAAGTATTTGGTAGACCACGGTATCTCAAGTGAAATTATAACTACTGAAGGTTTTGGTGAAGCAAATCCATTAGAATTAAATTCAACGAGTGGAGGAAGAGCTGCAAATAGACGTATTGAAATTATCGAAATAAGATAAGTTCGTTTTTAGTTTATTAAAATAATAGAGTAATAAGGAAAGAGTGTTTTTTAAAAAACACTCTTTCCTTTTTTCCTTTTATATAGTAAACACTTTTTTACCATTTTGTATTGAAAAACAATACATAAAAATGTAAGTACTTAATAATAAATGGTTTGCATTATTTTAGTTTTATGAATATTTTTAATTTAAAAAAAGAGAATAAATTGTAATTTTACTGGCTTACAAATCATTTGTTTCTAATGGGAAAAATAATTGCAATAGCAAATCAAAAAGGTGGCGTTGGAAAAACCACCACTACTGTAAATTTAGCAGCTTCTTTAGGTGTTTTAGAAAAAAAGGTATTGCTAATTGATGCTGATCCTCAAGCAAACGCATCATCAGGTTTAGGCATTGATGTTGAAACTGTAGAATTTGGAACCTATCAAGTGTTGGAACATACCATTTCTGCCAAAGAAACTATTGTAGAAACTTCTTCCCCTAATGTACATATTATTCCTGCACATATAGATTTGGTGGCTATAGAAATTGAATTGGTTGACAAGCAAGAAAGAGAATATATGCTTAAAAAAGCATTGACCCATTTAAAAAATGACTACGATTATATTTTAATAGATTGCGCACCTTCTTTAGGATTAATTACTCTAAACTCTTTGGTTGCAGCAGACTCTGTTATTATTCCCATTCAGTGTGAGTATTTTGCTTTAGAAGGTTTAGGAAAACTACTAAATACTATAAAAAGTGTACAAAAAATTCATAATCCAACATTAGATATAGAAGGTTTGCTACTAACGATGTTTGATTCTCGATTGCGCCTTTCTAATCAAGTAGTCGATGAGGTTAGAAAACACTTTAGCAGTATGGTTTTTGATACTATCATTAGAAGAAATACGCGTTTAAGCGAAGCTCCAAGTTATGGAGAAAGCATTATAGCCTATGATGCCACTAGCAAAGGTGCTGTAAATTACTTAAGTTTGGCACAAGAACTTATTAAAAAAAACCAGTAAAATGGCAAAAGCAACCAAAAAACAAGCTTTAGGAAGAGGTTTGTCAGCTTTATTAAAAGAATCACCAGACATCACTTCTGTATCAGATAAAAATGCGGACAAAGTTGTGGGAAATATTATTGAAATTGAATTAAATTCAATAGAGGTAAATCCATACCAACCAAGAACTCATTTCAATGAAGAATCATTAAAAGAACTAGCAAATTCCATACGAGAATTAGGTGTCATTCAGCCAATTACAGTGAGGAAATTAGCAGGTAATAAAGTGCAATTAGTTTCTGGTGAACGACGTTTTAGAGCTTCAAAATTAATAGGAAATACAACAATTCCTGCCTATATAAGAATTGCCAACGACCAAGAAATGCTAGAAATGGCTTTGGTAGAAAATATTCAACGTAAAAATTTAGATCCTATAGAAATTGCATTGTCTTATCAGCGTTTGATTGATGAAATTAAACTTACTCAAGAAGAATTAAGTGTACGTGTTGGTAAAAAAAGATCTACCGTTACAAATTATTTGCGATTGCTAAAATTAGACCCCATTTTACAAACAGGTATGCGAGATGGTTTTATTACTATGGGCCATGGGCGTGCCATGATTAATATTGAAAATACCGAAGATCAATTAGCGGTTTATGAGAAGGTTTTACAAGGAAAATTATCAGTACGTCAAACAGAAGATTTAGTAAAAAATTTAAAATCTGATACTGTAGAAAAACCTAAAAAGAAACAAATTCCAAATTATATTAAAGATAGTCTTAAAGACATGAGTGAATATTTTGGTCACAAAATTGACGTTTCTGTAAATAATAAAGGAAAAGGAAAATCTCTATTCCCTTTCATTCTAAAGAAGATTTTAATCGTATTAAAAAATTATTAAAATAAGTGATTTTAAGAAAAATCATATTTTTTTTTATTGCTACTTTTTTTTCAATAACTGTTTTTGCTCAAAAAGATTCTATAAAAGTAAAAGATGTTACTGTGAAAGGAAAAATCAGTATTGATGATGCCACATACAATCCTCTTTCACCTTCTAAAGCAGCATTTTATTCAGCAATTTTTCCTGGAATGGGACAGGTATATAACAAAAAGTATTGGAAAACTCCAGTAGTTTGGGGTGCTTTGGGAACAAGTATCTATTTTTATTTAGATAATAATAAAGAATTCAAACGATTCAGAAGAGCTTTTAAATTGAGAAAAGCAGGTTTTCAAGACGAATTCACTTTAGATGACGGTAGTGTTTTAGTTTCTGAAGATGGGCTTGTAACGGCACAAAAGCAGTTGCGAGAAAATAGAGATTTATCACTTTTAGCAACCGTAATTATTTATGTTTTACAAATTGTAGAGGCTAGTGTAAATGCACATTTGTTACAATTTAATACCGATGATAATTTATCATTCAAACCAATAATTATTCCAGATCCAATACAGTTTGATACACCCGTGGTTGGACTCACTATTAAATATTCTTTTTAAATGAAAATTGCTTTATTAGGCTACGGTAGAATGGGTAAAGAGATTGAAAAAATTGCTCTCAATCGTGGTCATTCTATTGTAATTAAGAAAGATATAAATGATGATTGTAATATTTCTCTAGCCGATATTGCTATAGATTTTAGTGTTCCAAGTGCCGCTTTTGATAATATTTCTAATTGTCTAAACAACAATGTTCCAGTAATCTCTGGTACTACAGGTTGGTTGGAAAAATATGATGAAGTTGTATCTTTATGTAAAAAGAAAAATGGCGCATTTATCTATGCTTCAAATTTTAGTTTGGGTGTCAATATATTTTTTGAACTCAACAATCAATTAGCAAAAATGATGAATACTTTAGATGATTATCAACTTTCTATTGAAGAAATTCATCATACAAAAAAATTAGATGCTCCAAGTGGAACTGCCATTACTTTGGCAGAAGGAATTATCAAAAATTCATCAAAAAAAAGTTGGGAATTAAACGGAAAAACATCCAAAGAAATGGTATCCATTAGTGCAAAAAGAATTCCTGATGTTCCAGGAACTCATACAGTTTCGTACACCTCTGAAGTAGATACCATTGCTATAAAACACACGGCTCATAATAGAAAAGGATTTGCGTTGGGTGCCGTAATTGCAGCAGAATGGTTGTTGAATAAAAAAGGGGTGTTTTCTATGAAAGACGTGTTAAACATTGGTTAAATTCTGTAACATTTTTTTTACTTTGTAGCCTAATTAAAAATAAAATTCATTCCAAATAAAAAGGAAAATCAAAATATAAAATTATGACGTTTAATGATTGGTTTATTTTTTTCTTACTACTACAAGGTATTCATTTTTTAGGCACTTGGAAATTGTATATAAAAGCAGGTAGAAAACCTTGGGAAGCAATCGTACCTATCTACAATGCCGTCATTTTAATGAAGATGATTAACAGACCAAAATGGTGGGTCATACTGCTTTTTATTCCTGTTGTAAATCTGCTAATGTTCCCTATTATTTGGATAGAAACCATTAGAACTTTTGGTTTCTATAAAAAAATTGATTCGCTTTTAGTAATTCTCACTTTAGGGCTGTATATATTTTATGTCAATTATTTTACGGAAGCCACATACAATAAAAATAGAGAATTAAAACCTAGATCTGAATTAGGCGAATGGGTGAGTTCTATTACGTTTGCTATTATTGCTGCCACGTTGGTGCATACCTATTTTATGCAACCGTTTACCATACCCACTTCTTCTTTAGAAAAAACATTATTGGTAGGAGATTATTTGTTTGTAAGTAAGTTTCACTATGGTGCTAGAGTTCCGTCAACCGTAATTGCGGCTCCTATGGTACATGATACTATTCCTGCTATTCCCATTCCGTTTACAGGAAAATCTTTAAATACAGCTTTTGGGTCGTATCTTTCTGATAGCAGGGATAAAAACTCTTGGAAAAACAAATTTTCACTACCGCATTTACGCTTGCCGAGTATTCAAAAAATTAAAAATAATGATATTGTTTGTTTTAATTGGCCTGTAGATTCTTTAAAAACAATGTGGTACGATAATTCTGGAGAATTTACCTACAAACCTGTTGACAAAAAAACCAACTATGTAAAACGTTGTGTGGCTATTGCTGGCGATTCTTTAGAACTCAGAGATGGATTTGTCTATATAAATGGAAAAAAGAACGAATTGCCTTATAGGGCCAAATTGCAATTTTATCATACGGTTTATTCTAGTAAAGGACTGTCCACAAATAAGTTATTGAGATATACGAAGAAAGAATTTGACAGGAAATTTATTATAGATTTTAAAAGTCAGCAGGAATTTGAAGAATATAGAAGATACTACGGATTGAAAAGCATCAACGAAAATAAATATCATTTATTTGCTAAACATGACGGTGTTTCACAAGGATTGATACAGAAATATAGAAGCAATATTACTGAAATAAATTTGACCGTTAGAAATGTAAATCTTACTTTAGAAATGGCAGAAAAATTGCGAAAAGATTCTGAAGTAGATAGTGTTATAAAAATTGTTCATGAAGCTGACAACGCAATTTTTCCGCAAATAGAAAGCAATCAATGGAGTCAAGATAATTTTGGTCCTATTTATATTCCTAAAAAAGGAGCTACTGTAAAAATTGATTTGCAATCTTTACCTTATTATGAAGAAATTATCAAGAATTATGAAAATAACGATTTGCTAGTTCATAATAATGATATTTTTATCAATGGAAAAAAAGCAGATTCTTATACTTTTCAACAAGATTATTATTGGTTGATGGGAGATAATAGACACAATTCTTTAGATGCGCGTTATTGGGGCTATGTGCCTTTTGACCATGTGCTTGGTAAACCTGTTATGGTCTGGTTTAGTTGGGATGCTGGTGCTCCTTCTTTTATAGGAAAACTAAAATCAATTCGTTGGAACAGAATGTTTACCACGGTGGGTGGCGATGGAGAACCTGTTTCTTACAGATATTTGGTTTTTGGGCTGATTGCCTTATATATTGTATATAGTTTTTATAGAAGAAGAAAAAAGAAGAAATTAAATTAACCACAAAAGCGCAAAGTTTTTCGCAGAATTCGCAAAAGTTTTTCTGGAACACTGAGACTCAACACTGCGACTGAACACTGCGACTGAACACTGTATATTTAACAACAAAGATTTTATGTTTTTACAAAATTTTTCTAGCTTCTAACCTCTAGTTTCCAACTTGAAAAAATGTCAGAAGAAATTATAAATAGAGTTGCCAAAAGCAAACTAAAAACGGTTGATTTGGAGGAAATGTATCCAGAAGGAAAACGTGTTCTTTTCGATATTAAGGAGTGGCTTTTTGAAGAACTTATTTTAAAAGAAAAAGATTTTAGAAACTCGGTTAAAAATCACGATTGGTCTCAATACAAAAACTCTTTTGTAGCCATTACCTGTTCCGTAGATGCCATTATTCCTTCTTGGGCTTTTATGTTAGTAGCTTCAGAAGTAACACAATATGCAAATAAAACTGTGGTTGGAAATTTAGAATTGTTAGAAACCGTTTTGTATCAAGAATTGATTGGGTTTTTAGATTTTTCTGATTTTTTAGACAAACCCGTCATTATAAAAGGTTGTGCCAACAAACCCATACCAGCAACAGCTTTTTCTTTACTGATTGAAAAACTACAACCTATTGCCAAGTCCATTTTATTTGGGGAAGCTTGTTCTACAGTGCCTATATATAAAGCCAAAAAATAATTTTTTCTTACACAATAACTTTTTATTTTTGTTGCTCATGGGTTAAAGAAATTGGTGTTGTCATAAACAAAATGATTATTTATTATTGAATGTCATTTGAGGCATCAAAAAGAAATTTGTTTTAACAAAGCCAATCCTATAAACTAAATGTCACACAGAGCCTGTCGAAGTGAGTTTCTTCTTAAAACTTCAGTCTTCGACAGGCTCAGCCAGACATTCGTTTTCATAAATGTCATAGAAATTAATATTATAATTTAGACCAAAAAACTCATAATCAATTAATCTATGACACTACCAAGAAATTGATGAGAAAACATATCACCTTACTACTGTTTCTATTTAGTATTTCTATCTTTTGTCAACAAAAAAAAGACAGTGTACAAAGATGGAAAGTTACTGGAAAACTTACCTTTTTATTGAACCAATCTTCTTTTTCTAATTGGACTTCTGGAGGCGAAAATACCATTGCTGGAAATATCAATATCAACTACGATTTCAATTATAAAAAAAACAATTGGAACTGGGACAATAAGATTATTACAGGCTATGGATTAAGTCATATTGATGAAAAAGGTTTACGCAAAACAAATGATCAATTTGAATACAATTCTTTGTTGGGTTTAAAATCTAAAGGCTATTGGTTTTTTTCATTTTTTACGAATTTAACAACACAATATACACGAGGTTATAATTACTCTACTATCCCCAAAAAACCAGTTTCAGATTTCTTATCACCTGCCTATTTGAGTTTTGGTCCTGGAATTTTATGGAAAAAATCTGATGATATTCGAATAAATATAGCCCCTGCAACATCTAGATTTACCTTTGTTTCTAAAGAGTTTTCTGGCAAGTATGGTGTCCCTATTGATAAAAAACACAATTTTAGTTTAGGTTTTAATTTATCTGGGTATATAAAATTTGATTTGATGGAAAATGTAATTATGGAAAATAATATCGTATTTTATACTGATTATTTAGAAAAACCACAAAATATTGATATGAATTATCAAATGAATCTTTTATTGAATGTCAATAAATATTTATCTATGAATATTACTTTGCATACTATTTTAGATGACAATGCTTCTAGCAAAATTCAGTTTAGAGAAGTTTTTGGCTTGGGTGTTAATTATATGTTTTAGTCAGTGCCAAAAAAGATTTTGTCTATTATAAGAGCGCATACTTCATAGCATCATTGATTAAAAACCTTATAAGCATTTCGTTATCAACACCTTTCAGTTTGATACTGAATCAAGTTCAGCGCAAGAACTTGAAAGGTCTCACAAAACATTTGGTTTTAAAATACTGAAGATTCTGGCATACTTCTTGATACTGTTAAAGAAATATTAAAACTCTTAAAAATCAATATTCTTTTCAATAAATTAACAGAATTATAAAGAGGAAAATTGTGCAGGATGTGTTCAATAAATTCAATAATTTCAACTATATTATTATGAAAAAATCAGTCCTTTTAATTTTTAGTTCCGTCATATTATTTTCTTGTAGCACAGTAAAAGTTGCTACAGATTATGATACCAAAGTAGATTTTAATCAATACAAAACATTTGCGTTTTACAAACCAGGAATTGACAAAGCAGACATTTCTGATTTAGATAAAAAACGTATTTTAAAAGCTATTGAGGTAGAGTTGCTAGCAAAAGGGTTTAGCAAATCTACCAATCCAGATATGTTGGTAAGTATCTTTACTAAATCAAGAGAAAAAGTGAATATTAATCAGAATAATAACTTTGGCTATGGTTTTGGTTGGGGCTGGAACCCTTGGATGTGGAACGGAAATAATAATGTGAACGTATCTCAATTTACAGAAGGAACTTTATTTATTGATTTTATAGATGCTTCAAAAAAAGAATTGGTTTGGCAAGGAATTGGAACTGGAGCTTTAAAAACAAGAAACGTAGAAAAAAAAGAAGCTAGAATTAAAGAATTTGTAAAAGAGATTGTTGCAAAATATCCTCCAGAAATAAAACAATAAAAACCCTAGATGAGTTGAAATAGAAAGCGTTCGAAAGAATGCTTTTTTTATGCCTAAAAGTTTTACTTTTATAGGATGTTTAAAAAACGAATTGAGTTAGAGAAAGATGATTTTTACTGGAATGAACAAGGGTATAGAGTTTTTACCGAAAAATATCATCTAAAAAGAGGACATTGTTGCAAAAGCGGATGCAAACATTGCCCTTATGGGTACGATAAAAGAACGTTGTGAACTCTGCGCCTTTTCGGTTAAAAAATAGCTCTCAGTTGAATACTCCCTGTATGTATCGTTTTAGAGTTTTGACTTTTTCTTCCTAAATAATTTAGATTGAGATTTAAAAAAGAATTCAATTTTTTGTTGAATAACAAATTCCATGTATAATTTCTGCCTGCCTGCAAACCTTCTAACATTTGATAGCCGACAGGTGTGTTTGTGCTGCCTGTAAATTTGTTTAAAAAAGCATTGACATTTGCACTTATTTGATATTTATCTTTAGTGATATAAAAGTATTCTAGCCCCAACTGATGTTGTTGCAATTTTTCAAAATCCTGTAATTTGTTTTTCTTATTTTTTAGGTGATAGAAAGCAGAAAATCGATAATCTTTATGATACAGAAAAGTAACTTTTGGTTGAATTTCTTGTGTTGTTATTTGATAATTTCTGTTGTCAAAATTTTCAGTTTCTAGGTTGTTTTCAGAAGTTTTTGCCATAAATTCTAATAACCAAAAAGTAAATAACTTATGTTGATACTCTAATTGATAAAATTTAGTTTTATTTTCTTGATTACCAATAAAGTATTGCTGCTTATTTCTTGACGTTCCGTAGGTATAAATGACACTATGTTCTTGAAGATTTCTATTAAAATAGAGGCTATTTCTAAAGCTAAAATTAAGGCGAATTAAGTTGTTTTCACTCAAATCAAAAGGATTTAGGTGAAAAGAATCTCCAATGCGTTCTTTTTCATTTTCAATCATTAAAGAACTTTCATTATAAAAAGGCAATAGCGGTTCTTTGAAGTCGTTTTTAACATCCCAAGCACTTGGATTTAAGGTCAAAGATTGATTCCATTTTGCACGTTGCGTACCAATATAACGAAAGTTGGGTTTTGGAACACGTAAATATATTGCTTGATCTTGAAACTGTGCGATTTCAAATTCATTAAAATCTTGTACGCCATCATTATTATAATCTATCCAAGTATAAAAACCCTGCCCTGGCTCTGTTTTTAGATAGATATAATCTTGCCTTGCAACATTTCCTGAAGAGGTTTCATAGCCTGTTGATAGGTTTGCCAAATTATCGAACAAACGCTGACTAAGAACGATTTTAGAATTTAATGTTTTTTGATTATTTGTAAAAGCATTTTCAGTATATTTAAAATTGGCATACACACCCAAATCGGTTGTTTTGTTTTGAATCAATTTACTGTTTATAAACACCGTTTTTCTATTGTTGATCTCTGTAAATTTGTTTGATCGTATGCTATCATTATTCCTAAAATTAAAACCAACCTTTGAAAAAACTTTTGTTGAATCTCCAAAACCTATGTATGCTTGATATTCTTTAAAACGATGACTTAAATGAATAAATTCTTGGGTTGTTTTATTCTTTCTAGCATTGGTTTCAAAATTAACAGAAGCACCCAGCCACGTTTTTTCGTAACTGTATTCTACATTCGCTTTTGCTGTAAAAAAAGAATTATTTTCCGTAGTTGATGTATTGTCTAGCATGCTTACGTCAGCAAAAAAAGAGACATCCTTTAAATTCATTTTAGACCTTATGAGATGCTTTATCCCTTTATAAGCATCTATATAAGAAAGATTGTGAAATTGATATACAATAGAATTTCCTTCCTTATTTTGTAAGTTAAATATTGATCGAAATAAATTTCTAGTAGGTTTAGTCGTATTAACATTCCAATCTCTATTAAACCCTACGGGTTCTAACCCTCGTTCTGTATTAAAATTTCGTTGCACAAACTCATCGTAAATAGTAGCTTTTAATTTCCATTCTTCATTATCAATTAAAATTTCTTCCCAATTTACTTTTAGCGCCATTGCTTTATTATTTTCATCATCAATAGATGAAAATAAATTTGCATCAATATTACTAAAACCCAATTCGGCATCTATCCGTCTTTTCTTTGATGGATTGTAAATAGATTGCACAGAAAAAACTTGTATTTTTGATGGAGCATTTAGACGAATAACGGGATTGTATTCTCCTAAATTGACGCCCACATATTTAAAAACAGTGCCTATGCCAGTACTTCTATCAATGGTATAATCTCCTTTATTTTGACCAACATTGGTAAACGTTACCGTATATAATTCAGCCGAAGAATCTGTAGAATATTCAAAAACTTCAATAGCACCTTGTGGTACTTTTTTGTACAAAATTTTAGTATCAGCATATTCGTCTCTAAAAGCACTTTCGGAAAACATCAAATCTTGATTGTTTCCTGCATTTGCTAAAATCTGTTTTTGATTTTCTGTCAAATTTTGTTGAAGAGGTTGGTTTTTAGAATCATTCTCACTATAAAAATAGCCGTTTAAAGTAAGGTCATCTTCTTTATAGGAAACCTCTTCATACGTAACAAATCGTGAATAGTTTCTGTTAGAAAATTGAAACCCAACACTAATTCTCATATCATTTGTTATCGGAAAAGTAGTACTAAATTCTATTTCTGCTAGATTGTGGTTGATCGTATAATTTTTAGGAGCTATTTTAATTCCATTTACAAATACACCTGTGCTACCCTCAATAATCACAATAGTAGGGTCATTATGTATTAATCCATTCAATTTATAAGGACCTTGATTTCCTTCTATTCCTATAAAATTAGAAACGTCAAATCTTCCTCTAACTATAGCAGCAGAGGCTTTGACTTTTGTTACACTATCAATGGTTGCTGCTGCTTCTATACCCGAAGCCTGTTTGGTAAAAGACATAAAATAACTTTTGTTATTTTTTAAAGAAATATCGCCGGCTTTTACACGCCAATCTTTGCTAGCCATTTCTATAAATACCCTATCAAAATCGGTAATATTTTGCGAATATCCGTTTTGTTGTAGCGGAATATTAGTGTCAAAAATATTGGCTCTTAAAGTGATATCTTTAGAGAGTTTTCCAGCTATTTCTAAATCCAATTCAGAGTTGGTTACGGTATTTTGATTATTACCACTAATAACCCCTCGTGAAATAAAACCTTTGGTTTTTAAACCGTCTAGCAGTTTTATTTTTGACGGTTTCTTATTGGTAGTCAAACTGTATAATTTGCCTGTATTTGTCCCGTCAGGAACGATTAAATTTTCATCAAAAGGCGAGTAAGTTTTTGTAACAAAATCTGGAAAGCGAAAATATTCGACAGTAATTCTTTGATATTTATTTGAATTGAGTATCAGTAATGCTTTATTAAAATCTACTTGATATTCTTGTGAAGGAATAATTTGTAATTTGGCGTTTAAAACCTTAAACCGTTGCGGATTAATGCTTACAGAATCTATTTGAATAGTATCGTTTTTTATCAAAAATGTTTTTGACCGAAAATCTTTAGAAACAGTTTGCGATTGGATGGAAAATCCAATAAAAAAAAGGCAAAGAAATAAAAGCTTGTTGCGCATTTATAGGTATCTATTTTAGGGGAATAAAAATACTTTTTTTAATTTTATTTCTTTTAAAATAACAATTGTTGTTTTATAGGATTTTCATGAGCCAATAACCATTTTTTACGCCAAATGCCACTTGCATAGCCCGTTAAAGAACCATCAGACCCAATAACTCTATGGCAAGGAATCACAATCCAAATGGGGTTTTTTCCATTTGCAGCAGCAACTGCTCTAATGGCTTTTATATTTCCCAAGGCTTTAGATTGTTCTAAATAACTTCTAGTTGTATTAAATGGAATTTGTTCTAATTCTTTCCAGACTTTTTTTTGAAATGGAGTTCCTTGCGGATTTAACTTTAAATCGAATTCAGTTCTTTTTCCAACAAAATATTCTGCTAATTGTTGTACGCAGTTCTGTAAACATTCGGGAATATTTTCTTTTACATTGAACGAAGTTGGATCTTCATCTAATACAGAAATTGATTGAATTCCATAATCGTCTCCAATAATTTTTGCAGTTCCTATAGGTGTTTTATAATATGTTGTTTGGGGTTTCAAAAACTAAATAGTGCGTGTATTATCAATTAAATGGGTAAGATTGTTGGGGTTTTCAATACTGTCTTTTTTAAGAATAAAGACTTTTTAAGACATCATTGATTCTTAGATTATGCTTGTCGAAATTGATTTTATGCTGTGCTTTGATACAACAATCAATTGCCATTTCTGTATAGGAAATAATTCCTTGCGACTTCAAGAAAAACCGAAAACTAATAATACTCATGTGAATTAGGGGTTGAGTTTTATGTAAAAAGACTGATTTAGAATATTGATTTTGAGAATCTTAATACTAAAAATTAATAAAATTATTTTAGAGACTGTGCCCAATAATTTTTGATAGGCGAAGTTAGTGAAAATTTATCATTTTGTCCAAAAAAGTTTTTGCGAAACATTTTTCTCAATATGGGCAATTAAAAACTTTACCCAATTTGCTGAATTAAATGATATTTTTCTGATTGGATATTCATATTTCAAAAATATAGTATAAAGTATAGTTTGGTTTTTTAGTTATGAGGATTTCATTTTTATCACCTAAAGTGAGATTTTAGGATATTCAAAATATTTTATTATTTTTAGAGAAAAAAGATATGAATAATTTTGGAGGAAATTGGACTGAAAATAAAATTGAAATATTAGTCGAATATGCCAAGGCATATTTAACTATAATGAATAAGCATAAGTATTTTAAACCTTTTTATTTTGACGGATTCGCAGGTTCAGGGTTTATAAAAGAGAAATCCAAATTAGACAAAAAAACAGTTTTAGGTGCTGCTAAAAGAATAATTGATATTGAAGAACCTATTCCTTTTGAACAATATTATTTTGTTGAAAAAGATGAAGATAAATTTAATTCACTAAAAAAAGCTACTAAAGATTATAGAGATAAAAAAATTTATGTAGTTAATACAGATTGTAATGATAAACTAAAAAGTCTTTCTAAATTTTTACAGAAAAAACGTAATAAAAACACAAGAGTTTTAGCATATATAGATCCTTGTGGAATGCAACTTGAATGGAGTTCAATAGAGTGTTTAAAAAATTTGGGTATTGATTTTTGGGTTTTAGTACCTACAGGTTTAGGAGTTAATAGGTTATTAAAGAAAAATGGAGAAATATCAGATGCGTGGTTGTCGAAACTTGAAGTTTTTTTAGGGATGAATAGAGAAGAAATTAAAAATGTTTTCTATGAAAAAAGTAGGCAAATTTCTTTATTTGGTGATGAAAGATTTGATAAAGTAAGTAACGCTATTGAAAAGTCAGCAGATTTATACAAAAACAGGTTACATGAAATTTTTAGTTATATTTCAGAAGCTTATGTGCTAAAAAATTCTTCGAATTCAATAATGTTTCACTTTTTTATGGCCTCAAATAATAAATTTGCAACTAAAATAGCAAATGATATTATAAAAAAATACAACAAAGCTAATGTCTAAATCAAAAATAGAATGGACTGAATCAACTTGGAATCCTACAACAGGTTGTACAAAAGTTTCAGCGGGATGTAAACATTGTTATGCAGAAACAATGTCTTTCAGATTAAAAGCAATGGGAACTTCTGGATATGATAATGGTTTTGAGTTTTCATTAATGCCAGAAAGATTAAACCAACCATTAAAAATAAAAAAACCAACTCGTTTTTTTGTTAATTCTATGAGTGACTTATTTCACGAAGAAATGCCTTATGAATATTTAGATAGGGTTTTTGAAGTTATGGAGCAAACGCCAAGACACGAATATCAAATATTAACAAAAAGAGAACATATTTTAGCCGATTACTTTAAAGATAAAGAGGCTCCTAAAAATGTTTGGTTAGGCGTTACTGTAGAAAATAAAAAATCAAAAAATAGAATAGATGTGTTAAGAAATATTGATGCTACTATTCGTTTTCTTTCATTAGAACCGTTACTTGAGGATTTAGGAGAATTAGATTTATCTAATATTCATTGGGCAATTGTTGGCGGTGAAAGTGGAAATAAAGCTAGACCAATGGATAAAGAATGGGCTATCAATATTAAAAATCAATGTTTAGAGCAAAACACAAAATTCTTTTTTAAACAATGGGGAACTTGGGGATCAGATAATATAAAAAGAAGTAAAAAAGCAAATGGAAGATTACTAGAAGGTGAGGAATGGAATGAGTATCCAGCATTAGAACTTGTTTAAAGCAAATGAACAACTACACTTTTTAAAAAATGATTTCAGTAGGAAAGGCTTTAGAAACCTTATTAAATTCAACTCAAGATTTTGGAGTTGAGGAAGTTCCGTTTATAAAATCTGTGGGCAGAATTTTAAAAGAAGACATCGTTGCCGATAGAGATTTTCCACCATTTAATAGAATTTCTATGGACGGAATTGCAATTGATGTGACTTCTTTTAAAAGCGGTCAAAGAAATTTTAAGATTGAAGAAATTCAAGCTGCTGGAAGCACACAAACTACACTAAAAAATAGTAAAAATTGTATTGAAGTGATGACAGGTACTGTACTTCCTAATGCTACAAATACGGTTATTCGTTATGAAGATGTAAGCATTGAAAAAGGAATTGCTACCATTTTAATTGATGAAATAGCAACAGGGCAAAACATACATAGCAGAGCAAAAGATAAAAACCAAGGCACTATTTTAATCCAAAAAAACACCATTATTTCCGCAGCAGAAATAGGAGTCTTGGCAACTGTTGGAAAATCGTTTGTAAAAGTTGCAAGACAACCCAAAGTGATGATTGTCTCTACTGGCGATGAATTGGTGAGTGTTGACGAAATTCCAGAAGCGCATCAGATTAGAAGATCTAACGTATTCACATTGGTTTCTTTATTAGGAAAATTAAAAATTCCTTCTAAAACTGCTCATATCACTGATAACAAACAAATTTTAAAATCTAAAATAAAAATCTATTTACAAGACTATGATGTGCTGCTATTTAGCGGAGCGGTTAGCAAAGGAAAATTTGATTTTCTGCCTGATGTTTTAGAAGAATTAGGTGTAGAAAAAGTATTCCACCAAGTGGCACAAAGACCTGGGAAACCTTTTCTCTATGGAAAAACTAATAGCTGTACTATTTTTGGATTTCCGGGAAATCCTATTTCTACTTATGTCAATTGTTTGGTGTACTTTTATCCTTGGTATTACAAATCAGTTGGAGTAGAAAGTAAGGAAGAAACCGCCATTTTAGATAGCGATGTTTCTTTTAAACCTAATTTAACGTACTTTTTACAGGTAAAATTGAGTTTGCGTTTTGGACATTTCATTGCAACTCCAGTAACAGGAAATGGTTCAGGAGATTTAGCAAGTTTGGTAAATGCAGATGGATTTATTCAATTAACGCAAGAACAAACAGAGTTTAAAAAAGGGGATGTTTTTCCTGTAATTTCATACAGAATATAAGAGACTGATAATGAGCAATTTTTCTCACATAAACAAAAAAAATCATCCAAAAATGGTGGATGTTTCTGATAAGAAAATTACCCAAAGAACTGCAATAGCAAAAGCAACGATGTTTTTGGGTAAAGAGGTAATTTCTCATTTTACCAATGATGGACTCATCACCAAGAAAGGACCTGTTTTTCAGACGGCAATTATTGCAGGAATACAAGCTGTAAAAAAGACTTCAGAACTGATTCCTATGTGTCATCCATTATTAATACATGCAGTTGATATTGATATAAAAATTACAGATCAAGAACATATAGCAGTGTTTTGTAAAGTTGCTATTGAAGGAAAAACAGGCGTAGAAATGGAGGCTTTAACGGGAGCAAGTATTACTTGTTTAACCATCTATGATATGTGTAAAAGCATCAGTCAAAAAATGAGGATTAAGGAAGTGCAATTGATTGAAAAAACAGGAGGAAAATCGGATATTAAAAACTAAAAATGATCTGTTTTGAGCGTACTGTCTTTCAAGTTTTTTATCCATTATGGGCTACATTTTATTGCTCCTCTCATCATATCTTATGTGTTTTTCAAAAAAAAGTGGAAAGCAGTTTATCTCATTTTTTTACTATCCATGTTGATAGATTTAGATCATTTATTGGCAACTCCCATTTTTGATAAAAACAGGTGTAGTATTAATTTTCATCCGTTACATTCTTATATTGCCATAGGTGTTTATTTTCTAGGAATCTTTTTTAAGAAAACACGCATTCTTGCAATAGCATTGTTACTCCATATACTTGCGGATTTTATAGATTGTTATTTGTAAATATACCTTCTAAACAACCTACTTATCTCATCAGAAATATTTAATTTAATCACTAGAAATAAATACAAGAACACGATTAAAATACTTTTTAAAAGGATATTAATGATTGGGTGTATTGGAAAATTTCCAATAAAAATAGTATCAACTTGAAAATTCCAATAATTAAAAACAAAATACAAAACTGTAATTATAAAAATCATTTTCCATGATTTGTTTGTAAACGGAGTCATCATAAATTTTTTCTTGACAAAGAATAATTTGATTGTATTTGCTGTAAAAACTACGATTAATGTTGCCAAGGCAAGACCATCTGTACCCATTTCTAATTCATAATAAAAAAGTTTATTTAGAAGATATACAGCCGTAGCCATTCCTAAACTTATGGGTAAAATAACTTTATAATATTTAGAATTATTGATAATGGCACTATTGTTTCCTAAAAAACTATGATACATTTTCAGTAAGGAAATCATCAGAACTACTAGCACACCACCCTCATAGCCTTTAGGCAATAATCTAAATAATTCTTGAACATTTGTATTTATTAAAATAAAAAACAAACCGCTAACTGTCAGTAGATTAATGGAACTTTTTTTATATAATGATGCTACTTCTTTGGTGTCATTTTCGTTTAATGTTTTAGAAGTTAAGGGTTGCAAAATATTCATCATTGCCCTACTTGGAGCCTCAATAAAAGAACCGATAAAAACCGCCACAGAATAGTAGGCTGCTTTTACAATTGATTCTTTTCCGGGAATCATTACTTTATCAATATCCAAAATAATGGCACCTGCGCTTCCTGCTAAAATGATATATCCAGCATATTTTAAAACCTCTTTAAAATTATTGGGAAGATGTAAAGAAAATTTTGGAAAGTACAATTTAAAAGCGTAGCCCATCATCAATAACATTCTTAAAAAGTAGGCACCTGTTAGATAGTAGATAAATTCTGATTTTGTGATAAATTCAAAATAAACGGCAAAAAGCAATATCATAATTGTTACTCTGTTCCACAGTTCTTTTAATAGATTTCCAAAAACAGACTGAAATTGCACTTTTGCCCACGAATAAAAAATTTCAAAATAGGCACAAGCCACCGCAATTAAGTAAATAACAAAGGTGTAATTTTTTATAATGGGATTTTCTTTTGATATATAATTGCTGATTTCTTCGTAGAAAAGATTTCCGAAATATGCTATGGGCAATGCTATCAAAAGAGGTAAAAAAAGTACTGATGATAGAAACCTGTCTTTTTGTAATTTGTCTTCATAAGATGAGAAAAACTTTACAATTGTATGTTGAATTCCTAAAGCGATCAATGGCATTAATAAATTAGATGAAGACAATAAAAAAGTAACTAAACCATAGTATTCTTCTTGTAAAAAACGAGTGTATAAAAACAAGGTATTGATACCTCCAAAAGCAAAAGCAAAGTAAATGACTAACGTGTTTTTAAAGGATTGTTTAAATACGATTCCCATTTAATGCTATAACAATTTTAGAATAGATTCATAAATTTTTTCACCAACATTCGTTCCATACAATTCTTTATCAAAGGCTAGGGTAGATATTAAAAAAGTGTCAAATGCTGATTTAATTTTAGTAGGATTACTTCCCGCAATTTTTGCAAAACCATTTGCTACCAATTCAATCCACTCTGTTTCTTCACGAAGAATTACACAATGTTTTTTATTAAAAAAAGCTTCCTTTTGCAAACCACCACTATCTGTAAAAACCATGGCACAATTTTTCAATAACTCAAGCATATCAAAATATCCAACAGGATGTATAAACGTAATAGCGTATTGTAAATTGTTTTCTTCAAGGATTTTTTTTGTCCTTGGATGAAGAGGCAAAACCACTTTTTTTTGCTGATGAATTTCTTCTAAAGCCCTAAAAATAGCTTTTAATTTTTCAGCATCATTGGTGTTTTCTTCACGATGAATGGTTGCTAAAACAAATTCGTTTTTATGAAGTTTCAGTCTTTCTATAATAGATGATTTTTCAGAAGATATTGTACCATAAAATTCCACAGCATCTTTCATAATGTCTCCGTGTTTTTCTATGATGATTGGTAAA
>JBMYWO010000016.1:0-27192 GCA_049607505.1 Polaribacter sp.
TCCTGCAATTTCTATGGCGGCTTCCATAGAAATAGGAACTTTTAAAATGGTGGAACTTCGTTGAATAATTGTAGTTAATAATTCTGTGGAATAATAATGTAGTCTGCTATTAATTCCGAAACGTGCACGCATTGGTGCTGTTAATAATCCTGAACGAGTGGTTGCACCTATCAACGTAAAAGGCTCTAAATTGATTTGAACAGAACGTGCATTGGGGCCCGATTCAATCATAATATCAATCTTATAATCCTCCATTGCAGCATATAAATATTCTTCTACCACTGGACTTAATCGATGGATTTCATCTATAAATAATACATCACGTTCATCAAGATTTGTTAGCAAACCTGCCAAATCTCCTGGCTTGTCTAAAACAGGGCCTGAAGTAACTTTAATGCCCACTTGTAATTCATTCGCCAAAATATGCGCTAAAGTTGTTTTTCCTAAACCTGGAGGGCCGTGAAATAATGTATGATCTAATGCTTCATTTCTTTGATTGGCGGCTTCCACAAAAATTTGTAAGTTTTCTATGGCTTGGTCTTGTCCTGTAAAATCATCAAACGAAAGCGGGCGCAATTTTTTTTCTACATCTAATTCTTCATTAGTTAAGTGGGTACTTTCAGGATTTAGATGTTCATTCATAAAACAAAGATAATAGATTTTAGACGATATTTTTTGTGAGTTTGTTCCTTAAAACTTACTGGCGTTCTCAAGAATTTTGAGTTATAAATTTTGAGAGAATAGATTTCAAAAAAATAGGATATTCCTTAAAATTTCAACAATTATGATATGTTTAGAACTGCAAAACGTCAGTCATTAAACAGACCTTTTACTCAACTTTTTCAATTGTACTGGTTTTCTTTTTACCTTTAATCGTTACTATATATAGACTAGCATTGTCATGGTCATCCATTTGTTTGTATTTCTCTTTGCCCAGAATTTTATTGACAAAAAACGGAGTGGTATTGCTATGTCCAACCACTAAAATTGTTTTTCCTTTTGTAGATTTTTGAAATATAGAATCATACATGTTTCTTGGATTGTAATTCAGGATTTCTAAATGTTTGCTATCAGAAGTTGGTTTAGCCGTTTGTATGGTTCTGTTGTAGTTGGTTGAATATACGGCGTCTAATCTAATATCTTTAAAATAATCTGCCCATTTTTTTGCTCTTTCCAATCCTTTTTCATTCAAATTCGGATTTCTATTGGTTGTATCTGTTCTGTCTTTTTCTGCATGGCGAATTAAATAATACGTAGTTACTTCTTCTTCAGTACAAGAAATAAATGCGCTAAAAACAAAAATAAATAGTGCTAGAATTTTTTTCATGATAATGGATTTTTGAAGTACGAATATAAGGAAAAGAAAAAGAGTATAATAGGGCATTTGACGGTATAATTTTGACGATAAAAATTGAAAATCTAAAATTAATTTTTTGTAGAATCCCATTTTTTAAGGTATTTCAATGATTTGAACATCAAACATCTTAAAAGGATTTCCGCTGTTTTTATTCATAAATTCGTATTAAAACAATAACACAAATTATATATTTGCACTTCTAAATTTCTACAAAAATGTTACAAGTACAATTTATTAGAGACCACAAGCAAACCGTTTTAGACGGACTAGCAAAACGTAATTTTGAAAATGCTGAAACCATCATTGAACAAGTCTTAACTGCCGATGAAAACCGAAGAAAAACACAAGTTTCTTTGGATGATACTTTGGCAGCATCTAATAAATTGTCTAAAGAAATTGGAGCGTTTTTTAAATCTGGAGAAACCCAAAAAGCAAACATTTTAAAAGAAAAAACACGTCAGTTAAAAGAAAAATCTAAAGAACTAACAGAGAGTTTACATACCTTTTCAGAGGAATTGCAAGAGTTGTTGTATCAGATTCCTAACGTTCCTCATACTTCAGTAAAAGCAGGAACATCTGAAGAAGACAATGAAGAAATTTTTAAAGAAGGAAATATCCCTAATTTAGGTGAAAACGCATTGCCTCATTGGGAATTAGCAAAAAAGTACGACATTATAGATTTTGAATTAGGCACAAAAATTACAGGTGCAGGTTTTCCTGTGTATAAAGGAAAAGGCGCAAGGTTGCAACGTGCACTCATCAATTATTTTTTAGATAAAAATATAGAAGCAGGCTATAAAGAAATTCAAGTTCCGCATTTAGTAAACGAAGCGTCAGGTTTTGGTACAGGACAATTGCCTGATAAAGAAGGACAAATGTATCATATAGGCGAAGACGATTTATATTTAATTCCAACTGCGGAAGTTCCTATCACCAATATTTTTAGAGGAAATTTAATGCAAGAAACCAATTTTCCAATCACTTATACAGGCTACACACCCTGTTTTAGAAGAGAAGCAGGAAGCTATGGTGCGCATGTTCGTGGGTTAAATAGATTGCACCAATTTGATAAAGTAGAAATTGTAAGAGTAGAACATCCCAATAATTCTTATGAAGCCTTAAACGGAATGGTAGAACATATCAAAGAAATTCTTCGTGAATTAAAATTACCGTATAGAATTTTACGTTTGTGTGGAGGTGATATAGGTTTTACTGCTACATTAACGTTTGATTTTGAGGTGTTTTCTACGGCACAAAACAGGTGGTTAGAAATTAGTTCAGTTTCCAATTTTGAAACCTTTCAAGCAAATAGATTAAAACTTCGTTTTAAAAATAAGAAAGGAAAAAGTGAATTGGCACACACGCTTAATGGAAGTTCGTTGGCGTTGCCTCGTGTTTTAGCAGGAATATTAGAGAATTATCAAACTGAAGATGGAATTAAAATTCCAGAGGTGTTAGTTCCTTATTGTGGATTTGAGTTTATTAGTTAACAGTTTTCAGTTTCAGTTTTCAGTGGACAGTCGCAGTTTTCAGTGAGCAACTGTGTGAAAAAAAGGATGTTTTTAGGTTAGAAAAAAGATATTTGGTGATTTAAAAGTTCAGTATTCAGTGGGCATTTCACCGCAAACTGCGACTGAACACTGCGACTGCAAACTGAATACTTGAAGAAATGTCCGAAAGGACAAAGGGGCTTGGACTTAATTCGCCACAACAGCCGTCATTAATCTCTTATATTTATTCATTTCTAATAAGGCATTAAAATAAGCACTTATTTGACCTTTTCTCATAAACTTAATAGAATTGCTTTTTGCAATTTGGTATTGTTTGTTTAAATCTTTCATAATTTTCTGATTAGTTACCCTATCTTATAGACAAGATTCATGCCAAAAGGTTGCGTCTCATTTTTAAAAAACTGGATGGTTTAGTAAAAATTTAACAGTTTTGTTGTCTATCTTTGGTTTTACAATGAAAAAAAATCTACTTTTTATTTTCTTATTGATCAATAGTTTTTGTTTTGCTCAAAATGAATTTCTACTTGCTGAAAATTATTTTAGACAAGGCGAGTATGAAAAAGCAACTCAAGTGTATAAAAAACTATATGATAAAAGTCCGTTTAATACTACGTATTTAAAGAGACTTATTTCTTGTTATCAAGAGACAGATCAATTTTTAATAGCTGAAAAACTATTAACAAATCGAATTAAAGAAAATCCATCTCAAACGTATTTATATATTTTTTTAGGGTATAATTTTGAACGTCAACAAGAAAAAGAAAAGGCAAAGATAAATTACGATTTAGCCTTAACATCTATAGATGTCAATCCTATTTATGTAGGAATTATAGGCAAACTTTTTAAAGAATACAACGCTTTAGACAATGCAATTCTTGCATATAAAAAAGCGATTCAAAAAAAACCGAATCCAAGTTATAGTTTTCAAATTGCGCAGATTTATGGTGAAAAAGGCGACTTTAAACAAATGTTTGAATCCTACATAGATATGATTGATAAAAATGAGAATTATGTTAACACAGTTCAGCGTTTTACAAGTAGATATATTACCGATGATTCTGAAAATGAAAGTAATATTTTATTTAGAAAAACACTGTTAAAAAAATCTGCAAGCAACCCAAAAGATGTTTGGAATGTTTTGTTAAGTTGGTTATTTGCAAAACAAAAAGACTATGCAAAAGCACTCATTCAAGAAAAAGCATTGTATCAAAGAAATCCAACAGGTATATCATCAATTTTTGAATTGGGAAAAATAGCCTTTGATAATAAAGATTTTAAATCCGCAGAAAAATGTTTTAATTTTATAAAAGAAAAATCATATATAAAAGAAGAAAAAATAGATGCGAATTTATATCTATCAAAAATTGCTGTCGCAACCAAAAACCCAAATGCAGAAAGTTTATTTTTATCTTTATTTGAAGAATTTGGTAAGAATAAATTCACCATAAAAATTCAAGTTGAATATGCAGATTTTTTAACCTTTCAAAAAAATAATCCAAAAAAAGCAACAAACATTTTAGAAGAGGCTTTAACTTTTTCCAAATCGAAATTTGATAAAGCTCGTATTAAATTAAAATTAGGAGATGTGTTGGTTTTTATAGGAAAATTTAACAAGGCATTGATTTATTTTTCTCAAATTCAAACACAATTAAAAAATCATCCTTTAGCACAACAAGCACGTTTTAAGGTAGCGCAAACAAGTTATTTTAAAGGCGATTTTACTTGGGCAAAAGCGCAATTGAAAGTATTAAAAAGTTCTACCACACAACTGATTGCCAATGATGCTGTAGATTTATTTTTGACGATTACAGACAATGAACCTGTAGATTCTATTCCTTCTGGATTACTGCAATATGCCAAAGCAGATGTATTGGCTTTTCAAAATAAAAATGAGCAAGCCATTGATACTTTAAACACAATAATTACCAAATTTAAAGGACAACCTATAGAAGATGAAGCCTATTTTAAACAAGCCAAATTGTTTATAAAACAGCAAGAATTTGACAAAGCAATTCTCAATTTTGAGAAAGTAATTGCCTTAAATCCCGAAGGAATTTTAATGGATGATTCTTATTATCAACTTGCCGAATTATACGCTACATTAAATAATATAGAAAAAGCTTCAGAATATTATCAAAAGATTATTTTTGAACATCCTTCTAGTATTTATTTGGTGGATGCCAGAAAAAAATATCGAAAATTGCGTGGAGATGAGATGTAGTTATTAGGCTTTAGTAATTAGTTACTAATACCTCCTAAAGCCTAACTACTAATGCCTAAAACCCTAATCGCTAAAAAATGTACATATACAACGTAACCATAAATATAGACGAAAGCGTTCATCAAGAATGGCTCACGTGGATGGAATCTCACATTGTGGAAGTTTTAAACACAGGCAGATTTTTATCAGCAAAACTAACACAAGTTTTAGTAGATGAAGAAATGGGAGGTGTTACTTATTCAGTACAATACACCGCAAATACGAGAGAAGATTTAGACGATTATTATAAGTATGATGCCGACAAACTACGTAATGACGGACTTAAAAAATTTGCTGATAAAATGGTAACTTTTAGAACGGAATTAAAAGTAATTAATGAGTTTTTTCCAACAAGTATTGGAAATTAAAAACAATGGTTCTTATTTGAGGCTTGTAATCACCACTTTAGGTGCATTTTTATTAGAAGGAAATAATCCAGAATACATTACTAATGTTTGCTTATCAGTCATTTCTGATAAATATTTCATCGTTAGTAGTATTGCGCCCAATTTTGAAAAACCGCTCCATTTCCACCATAGATGATGAGTTTATGCGGATGCTGTACCACTGCATTATCTAAATTATTCTGAATCATTAACATAATAGCTTTCCTTTTTTTTAGGGAAAGTATCTGGGATTCCTTGTTGAATTTGTTCTTTGAATGTCATTTTTTTTAAAAATCAGGTTAAATTATTTTTTGCTAGAAGTAGCAAAAACTAGGATAAAAATAGCAGTTTTATGTTATCTAATTTTATTATCCTTATATATTTACCCAAGTAGTTGCCCAAAAAATTGGGTTTAAAAGCACATATTTTACATATTATCAAAAACATCGAAAATATCAAAATTGTTATTTTGGTTATCATAAATATCCGTTAAGTATCTTTTAGTACTAGCTTTAGATTTTAAATTTATGAGTTGGTTTTTTGCATAGGATTTCTCATTTTCAAGATGTAAAAGGTATTCGTTTATCTTTTTTTCAATCCCAGTTTTGGTTCTTGCAAAAAAATTTTTCACAAAAAAATAATTTTCTCCCATATGAGATTTCAACAACCATTTTTCTTGTTCTAATTTACTAATTTCTAAATTTAATTGCTTTGTTAATGTATTTAGCTGACCAACACCAATAAACGCTTCAGTATTTACTTCGCCTTCAATTTCTTTTTGTAACACCAATAATTCAAAATAATTTCTATTGTCCCAAGCTTCAGTTAGCTTTTTCATTACTATTTCCCGTTCCGTTTTTTCTTTATCTGATGTAACCAAATCTGGGTGCACTTTCCGTACTAATTGTTTATACAGTTTTTGAAATTCTTTATCAGTTTTTTGAACCTTACCTTGTCGTTCTTTTATGTTTTCACCATCTTTATATTCTTGGTTCTTTTGATGAAATTGTTGAAAAATCCTTTCCTTATATTCTGGGTCATTCATTTTACTAAAATCAAAATCATTGCCTAAATCAATATCCATTCCTTCAAAAAAACCTTCATATATAGAGTTTAAATCTTTTTTTTCCTCTTCATCTAACTCCTTGGTTTTTATTTCCATTATTTCTTCCTGCACTTTTGTTGTTTTTTCAGAAAAATATTCATTCTCAGCCAAAAAACTACATTCCTCTATAATCAATTCAAACATTAGTTCTTTTTGCCAAACTGCAAAACCATTTTCTTTTGAACGGCTGTAGAGTTTTAAAATAAACTCTTCTTTTAGTTTATAAAACTCTTTTTCAACTTTAGTTGCCTTTTCATTATACAGTTTTTTAACATCACTTAATTGCTTGTTAATCTTTTCAATTTGATTTTTTAAAGCATCTATTTTTTGAATTTTTTTATCGATTGCTTTTTTCTTTTTTTGATCTTTATCTGACGCTTTTTTATCTAAAACTAAAGTAATTTTTCTTTGATTTGTAGTCGCTTTTTTTTCATCCTCAACAGATGTTTGTTCTTGCTCATTAAAAAGGTTGTATTGTGTATTCATATCTTTATCTAAAATGTAAAATTAGTTATTATAACGATAAAAAACACATCTTCCCATTTAATATTCCCTCAATAAATTAAAATAACTTAAAAAACTAAGATTTTCGTAAATTGCAAATCAAAAATTAAACATTTATTACGAATGAAACAAATTTTACCGTACAAACCCAAACATAAAGTAAGAATTGTAACTGCTGCTTCCTTATTTGACGGACATGATGTTGCCATCAATATTATGCGTAGAATTATACAATCTACAGGTGTAGAAGTCATTCATTTAGGGCATGATAGAAGTGTAGAGGAGGTAGTAAATTGTGCCATTCAAGAAGATGTAAATGCCATTGCAATGACCTCTTATCAAGGAGGACACAATGAGTATTTTAAATATATGTACGATTTATTGCAAGAAAAAGGAGCGGGTCATATCAAAATTTTTGGTGGTGGTGGTGGCGTCATTCTTCCTGAAGAAATTAAAGATTTAATGGACTATGGAATTGCTAGAATATACTCGCCAGATGATGGGCGTGAAATGGGTTTGCAAGGGATGATTAATGACCTCATAATCAAAGCCGAAATCCCATCCCTAACCCTTCCCAAAGGGAAGGAAAAAGCCCCTCCTAGCCTCCCCGAAGGGGAGGAAATTCAAACTGGAAAAGTTTGTAATGAGGACGGTTCTTGGTTGTTGGAGTTAGGAAAAGACAAGGTTTTAGAAAATCTTAAAAAGAAAGATGTAAATACCATTGCACGATTAATATCGCTTGCAGAAAACAACCACACAGATTTTCAGAAAATATTCCAGAGAGATTGGAGTTCCTCCTTGGAGTCTGCATTGAGCGCAGACGAGATGGGGAGGTTAGGAGGGGCTTCTATTTTGGGCATCACAGGCACAGGCGGGGCTGGAAAATCGTCTTTAGTTGATGAATTGGTACGACGTTTTTTGATTGATTTTCCTGACCTGCCTAACGGCAAGGCAGGAAAAACCATCGGAATTATTTCTGTAGATCCCTCTAAACGCAAAACTGGTGGTGCACTTTTAGGCGATAGAATTCGTATGAATGCTATTAATAATCCAAGAGTGTATATGCGCTCTTTGGCTACTCGTCAATCTAATTTGGCACTGTCTAAACACGTAGATGAAGCGATACAGGTTTTGAAAGCTGCCGAATTTGATTTAATCATTTTAGAGACTTCTGGAATTGGACAATCGGATACAGAAATTATAGAACATTCGGATGTTTCACTATATGTAATGACTCCAGAATTTGGTGCTGCTACTCAACTAGAAAAAATTGATATGCTCGATTTTGCAGATTTGGTAGCCATTAATAAATTTGATAAACGGGGTGCTTTAGATGCAGTTAGAGATGTAAAAAAACAATACATGCGCAACAACAATTTGTGGGACATTCCTCAAGATGATTTGCCTGTTTTTGGTACGATTGCATCTCAATTTAATGACCCAGGAATGAATACTTTGTATAAAAGTATTATGGACACATTGGTTGAGAAGAAGGGAGCCGATTTAAAATCTACAATGGAAATCACCAAAGAAATGTCTGAAAAGATATTTGTAATTCCGCCTGCTAGAACTCGTTATTTATCTGAAATTTCAGAAAACAATAGAACTTACGATAAAAAAGTAGATGATCAAGAAAAAGTTGCTCAAAAATTATATGGAATTTATCAAACTATTTTCTCGTTAACGGATGTCAAATTGAGCCTGTCGAAGTTTGGATTGAATCAAGATGAGATTCTGAAACAAGTTCAGAATGAGAATGACAAAGAATTTTTAGAACTATTAACAGCTCAATTCGAAAAAGTAAAGCTAAACCTAAATCCTCATCATTGGGAAATTATTTTGAATTGGGAAGAAAAAGTTCAGCAATACAAAAATCCTATCTACACTTTTAAAGTACGTGATACCGAAATAAAGATTGAAACACATACAAAATCATTATCACATTCTGATATTCCAAAAGTAGTGTTGCCAAAATATAAAGCATGGGGAGATTTGTTGCGTTGGAACTTACAAGAAAATGTTCCTGGCAAGTTTCCTTATACATCAGGATTGTATCCATTTAAAAGAATGGGCGAAGACCCTACAAGAATGTTTGCCGGCGAAGGTAGCCCTGAACGAACCAACAGACGTTTTCATTATGTAAGTTTAGGAATGGATGCAAAGCGTCTTTCCACAGCTTTTGATTCGGTAACGTTGTATGGAAATGACCCAGATTATAGACCCGATATTTATGGGAAAATTGGAAATGCAGGCGTTTCTATTTGTTGTTTAGATGATGCTAAAAAACTGTATTCTGGTTTTGATTTAAGCGATGCTATGACTTCCGTTTCTATGACCATAAATGGACCTGCACCCATGTTGTTAGGGTATTTTATGAATACAGCCATCGATCAGAATTGTGAGAAATATATTAAAGAGCATCAATTAGAAAAAGAAGTTGAAGCAAAATTCAAAGAGATTTATGATTCCAAAGGTTTAGAAAGGCCTAAATATATAGGTGATTTACCTAAAGGAAATAATGGTTTGGGATTGTTGCTATTAGGCTTAACAGGTGATTTGGTTTTACCTCCTGCTATTTATCAACAAATAAAAAAAGATACGTTAGCACAAGTCAGAGGTACTGTACAAGCAGATATTTTAAAGGAAGATCAAGCACAAAATACCTGTATATTTTCTACGGAATTCGCCTTGCGATTGATGGGCGATATACAAGAATATTTTATTGAAAAACAAGTCCGTAATTTCTATTCCGTTTCTATTTCTGGCTATCATATTGCAGAAGCGGGTGCCAACCCAATTACGCATTTGGCATTTACATTGGCAAACGGATTTACATACGTGGAGTATTATTTATCTCGTGGAATGGACATCAATAAATTTGGACCAAACTTATCGTTTTTCTTTTCTAATGGAATTGATCCTGAATATGCAGTCATTGGTAGAGTTGCTCGTAAAATTTGGGCAAAAGCGATGAAATACAAGTATGGTGCCAACCCTAGAGCGCAACTACTGAAATACCATATTCAGACTTCTGGGCGTTCTTTGCATGCTCAAGAAATTGATTTTAATGATATTAGAACCACACTACAAGCACTATATGCGGTGTATGATAATTGTAACTCACTGCATACCAATGCCTATGATGAAGCTATTACTACGCCCACTGAAGAATCTGTACGAAGAGCGATGGCTATTCAGTTGATTATCAATAAAGAATTGGGGTTGACAAAAAATGAAAATCCGTTGCAAGGTTCTTTTATTATTGAAGAATTAACAGATTTGGTAGAAGTTGCCGTGTTGGAAGAGTTTGATAGAATTACAGAACGCGGTGGTGTTTTAGGGGCGATGGAAACGATGTATCAACGTTCTAAAATTCAGGAAGAAAGTTTGTATTATGAAACCTTAAAACACAATGGCGATTTTCCGATAATTGGAGTGAATACTTTTTTGAGTTCCAAAGGTTCGCCTACTGTTTTGCCTGCGGAAGTGATTCGTGCCACAGAAGAAGAGAAACAACACCAAATTAAAACCAAAGAAAACCTCCATAAAACGCATAAAGAGAACGTTGATAAACAATTAGAGACACTTCAAAATGCAGCAATTCAGAATAAAAACTTGTTTGAAACTTTAATGGAAGCTACCAAAGTGTGTTCTTTGGGGCAAATCACCAAGGCTTTGTTTAAAGTTGGTGGGCAGTATAGGAGGAATATGTAAGCAGAGAACATCCCGATTTTTATCGGGGTTGTGTGAATTGGGTACGTGAAGGTTCTTTAGTTTTTATATTCAAAAATTGGAAACTGACGAACATTTTGGAGATTGTAAAACAGTTGGCGACGGAATTCGAGAAATGCGAATAAATTTTGCGAAAGGATATCGACTTTACTTTAAAGAAAAGGATGGAAAAGTAATTGTTTTGCTTATTGGCGGCAACAAATCAACTCAACAAAAGGACATTGATAAAGCGAAAAAGATTTGGAAAAATGTAAATAAATAGAAAATGGAAACTTCAAGGTTTGAAATAGCGGATTATTTAGACAGTAAAAAAATGATTGCGGAATATCTTAATACTGTTTTGGAAGAAGGAAATAATGCGGATGTCATTAATGCCATCGGACATATTGCAAAAGCTATCGGAATGACAAAAATTGCGGAAGAAACGGGTTTGAGCAGACCGAGTTTGTACAAAGCTTTATCTGACGGAGCGAAACCTCAATTTGCGACAATTGTGAAAGTATTAAAAGCAATTGGAGGACAAATTCAAGTGCATCCAATGTCAGCATGAAAAAATAATGCACCACTAATACCGTATAAAATTAATTGTTAGTATAGGTTTTACTTATGAAATTCCTTCGGAATTTATTCATTTACAATATGTTAGGTCTAAAATTTGCCCTACTTGTTCCGTTTTTTCGGAAAAACAACTGAAATTTATACGAAACCTATAGAAATTAATAATAAAAATATCATAAGTCCTTTGGACTTTTTGTTAAAAAACGATACATTGCATTCATAAGCGATATAACTGCAATTGATATGATATAATTGTTGTCATACATATGTTGGGCATAATATCCAAAAAACCGAAAAATAATGAAAATTGAATTTGAAAATGATAAAACGAAAGACAACATTGAAAAAGTTCTTTGTAGATCATGTGAAAACGATACAAAACACAAAGTTCTAACCTCAATTAATGAAAAAGGAACTGAAGATTTCGGAGATTATGCTTCAATTGATTGGAGCTCTGATTACGAAATTATTCAATGTTTAGGATGTGATACTATTTCGTTCAGAAATTGCTCAACTAACTCTGAAGATACTAATCATAAATTCATACCGATACCAACAATCCTAATTTATCCGAGAAGAGGAAAAGATTCATTGTTTACAAAACATTATTTTAATGTTCCATTTAATCTACAAAGAATTTATAGCGAAACTATTGACAGTTATAATAATGGGAATCTTATACTTTGCGGAGCTGGAGTAAGGGCTCTCGTTGAAGGTTTGTGTCAAAAAAATGGAATAACTGAAGGAAATGTAGAAATAACGAAAAAAGATGGTTCAAAAGAAAAGAAATTAAGATCAAATCTTCAAGGAAAAATCAATGGACTTCATGAAAGTGGAAAATTGACAACTCAGCATGCTAATATTTTACACGAGCATCGATTTTTGGGAAATAAGGCTATTCATGAACTTTCAATTCCATCAAAAGAAGATTTGAATTTAGCTATTGAAATAGTTGAAAACGTTTTTGATACTTTATATGAAGTACCAAATAAAGGAATGCAATTAAAAAACAAAAGACTGAAGAAATAAAATACTATGCCCAACTTTTCGTTTAAGATGTATAAAAATAATAGCGGTTTAATCGCTAAAACAAAAGTAAGTAAATATATAAGAGGTCAGTGTTTAGAAGAAAAGTTAGTGCGTGCAAATCCGCTACTATTCTTATACAAGACCGCTAGCCACACATAAAAACTACATACCTAAAAAGTTCTGTTCTAAACTTGAAAATTCGTATCTTTAAGCTATGAATAAAAATGAACCTATCAGCATTAAAATTAATTAAACAATATTATAAAATGTAAAAAATGGGACATATAAAGGAACCTAATGGAGTTACTCTCTTAGTTGAGAAACAAGATTTAACAACAGAGATTGAGGAAAGAATTAAGAATTTTATAAAAAAAAGTAAAGAAGAGAATAAAGAATTCTTAGATAAACTGAAAGAAAAAGTAGAATAATTACGTGTGGTAATACCAGATAAAATTAATTGCTAGTGAGGCTTATTTATGAAATTCCTTTGAAATTTCGTCGTTCGTGTATAATGTTAATTTCTTAAAATTCACTATTAAAAAACCGAGTTGAGTTTTTTTGACAACGAGCAAAATATGTAGAAATATAAATAAATGAACTACCCCGAGGCAGAGCCTCGGGGAATTTTTTAGATTAAAAAATACTAGCTTCAGCATTGCTTCGTTTCTGTAATCAGGGCAAACGCATCATAGATAAAATATTATATATCAACATATTGTATTTTTTTAAGATTTAAAAAACAACTTTTGAACATAGTGAAATATCATAAAACTGATAAAATTGTTTTTTTTATAAAACTTCTTGTTCATAAAGAACTTCAAGTTTTCTTGCAAGCACTAAACACTTTTCGGAGGGGACTCGAGAAGCATTAAAGATAGAAAAGGATGTTGCTTTGAGTATAAATTCTCTAAAAATTAAATTCCTTGAAATTCTTTTCAGATGATTTATTATCTTGCATCAAAAAAAGAAAATGCCTAAAAACCCTGAACTAGAACTTGCGGTACAATTTATAGAAAAGACTGATAGAAACCTTTTTATCACAGGAAAAGCAGGTACAGGAAAAACTACTTTTTTACATCAAATTAAAAACGAATCCTTAAAAAGAATGGTTGTGGTGGCACCCACAGGAGTCGCTGCAATTAATGCAAAAGGAGTTACTATTCATTCGTTTTTTCAAATGCCTTTTGGCCCTATTTTACCCAATCAAATTGCAAATGCTTCTAATCAGCAACGTAAATTTAGCAAGACAAAAATAGACATTATCAAATCTTTAGACTTGGTCATTATTGATGAAATTAGCATGGTGCGTGCGGATTTATTAGACGGTATAGACCAAGTGATGCGCCGTTATAAAAATAGAAATAAGGTATTTGGTGGTGTGCAAATTTTAATGATTGGCGATTTGCAACAACTTGCGCCTGTTGTAAAACCCAACGAATGGGGTTTGCTACAGCAACATTATAATACAGTCTATTTTTTTAGTAGCAAAGCATATCAAGAAGCCAATGTTGTTTCCATAGAATTGAAGCATATTTATCGTCAGAAAAATGAAAATTTTATTAAAATTTTAAATGAAATCAGAAATGATTCTTTGTCAGAGCAATCTGCTAAAATCTTGAATGAACGTTATAATCCTAGTTTTTCTCCAGACAAAGAAGAAGGATATATTACGCTAACTACCCACAACAGAAGAGCTGATTTAATCAACAATTCTGAACTCAATAAACTACAAACAAAGAGCTATTTTTTTGAAGCCGAAATTTCTGGGAAATTCAATGAAAACTCCTTTCCTAATGATAAACTATTAGAATTGAAAGTAGGCGCGCAAGTGATGTTTATTAAAAACGATTCATCGCCAGAAAAAAGATATTTTAACGGAAAAATAGGAATTATAACTACTATTTCTAAAGAAAACGTAACCGTTCAATGTAGCAATGAAATTGACGAAATTGTGTCAGGAAGAGAAACTTGGGAAAACATCAATTATTCTATTGACGAAGAAACCAAAAAGATTAAAGAAGATATTAGAGGTTCTTTTTCGCAAATTCCTTTGCGTTTGGCATGGGCAATTACCATTCATAAAAGCCAAGGATTAACCTTTGAAAAAGCCATTATAGATGCCGAAGCCTCTTTTGCGCACGGACAAACGTATGTGGCTTTAAGCAGATGCACAACCTTGGAAGGCGTGGTGTTGAAAAGTCAGATTAAAGACAGCGCAATCATAAATGATAGCACCGTAAATTCTTTTAACGAACGTGTGGAAGAAAATCATCCTGACGAGCGTATTTTAAATGAATCTGAAAAAAAATTTCAGCTGAATTTAATTTCAGAACTGTTTGATTATCAAAAGTTTTTATACCCAACAACTCGTTTGATTGACATTTTCTACAAAAACCAAACAAGTATAAAAGGCGAAGTCATTCAGCATTTACAAACCATAAAAGATCATGGAATTGTTGCTTTGATGAAAGTTTCAACTGGATTTAAAAATCAATTACAATCCATTGCTGAAGATGCTATTTTGCCAGAAAATAGTTCTGTCATTCAAGAACGATTTAAAAAAGCGGTTCACTATTTCTTAACACAAACCAAAGAGAACATTCAAAAACCGTTGGATGCTATTTCCTTTTCTTCGGATAATAAAACAGTAAAAAAAGATTTTTCCAAACAGTTTGATTCGCTTCAAGAAAAATTAGAAGAAAAGTTATTTGCATTTGAAAAAATGAGGAATGGTTTTAAAGTGCAAGACTATTTAAGTGTGAGAGCAAATGCCGTTTTACAAAAAACATCGCCTTCTAAAAAGAAAAAATTAAGTGCAAAAAGAGACCCACTTTTAGCTTTAAAATTGCGAGCATTAAGAGAGGAAGTTGCTCAAGCAGCAAACATTCCTCTCTTTCAAATATTTACCCAAGAAACTTTATATGCCATTTCTGATGATATGCCAAGAACAGAAAAAGAGTTGTTAAAAGTAAACGGAATGGGGAAAATTAGAGTCAAAAAATACGGAAAAGAAATTCTTGAAGTTATTGAAACTTACTGCAAAGAAAATGGCATTGACAAATTTAATGAGCAAAAAAAGAAAGACAAAAAACCATCCAAACAAATTAGCTACGAACTGTTTAAATCGGGTATGACAATTCAAGAAATAGCCAAAGAACGAAGTTTTGTAACCAGTACTATTGAAAGTCATTTGGCAAGTTATATTCCTTCTGGAGAGATTGATATTTTGGAATTAATTCCGATAGAAAAATATAAAAAAATGGTGAAAGCTATTGAAAATGTTGAGTTTGAAAGCCTTTCAGAACTCAAAGAAAAAGTAGATAAAGATTTTAGCTATGCAGAATTACGTATGGTTTTGTCGTCTATGAAAGCCTAATTTTCTTTGCGAACTCTACGGTTATTTTTTTCAACGCACAGAGGCACAGAGTTTTTTTCGCTATTGGAACTACAATTTTGAATAATCTTTATAAGTTTAAAAATATTTTTATACACAAACTATTAGTTTGTATATTTGATTTAAAGTAAACATATATAAAGTTTAAAATAAACAGAATAAGCAAACTAATAGTTTGGAAAAAGAACAAAAAATAAACAAATTACTTAAATCACAACCTTCTGGAGTAGTGTATCTAACCTCGTGGTTAACAGAAAACGGATTTTCAACGCAATTATTAAATCGTTACAAGAAGAGTAATTGGCTTTATTCAATAGGTACAGGTGCTTGGATGCGTGATGGAGAAAAACCAACATACCAAGGCGCAATTTATGCACTGCAGAGACAATCTAAAGTAAGTATTCATTTAGGCGGAAAAACAGCTTTAGCTTTACTAGGTAAAGTTCATTATTTGGAATTAAATAAACAACAAATAGTCCTTTTTGGCGGAAATAATGAAAAATTGCCTACATGGTTTTCTAGTTATGATTGGGGATTAAAAGTAAATTATTACAGCACTTCCTTTTTACCTGAAGAAGTAGGATTACAATCTTCAAAAGAAAGTGTGTTTAATCAGCAAGTATCAAATCCTGTAAGAGCCTTAATGGAGTGCCTATATCTTTCGCCGAAAAAACAAGAACTTATAGAGTGTTACGAAATAATGGAAGGACTTAATAACCTTCGACCAAAACAAGTTCAAGACCTTTTGGAGCAATGCAATTCAATAAAAGTAAAACGACTGTTTTTATATATGGCTGAAAAATCAGGACATAATTGGTTTAAATATATCAACCTGAAAAATATAGATATGGGCAAAGGAAAACGTTCTTTAGTAAAAAATGGAGTTTACATATCTAAATATGGTATCACTGTCTCAAAAGCGTTGGCAGATTATGAGTAGTTATAGAGACCAAGTTTCTTTACTGTTGATGGTATTACCAGAAGTGGCCAAGCAAAAGTGTTTTGCATTGCACGGCGGAACTGCTATCAATTTATTCATTAGAGATATGCCAAGATTATCAGTGGATATAGACTTAACCTATATACCTATTGAAGGTAGAGAAAAATCTCTATCAAATATAATCGTCGCTCTTAAAGCAATACAAACGAGTATTCATAAAATATTTCCAAACTTTCAAGTTGCCCTAAAGGAAAAAATACTAAAATTACAGATTTCTAATTCCAAAGCACTCATAAAACTTGAAGTAAATCAAGTAAATAGAGGTTTATTAGATGAGGTTTTTGAGTTGCCTTTAGGCAAGAATACTCAAAAAGAATTTAATGCTTTTTGTGCTATTCAAGTAGTTTCTTTAGCTCAACTATATGGAGGTAAGATTTGTGCAGCATTAGATCGTCAACATCCACGAGATTTATTCGATGTAAAATATCTATTAGATCGTGAAGGATTGACTGAAAATATCAAAAAGGGATTTCTTCTCTTATTATTATGTAGCAATCGCCCTATGAATGAGATGTTAAATCCTAATTTATTAGATCAGCAGGAGGTAATGGTTCACCATTTTGCTGGAATGACTTTTGAGATTTTTACTTATAAAGATTTTGAAAAAACTAGGCAAACAATGATAGAACTAATACACCAAAGTTTAACAGATTATGACAAGCAATTTTTACTAGCGTTTAATAACTTAAAACCAGACTGGAGTGTTTATGACTTTAAAAAATTTCCAGCAATTCAATGGAAATTGAAAAACCTCACCAAATTAAAAGAGAAAAATAAAGAAAAGTTTAATGAACTCAATTCATCTTTATCAAAGCTACTAAACTAGATCCTAAAATTATTAATTCAAACCCGTAACTCGCTATTAGTAAGAATACTAATTTTTTTAAGATCAAGGTAAACAAAAAAACTCTTTAAACCAATGGTTTAGAGAGTTTTATATAAAATTGTGACCGGGCTGGGGTTCGAACCCAGGACCCTCTCCTTAAAAGGGAGATGCTCTACCAGCTGAGCTACCAGGTCATTCTTTTAATTTAGCGGGTGCAAATATATATCTTATTTTACAAAAAACAAACTTGTTTTTTACTTTGTTTCATCCAAATATGCCTCCTTTACTTTTTTAAATAAATTAGAAGAATACACAAAATTTACAATAGCTTCATTGTCAGTTTTAAAAATTTCATTATTACTTCCCTCCCAAGCCTTTTTTCCATCTTTTAAAAAAACAATTTTTTCTCCAATTTCCATTACAGAATTCATGTCGTGGGTATTAATTACTGTTGTAATTTCATATTCATCTGTAATTTCTTGTATTAAATTATCAATAACAATAGCTGTTTGAGGATCTAAACCAGAATTGGGTTCATCGCAAAATAAGTATTTGGGGTTCATTACTATTGATCTAGCAATAGCCACTCTTTTTTGCATTCCACCAGATAATTCTGAAGGTAATTTTTTATTAGAATTTTCTAAATTGACTCTATTCAAAACAAAATTTACACGTTCTAGCATTTCTTCTTTAGATTGTTTTGTAAACATCTTTAATGGAAACATAATATTCTCTTCCACTGTTTGAGAATCAAACAATGCACTTCCTTGAAAAACCATTCCTATTTCTTGTCGCCATTGTCTTTTTTCTTCATTTGTAAATGCTGTACTCACCCTTCCGTCAAAAGAAATAGTTCCTTCTTCTGGGGTATGCAAACCAATTAACGATTTTAAGAAAACGGTTTTTCCAGAACCACTTTGTCCAATAATTAAATTGGTTTTCCCTGGATGAAAAGTTGTGTTTATGCCTTTTAATACTTTTACATCTCCAAATCCTTTATGTAAATTTTTAACTTCTATCATTTAAGTTAATAGCATTTGAGTTAAAAAATAATTTGAAATTACAATCAAAATAATTGTCCAAACTACAGATTGTGTACTTGCTTTTCCTACTCCTATTGAACCTCCTTTCACATAATATCCGTGATATGACGGAACGGTTGCAATTAAAAAAGCAAACACTATTGTTTTAATAAGTGCATAGGTAATCAGAAAAGGAACAAAATCTGTTTCAATACCAATAATATAATCAGCTCCAGAAAATATTTCTGATAAAACGCCTGCAACCCACCCTCCAAAAATTCCTAAAATCATTCCTAGAATAATTAAAAAAGGATAAAAAAGAACGGTTGCCAATACTTTAGGGAAAATTAAATGATTTAACGAATTGATACCCATAACTTCAAGTGCATCAATTTGTTCTGTAACACGCATAGAACCAATACTTGATGTGATATATGAACCCACTTTACCCGCCAAAATAATAGAGCAAAAAGTAGGTGCAAACTCTAAAATAATAGATCTTTTGGTAGCAAAACCTATTAACGCTTGTGGAATTAAAGGATCTTCTAAATTTAATGCGGTTTGCAATGCAATGACACCCCCAATAAAAAAAGAAATAAACGTAATAATTCCAAGAGATTTTATACCCAATTCTTCAATCTCTTTTAACAGAGTTTCATAAAAAATTCGGAAACGTTGCGGTTTTTTAAAAACTTGCCCCAACATCATAAAATATTTACCAATATGTTCTAGGTAATTCATTTCATTTAAATTTATTGCTAATGTATTAAATTTATACCCAAAACTGACCTTCAAATTATAAGTTTCAAAATAAAAATAAGATAGTGTCATAGATTAATTGATGATGAGTTTTTTGTTCTAAATTATAATAGTAATCTCTATGATATTTATGAAAACGAATGTCTGGCTGAGCTTGTCGAAGACTAGGCTTTAAGAAGGAACTCACTTCGACAGGCTACCATTGACGTTTTATATAACTATTTATTTTTCAACACTTTAATAATATATCTAAAATCATTTACCACAAAGATACATAGTTCACATAGGCTATGTTTTCTATGTGCCTCCTATGTGGTAAACTTCTAATGTTCGTCACTATAACCGCTTGGGAAATTTTTTTGTCTGATGCCTCTGTGTGACATTTAGTTTTCCGATTGGCTTTTGTTAAAACGAATATCTTTTTGGTGCTTCAGATGACATTCAATAATAAATAATCATTTTGTTTATGACACCACCAAAAATAATTACATTTGATAGATTTTAATAGGTTCACTAAAATGAAAAAAGCACACTACTTTTTTATCTGTTTTGTATTTGTAATCTTAAGTTGCAAATCATTAAAACCTGAAAATAACTCACATTTCCATACAGCAAATACACCTATTTCTTTAAAAAAAAAGAAACCAAAATTAGTTGTTGGAATTGTTATTGACCAAATGCGATACGATTATCTAATTCGTTTTTTTAACAAATATGGTGAAGACGGGTTTAAAAGAATTTTAAATGATGGATTTTCTCTTGAAAATGCACATTACAATTTTATTCCTACCTACACAGCCGTTGGTCATGCGTCTATTTATACAGGTACATCACCTGTAAATCATGGAATTATCTCTAATAGTTGGTATGATAAATACTTAAAAAAATCCATTTATTGTGTAGATGATACTCGATACAAAACTATTGGAAATGATAGTGATGCGGGTAAAAAATCTCCCGCTAGAATGCTAACAACAACGGTTGCAGATCAACTGCGATTGGCACAAAATATGAAAGGAAAAACCATTGGCATTGCTATCAAAGACCGTTCGGCAATTTTACCTGTAGGACATACCGCAAATGCGGCGTATTGGTTTGACGGCGGAAACCAAGGAATTTGGATTTCTTCCTCTTTTTATATGGATAAATTGCCAAAATGGGTTCAAGATTTTAACCGTTCAAGAAAAGCAGATGAATATTTGAATTCCCCTTGGGAAACTTTGTACGACATCTCTACATACACAGAAAGTATTGATGATGACAATAATTTTGAAGCTACTTTTAAAGGTGAAAAGAAACCCGTTTTTCCTCATAATATTCCAAAATTAAGAAACAAAAACAATAATTATAGCATTCTAAAAGCCATTCCTAGCGGAAATTCTTTTACTACAGATTTTGTCAAAGCGGCTATTATTGGAGAACATTTAGGAACATCCGAAGCAACTGATTTTTTAGCAATCAGTTATTCTTCAACCGATTATATAGGGCATCAATTTGGCGTAGCTTCCAAAGAAATTGAAGATACTTATTTGCGTTTAGACAAAGATTTGGCAAGCCTATTTTCTTTTTTAGATACTGAAGTTGGCAACCAAAATTACACGTTATTTTTAACTGCTGACCATGCTGCTGTGCAAGTTCCCTCTTATTTGCAATCGTTAAAAATTCCTGCAAACTATTTTAAATCGAAAGAATTTAAAATCTATGTAAATAAAATTACCAAAAAGTATTTCAAATCTGATCAGTTGGTTGAAAATATTTCTAATTATCAAATTTTTTTAAACAAAGAAAATATAGAATCTTTGCAATTAGATGTTGATAGAGTTGCTCAAAAAATAGCAGATGAAGCTATTAACTTTGAGGGAATTTACAAATCTGTTACGGCAAGAACTTTACAAACCACCACATTTACTAACGGAATTTTAAATTCTTTGCAAAATGGATATAATCAAAAATTTTCTGGTGATATTTTGTTAGTCCCAAATCCGTCAACTATTAGTCATAGCAGAAAAGGAACCACCCATGGCTCAGGTTATTCTTATGACACACATATCCCTATTATATTTTATGGAAATGGCATCAAAAAAGGGGCTTCAAAAAAGAAATATGAAATTATAGATATTGCGCCCACCATTGCTAATTTTTTGCAAATTGAATTTCCAAACGGAAGTACTGGAAAAGTAATTGATGAGGTTTTGAAATAAATTGAAATCAATTTTTGAGTCAAAAACAGCTAAATTTCCCTACCAAACATAGTGAGAAAAATTAGGCTAAATGCGTTAAAATAATGTGTTATTATAAGTTTCATGATATATAATTCTATTTTTACTACTGTATTTTAATATCTAAAAAGTTTAGTTCTATCTATTCTAGGATCTGTTAATGTTGAAAAGTGTATCATTGATTTTTGTGTTATTTTCTTTTTAAAATACTAAAAATCAATGAACTAAATAAATACTATACTATTTGTCTAAAACCAAACCAACAATTTAAATCAATGATGAATAATAGAAAATTTATCAAAATTAGACCCGATTGCCCTGTGACTTTTGTCGTGAGGTGTTGCCAGCAGTACTTTTTTCAATCGTAATGAAATCTACATTTTGCAATTAATATTTCTCCTTCTTTATATTGATAAATAAGTCTATGTTCACTATCAATTCTTCTCGACCAAAATCCAGCATATTTGTGTTTTAGAGGTTCTGGTTTTCCTATTCCGTCAAAAGGGTTCCGAGCAATGTCTTTCAGAAGTTCATTTATTTTCTTCAGCTTTTTTTTGTCCGTTTTTTGCCAATATAAATAGTCCTCCCAAGACTCGTCAACGAAAATATACTTCATTTTAGTTTTCCATTAAGTCTTTGTTATAAGTCATTCCGCTTTTTAGTTTGTCAATTGCAGAATCTAATCGTAATTCATTTTTTCTAGAAGAAAGTTCGTGATTTGTAGCCATAAGAGAATTGTATTCTTGTAATGACATAACTACAATTCCAGAATCTTTTCCTCGGTTTATAATTAAAGTTTCAAAGTTCTTTGCTACTCTGTCTAGGTAACTTTTAATATTTTTTCTAAAATCAGAAACAGTTGCTATTTGCATAATATTGTATTTTATAATGTACAAATATATGTACAAAATTTGGTTTATGCAATTTTTTTGTATTGCTAGCAAAGGTGTTGTATAAGATTAGAGTTGCGTGGTTTAAGCACTAAAGTTTGCAAATAAAAACCGAATAGAAAGTCCGTGAGAACTTTCGTAAGTAGGCTTTAACCAAGCAATTAATTTTATACGGCTTTGGTAGCCGTTTTTATTCCATCTTTTTAAAATTCAATTAAAAATTCCAAGTTAAATTTAGCAAAAAGTATCGTGGTAATAAATTACTTCTAAATACTGTCGTTGATATGTCAGAGGTTTGAATTTGCTCAAAATTATTTTCACTAGTAATATTTCGCATTTCTAAACGTGCTTCCCAATTTTTGTTTTTCGGTCTATGTCTTAAAGTTGCATCCAAAAAGAAGAATTGATTATCGGATTGTTCTGTATCTGGCAAGTAATAGTCGGTAGAAACAATTAAAAACCATCGTTTATTTGGTTTTAAAATGAGCTTAAGATTATTTTGCCAAGAAGCATTTATAAATGCTGACTGGTTTTCATTCTTTGACTTTGAATATTCATATGTAAAAGTGTTTTCAAAATTTATTGGTATTTCAAAAGCTGTTTTCCAAAAAAACGAATTACTCAAAAAACTATTTTGGGTTAGCCTTAAATCCGAATTGTTAACAATATTTCTGAAGTTTGAAATGGAATAATTACTCTTTAACTTTATTGTAGATTCAATAAAAGAAAAATATTTTGAAACTTGAACATTCATATTCCAATTGCTATTATTTTGTGGCAAAAAAAAGTATTTTATTTGAGTAGTATTTTCTGTAATATTTTGATTGGTAAAAAAGTTTCCTTTTGACTTTTGGTAACTAATGTTTACGTTAAGTTGAAATTGATTGTATAAATCATTGTTGAAATACAACAGATTATATTTTTGGTTGTTTTGTATTTCTAAACTTGGTAAATTATTAATAGTGGTTCGGTTATTGATTAGCACTTTATTTAAGAAAAAATATTGCTCTGCATTGGTGTTTTGGTTATAGCTTATATTACCAGATAAAAAAGAAATAGAATTTAATTTATATTTTAATTTCAAAGCGGGTTCAAAAATTAAATCATTTTGATTTTCTTCTTCATTTTCTAATTTTTGTTCCAAGTTTTGGTTTAGTACACGAATTGAATATGAAGGTGAAATTTGCCATTTACCACGATTAAAACTGTAAACGCCTGTATTCATAATATTTCTTTGTACATAATCAAAATCATTTTCTGAAATCATATCCTCTGAATTTGTTAATCTCGAAGTAAATGACGAATAATTTAAATTAGCACCTACAGAAAAAATGTACTTATCTTTTTTACCTGAACCTAAATAAGTTGTTTTTCCCTCAAAAAAAGTTTTCTGGAATTCACTTTCTTGCTTATCATTTAAAACATTTGCACCAAAAAGAGAAGGTGTAATACTAAAAGTTTGCGGTAAATCATTAAACGAATGAAGTAAAGAGACTTGTAAGGCTTTCTTATCAGATAGCTTTTTTGTCCATATTAAATTTTGTTTGAGATAAAAATCTTCTGTATTTAAAATAGTGGAAAATTCATTGTTTTGGTTTTGAATAACTGTAGTTGGTGTTTCAATTATTTCTTGTCTCAATCTTAATTTATATTCTAATAAAGAAATTTTAGAAGTATTATATTTTATTTCAACATCTCCACGGTATTGTTGTGGTTTTTTTGTAATAAATGTATTGTCTGATGTAATAAACATTTCATTGTTTATTTGAAAATTATTTTGAAAGAGTTGATTTGTTGTAATTTTATCTTGTAAATAATATAGATTAGTTTTAATACTTAACTTTTGATTAAGTTTAAAAATCGCATTGTAATTTCCAAAAAACTGATTGTTGATGTTTGCTCTTCTATTTTCTAATAGATTTGAGAAACGAGTTTCGGGTATTATTTTGGTTGCAAAATAATTTTGTTCTTTTTGTTGTTCAAGATTAAAGCTAAATCCAAAATAATCAAAAGGTGAACGGTTAACACCTATATTATTATATCCTAAAGTAGCAAATGATTTATAAGACTTTGTGATGCCTAAGATATTTGAACTTATATCATAAGAAAGACTGCCATTTTCAAAGATACCTGTTGCAAAATCTGTATTTCCCGAAAAATCAATTTTACCTTTTTTTAATTTTAAATTTAATGATACTTTACCACCTTGTTCTATACCTTTTAAAAGTGGATTTTCGGAATAGTTATCAATTGCCTCTATACTTTCGACAATCTCTGTACTAATGTTTTTAGTACCTAAAGTATAATTATATCCAAATAAATTATCTCCATCCAACGTAACTGTCTCTATGGATTTACCTTTGTATTTAATTTCGCCTGTGTTACTGTTTACGTCTATTCCAGGTAATTTTTTTATAACTTCTTCAATTTTATTCTCTGAACCATCTAAAAACCTCGATACATTGAAAGAAATAGTATCCTTTTTAATTTTGAATGCTTTCTTTTTCGCCAAAATCACTACTTCATCTAATATTGTATTGCTGTCTCTTTTTAAAAAAATATCTAAATTATATTTCTTATTTTTTTGAATATTAGATATAACAATGGTATCAGATATGTAGCCATTACTTTTTGTAATTAATAAAACGCTCTTATAATTGTTTTTCAGATTATAAATGAAACTTCCTTTCCTTACAACGTAAAACTCTTTTTTTTTTAGTGAGTCATTCAGTTCTCCAATTATGATAGTGGAAGTTAAATACTCATTAGATTCTATATTTCTAACGTTACCATTTAATGTTTGAGATTGTACAGTTGTTTCTAATAGAAATAAAATAAGAAAAATATTAAAATTCAATACCGTCGCCAGTCTGTGCTTTCTCATATATAATTTCGGGCTTATTAATTTTATAATAATCTGAATAACCAGTTTCTTCTTTTTCGGATTTTAAGTATTTAATTAAATTATCAATGTATGTAACGTATAATTTTTTAAAAGATTTCCAATCATATAATTTTTCGTTTTGGAAATTAATTTCTTTCTCTTTAAAGTCTGGTATTTTACGTACTTCTGTTACTTGATAATGATAATCTCCATCCGTAGTATAGATTTCCATAATAAGTCCCGGTAATCCCTGAAATTTCCAAGGTCCATCTTGAATATTGATTTCAGGCGAATAATATGCCATATAGTCACGACCTCTAAAATTCATTTTAGCTTTAAGACATTGCATTCCGATAACCTCTTTATGTTCATCGATTAATTCCCAGTTTATTATGTTTAATGAATCTTTGATTATAATCCGCTTTTTTCCTAAAAAATCAGTTGATATTAATACATTATCCTCGATGTTTTTAAGTACAAAAAACTTTTTTTTTGATGAAGAAACAAGTACGCTTTCTTCTTTACTTTTTTCTGATTTTATATTTATGAATTCTGAATAATTTCCATTAGTGGTAAGTTCATAATGGATTTTTGTACCGCTCGGTATTTTATATTCATATTTTACTTGATAACTTTGAGAGAATATAGTTAATGGAAAAAATAATAATATTAATAAAGATTTCATATTTTACGATTAAGGTTAATTGTTTAGTAAATAAAAATAGGTTTGGGTGATAGCCCAAACCTATTTCTTTGAAATTATTCTTCAATTGCAACTAAGGCTTTTTTATAAGCTGCATCACAAGCCTGAGAAATTGTAGTTCTACAAGCTCTAACAGTTACAGAATCTCCAGTAGATTCTTGTTCAACTGTTACTTTACAGCATTCTGAAAAAGCGTCAACTTTTTCTGATTTATTAACTTCTGTATTTGCAAAAGTTAATGAACCTATCATAAAGGCTAAAGTAAAAAATAAATTTTTCATCGTTATTGTTTTTAACGGTTAACTGCCAAACTATACGTCTTTTAGGTCTTCGTAATTTGGCAAACGGACTATTCCGCACTTTTTAAAGACCTTCGGTTAGTAATTTACACTTTTCCAGAGTCAATTTACGTTTTTTCTTTTATTTTCCGTAAGTCGGATGGTCTTGTAATTGCTCTATCAGTTCAGCGTTCAAATGGCTACCAACGTTTAGGGCTGTATACAGTTTGGCGTTAGCCACACTGTATATAGCGGGTGGGTATATGTGCAGTTGTGACCGTAGGGAGCAATTGCATATATGCCATGTTGTGTGTAGTAAAAATAACCTTTTTCTAGCTATTTTTAAGCTCAAAAAGTTTTTTTTATGGAGTTCCCTATCTTGCCATAAAATTATCTTTTTTTAACCTTTTCTCTTTTAAATTATGAGATATATACTTGTATATGTATCGTCTTTTAAAAGAAAGTTTTTTTCTATATTTGAGAAAATAAATTTGGGTAATTCCTTGATTTTCTGAAAAAAATCAACGAGATTTACAAAGTTTTAATACGAACACGTATTTTGAAAGTGTACTTTCATACGATTTATCGTAAAACTTTGACTCTTGGTTTTTAACCAAAAATACTCCCAAATTCTTTTCTTTATAGGTAAATAATCCTAAACTTTAAGGTTAAAAAATAACCTTTGAAGATAGGGCATTACACACAACACTCAAATATACGCAATAATATCAAGATTCAAAAAAAATCTATAGATATGATATTATTTTTATAAACC